>VFZP01000051.1 GCA_016871115.1 Acidobacteriota bacterium
ACATGATCTGCGTCGCTCTTCTCCGAGCGGAGGGGGATATCTGGTTCGGACGCCTGCGCTGAGTCTGGCTTTCGGATTGGCCTGCTGCTATCTGGGCGCGGGCAGTGCTCTCTTTCATGCGTCGTTGACCCGGTTCGGCCAGCAACTGGACGTGGCTGCGATGTATGCCCCGTTGTTGGTGCTCATCGCGGTGAGCTTGGGCCGTTGGATTCCCTGCCTGCCCGTGGGCCGTCATCGCCGCACTCTCCCCACCTGGCCGATTTCGCTCATCCTCGTCACGGTCGCCAGTGTGCTCCTGTTTCGCTACAAGTGGTCCATGTCCTCCCAATTCGTGCTCTGCTCCCTGATCGCGACCGTTGGTCTTTTCGCGTTGCTGGACCGTTTCCACGCCTTCCGAAAAGTCGACGCTCGCTGGCTGGCCGGGAGTTGTGCGGCTCTCGTTGCGGCCGTGATCTGCCGGCAACTCGACGTCGCCGGCCGATTCACCGGCCCAGACCTCTGGCTGCAAGGTCATGCCCTATGGCATGTCCTCACAAGCCTGTCTCTCGGCTGCATGTATTTCTACCACCGTTCTGAAACAACGACCTCCCCTGCCCCTGCGCGGAAGGGGCACCCCGGTTCTATTGACTGATGCGCACTCCCCTTTCGACGTCAAAAACGTACAGGGGCAGTTCTTGATATTGCTGGATGAGGAGTAGACGGCGATACCCGCGACGCTGTGGCGCACCTTTATCCGACTGCCGAGGAAGCCCGCATCACCTGCGCCATCGTGGACGCTGCCGCCAAGGTGCGCGACCTGAACTTCAAATACTTGCCGAAGGCCGCAATGCGCCCCGACAGTTGGCCAGCCAGCAGAAACGACATGCCGCCGCCGTTGGAGAGGCCGTTGGCGTAGATTCGTGCCTCGTCGAGGTTGTAGCGCTGCTTCAGTTGATCAATTAGGTCGGCGATGAACTGCACGTCCTGTCGGGCTAGTTCGCGGTTGCTAAACCCGCCACCGCAATGCCAGCGCAACGGGAAGCGGCTGCCGAAGGGATATACCACCAGAAAGCCGGATTTGTCCGCCAACCGATTCCAGTGGCTCAACCGCATCACATGAGCGGGCCATTCGGCAAAACCGTGGAGGCAAATAACCAAGGCCGTAGGTCGATCAGCTTGATACGACTTGGGCACATGCAGCAGGTAGGCGCGCTTCCGTCCACCGCTCAACACCTCGCCGTTGCTGCGGTAAACCTCGCGATATGCTGCGACCGCGAGTAACCCGGTAACGAACACCAGCGCCGCGAGCGCCCGCAACACCCACTTCCACCGCCGCTTGCGTGATGGGATTGGGAGCGGAACTACAGCGCTCATGCTCCGAACAGGCTCGCAAGAACCGGAGGCCTGTCAACCCAACCGACCCGCCGATCTCGACATTGCGGCTGCGTTGAACGGTTTTGTCCCGTTGTCCCGCTTGATGGCCGAGCAGATTGTTGGGTTGAGGCAATGGTCTGTCGGCCGTGCTCGCCCATCCACCTCCACTCCCGTTGCTGAAGAGTGTAAGCTCCGTAAGCTGGGGGTGTGAGGTGGGGAGAAGGAAACTGGCCCATGCCTGTTTCCTTTTTTAGGTATCTAAAGAAGTGGTTACTCAAAGCTTCTTGGGGGATGACAACACCTCGCGTCTGCTGGCGGTGGATTAAGACGGGTTTGATACGCCTTGCCCGACTTCATCGCTTCGGCGAGGGCGTCGTAGATTTCGAGGATGGTGTCTTTGGTGATGTAGCGGCCGGGCTTGATCACTTCGCCGGCGGCGTTGGTTTCCTCGGTGCGGGCCTCGTCCCTGCGCTTTGCAATGGGGAAGGTATTCATGATGTAGGACACGGCATCGCGGGGTTCCGGGAGGGATTGAGGTAAAAGTGGAAAAAAGCGGCGTCCAACTCGCACCGGAGCAGAAATCTTTGCTCCTCATTCCAACGGAATGGTGGTCCGTTTGAACCGCAATCCACGCCAAAGTCGTAAAGACTCCATGTCGTGTAGGTAAGCTCGACAATACGTCGGCTTAGCCAAGCCTCGATCGAACATTTCGTCTCCCATGGACAGCTCCTGCCGTAGTAGTGAGGAGGGATCCATTTTGTTTACTCAACGTCGGTCTCCTTGGTGCGACCTTTTCACACTAGATTGATGGGGCGGAGGACGTTGGTGGTGATGAGGCCGGTAAAGTAGTCGTGCAACCGCTGGGCGATGCGCGGCTGGCGTATGAGGACACCGGCCTCGATGTTCCGGGCCTGCGCCGCCTCGGTAAAGTTGGCGGATGTGATGAAAACGATCTTGCGGTCCACGATTACAGTTTTGGCATGAAGAACCCCGCGATCGGCGGCAGCTGGTTCAAAACCCCGCGGGTCGTGCCAGATCTCGGGCGGCCGACGGCCGGGCCAGTGCTGTTTGCGGAAGTTGGCCCCATAGGCTGGCGCCATTTTGGCAATGCTGTCTTCAGGCGACTTGCGGCTATGGGTGAGGTCCACAATGAACGTCACGCGGAACGCGGGATCGGCATCGTGCTTTCGGGCCAGCATCGAGAAGAAAGCGGCAGCTTGGTGAAACACGTAGCTAGTGATGAGCACTTCCTGTTGCGCTTCCTGGAAGAGGGAGAGGACGGTGGTCTTGGTGTCCACTACCGGGATCCCGACCACCTCGGGGCCGCTAAGAACCAACTGCAAACTTCGTTCGGCGTCGTCACGCTCAGCAAGGGCGCGCCCCAGCCCCTGGCAGAGCATTCCCGCAGTGGCAGTGGAGAAGCCGACGTGGGCGAGATGGCGTAAAGCCTGTTCCACCGCGGGCGCGGCATCGCCGCAGAACGGGTGGAGCGTTTTTTGGGAAAACCCGTGCCGGAGCGTTCCCGATTCCAAGGCGACACCCAACCCCGCCAGTAGAGCGGCGGGGAGGCGCAGCAAAATGGCGGTGGCTTCGGTGCCAGAGCTCATGCGGGAATGTCAAAGAACTGACAGCCCAAGCGGTCAATCGTGGACACAACGAGGCTACGGTCGAGGTAGCGGTTGAACTGCTCGCAGGAAGTTTCCGAGATATAGAGACAGCCGTGGCAGGCGCTGCCGGAAAGTTGTTCGACCGAGCCGTGGCCGGGGGTATGTGACGAACAGACCGGGTCGTTGGAGCAAAGGAAGCCAAGCTGACAGGCGCGGAGCAAATGACGCTTGAGGTCGCGAGCCGCATGAACCAAGCCGCCAAGGGTGCCTTGAGCATCACTGGAGCCGGTGAAGATCAATATGCCATAACAGTCGGACATGTCCGAGCCCCCGGCGACCGGCGCATAAATGCGCTCGCGCAAGGACGACGCGGGATAGCCGCATTCTAGGGAAATGGCGGTGATTAACAGGTGGGCGAGGGAATGCAACATGACGTAGGCGGCGCCAGGGAACGTGACTTTGACACCCGAATGATCGTGCAGCCACGCGTTGAACCCACCTTCAAGTGCGGCGCTCCGCGCTTGCACCTCAGGGCGATCAAGCCAGGCCTTGATCGCTTCCGGGCGGAACTGGATGAAAAAGCCTTCCCCACGATTCTCCGCTGCGGGCATCCATCGGGGATTCTCGACTAGCGG
The DNA here is from genome assembly GCA_016871115.1 of Acidobacteriota bacterium. Taxonomy (GTDB): domain Bacteria; phylum Acidobacteriota; class Terriglobia; order Bryobacterales; family Bryobacteraceae; genus VFZP01. The sequence continues at coordinate 3,596 of VFZP01000051.1, forward strand.
GGCGCGTTCGACGGCGATGTCCAGCTCACCGGAAATGTCCGGGCCGGCCGAGTCAAAGCGAGTGAATCCGACAAGGGCCGTGACTTCGCGGAGGCGATGGACCAATACAATCTTGTCGAGCGCCGCGAGCCAGGGTGACTGCCAGCGTTTGGGATCGAGCAGGCGCGCAAAAAAATCGCCATCAGGCTGGTCGGTGGCGGCCTCGTTCTTGGCACTGGAGAGCGCCTCGAATTCGATGTCCTTGACTGAGCGCGCCACTGCGGCGGCAGCCTCGCCATTGCGAATCCTTACAATGGATCCCAGGATTTGTTCGTTTGTAAACGGGGCAAGCAAAGAAGCCACAGCGGGCTTTTGCCGTTCCTCATTGAGGCGCTCCTCGGCTTTGACGAACTGGAGATAGTTCTCCCAGAGATCGAGCACGAGGACGTCCACTTCCGACATACTGTCCGGAATGGAGATGACCGACAACAACTGGGGAAAATAAGCGTTACTGGCGTTCCGGAGCAAGAGACGATTGGGCTGGTCGCAGGCGCTGTCCTTGTCATCCAACCAAGGGCGACTGCCATTGCACATCAGGAGGGAATGGCTGTCGTGTTCGGCAGCTTCGCGCATACAACGGTTGGCGCCGCACTCGCAGACAATCCAGATTTCGGAGAGGTCGCCGCTAGTGCCGCGCTCCTCGATCCAGAGATCCGCCGCGCAGATATCGGCTCCACGATGGGCGAAGTTACGCCAGGCAATGTCGCCGACATGGCCCTTGCAGCAGGCGCGGACAAAACGGACTGGCACAACGGAATAGGTCTTTTTGTCGGACGAATCGAAGAACCTTCCGTTCTTCAACTGATCGCGCAGCACCAGCCGGCGGCGCCGGTGGGCCGCAGGGGTCTTCTCCGTTTTCTGAACGATGAACCAGTGCGGGAAGACATAGCCGGTGATAGCGGGCTGGACCATGCCCTTGGTGAAGCGCAGGTCCTCCGCGGGCGGCGGGCTGCGCAGCTCGACGCTGGGACGATTGAGCAGGCGACCGACCTTGGCCGCCAGCCGCGGCTCTTTGATCAGGCAAGGCTTGTCTTTTTTGTAGTGCCACTCATGAAGCCCGGCGACGATGACGGATTTCTCCGGCAGATCCACCATCGCGCCCGGACCGAAGGTGGTGATGATTTGATTGGAACGGAGTTGCGAGCGCTCGCTCATGAGTTGGTCCCCAGGGAAGAAGGTTGCGGGAGAATGTCCACCGCCGGCTCGACATCACGCATGGAACGATTGGCGCGAAACCGGGAATAGATGGGTTTGAGACGGACCAGTTCGGGATCGAGGAAATCGCGGAGCAGCGGGGACTGGCCACCGGCGTCCTCAAATTTCTGGTAGTTGAGGCCGACGCCCTCCTTCGTTTTCTCGAGCACAATCTTGGCCCAATCGGCGAGCAGGGCGTGGGCCCGGTTAGTGACGTGATCCTCGAGTTCTGCGCCTTCGCCGTTGATGGCTTTTACGACATCATGATTGAGGGCACGCTGGCCGAAAATCTTGACGAGATCCTGAACGGCCGTGAGATGCGTTTGCACCGCAGTTGCGCCGTTGGGCGGCGTAAGACTGCCGAGGGTGTGCCGGCAGAGGCCCACGACTGCCGCCGCCAGCGCACGATCCAGCGCGCGGGGGGAAAACGGTGTCACGCTGGTGGCTTCCACGGAGCGATAGAACGTGCGGTGATAGACATTGAAACGCTCGTAGTGCGAACGGTCACGGGGCCGGTGAATGTTCAGCAGCGTGACGATCAGACCGGGTTTGTCCTTCTGCCGACCGACGCGGCTGGTGGCCTGGATGTATTCCGAGCTCGTCTTGGGCTGGCCGAACACGAGCATGAGACCGAGGCGGACGATATCAAGACCGACAGAAATCATGTTCGTGGCAAGGGCGACATCCACGCGGTCATCGCTGGTGAAATCGGTAGCGAGCTTCTGCTTGGCAGCGGCCACTTCATCGGTCTCCACGCGAGAGGTCAACTCCAGCGGTGTGTGCTTGATGTAACGCGTGGAGAAAAGTTTATCCTCGGGATCAAGGCGGCGGCGTTTCCAGTAGAGTTCGAGGCGCGACTTCACCTCGTCCTCCACGATGCGCCGGCTGCCGCCCAATTCGCGGAGGCTGTTGAAATACGAGAGCAGCGTCATGTAGGGATCAGCCGGATTGGTGGCCACCTTGCCTCCTTCACGCTGGTAAAGTGTTTGGCCTGCGGAGAGCAAGGCCAGCCCGGTGCGGAGCAAAAGTACCTTCATACTGCGGCCCTGGGCGGCGATGCCAAGATACAAACGGCCCGGGGCGTCGGCGGAAACATCCGTGGTGCGGGCAAAGAAGGAATCGCTGCGGCTTGGGCCGGGTGGTGGGAAGATGGCCGTCTCCTGCCGGCCAAACAGCGCGCGAATCTGCCGGTCGGCACGACGCACCGTGGCCGTGGAAGCGACGATTTTCGGACGGCACACGGCGTTATGAGGCAGCGGGCGGCAGCAAAGCTGTTCAATGGCGATCTCGTAAATGCCGGCAATGGTGCCGAGAGGGCCGGAGATGAGGTGCAACTCGTCCTGAATGATTAAGTCCGGCGGCAGCAGACCGGGGGTGGGCAACGGTTTGCCCTTGTTCGGGTCGCACGGGCCATAGAAACCCTCATTGTCATGCCGTTGGGCGTGGCCGAAGAGACAGCCGACGCGGCCGGTCCAGGGCAGCGCGGCAAACTTGTCCACCGTGGCGATGATGAAACAGGGCAGCCGCCGGTAGATGGGTTCGTCCACGGCGACGATCGGCAGCGTCTTGTTTTTGGCTGAGGAAAAATTGCAATGATCATTGATGCAGGCAACGCGCAGGTCCGTGGGATTGCTGGAGCCGATGGGGTGTAGTTCAAACGAATCACCCGTGAACTTTGTGCCGCACCACGGACACGACTCGATGGGGATGGGCGATGCATACTTGTCCGTCTTGCCCTTGAATTTAGTGGTGCGCGCATAGGCGGTCTTGTCCGCGCCGGGAGATTTGTCGCCGGCGAAGCCCATGCGGTTGGGCGTGGCGGCCGAGCCGACCCACAGGCCGATTTCAAACGGCCATGCACCCAGCTTGCCGCCGGACTGGGCGCGTTCCAGCTCCAGTGCACACATGAGCCCTGCGGCGCGGCCTAACTGGTCGAGCGTGAGCAGGCGCAGGGTGTAACGCATGATAATGCTCACGCCCGCCGAGGCGACGCCCTCGTGGCGGAGACGGCGCAACACGAGCGTGAAAGCCGAGAGGCCGAGGTAGGCTTCCGTTTTGCCGCCGCCGGTCGGGAAGAAGAGCAAATCCACAATGCCGCGCTCGGCATGAGCGGGCTCGGCGATGCCCTGGATGTTCATCAGCAGAAACGCGAGCTGGAACGCCCGCCACTTGGGGGCTTCCACGGCTTCGGGTTTCTGGCCGGTCTGGCTGGCTACGCGCTGACGGGCGGCCCGCGCCATGGCGCGGTTGGCCGTCGTGAAGGCGGAGAGAACGTCTGCCTCGCTTAACTTTTTGACGCCCGCCTCGATGCGGTCCGCGGCCGCTTTTGCGCCACGAATGAGGTCCTGCGCTGTGGTGAGCTGGGCCGCCGGAACTTTGAGCTTGGGAAGCTGATCCGCTTGCACGGCAATCCAATCGCGATACGCAGTGACGAGTGGCGCCAGTTTGGTAGCCGCCTCAGCGCCGCTGGTGAGCGCCCCGAGGGCATCCATGCCGAGGTCCAGACCGGGCGGGTTAAAGTGGTCCACGCGCTCCACCTCGGCAGAGGGAATCCAGCAGGTGCGCACGCCTCCACAGATGCCAGCGACCACTGACAACGGCTCGGCGGACACACCGTGGCCGACCGCGTATTCCAGAATGTCCCGATATTGCAGGTCGGCCATGGACTCGTCGCCGTCTGCTTTCTCCATGGCGGAAAGGCCGCGAAGATCGGGCCGACCGAGCAGACCTTCGGTGCAGCGCAGCTCGATCTCAGCTTGAAAGATGAAGGCGCGGTAGGTTTCGCCCTCCTTGGTGGGGCGGTCGTTGACGAGAAAGACGGACACCGCATGAGAGCCGCCAGGCAGCATGCCCGCAGCGAGATGCTTCATGGGACGCACCGAGGCCACGAGGTTCAGCCCGCGGCTGTTCGGCACGGGAATGGTGGCCTTGCCATTCTCTCCGGGAATGGGAATGAGCACGGTTTCCTCCCGGCACTCCCGGCGATACCCGCTGCGCGGTCGCTTCTTCTTGTCATGGAGGGCCAGTTGTGACTGTTTGTCCTCGGGGGGCGCATCGAGCTTGGAGGCTTCTTCCTCGTATTTCCTGGCGGCCTCGTCTTCGTCCGGCTCGGCCACTTTTTCCTCGGCCTCCCAGTGGTAATCACCCCAGCGGATGACGGCCTCCAGACGGTGGGTGTGCGGCCCAAGGAGCACGCTCAAGCCCATGGAGGACGGCAGATAATTGACTCGGGCCGGCTGCTCGCTGGTCTCGGTGTCATCCGCGTCGTTGACTTGCGCGGGAGCTTCTTCCGACATTTCGTCATCGCCGGATATCTTGACCGTATTCTCGGCGGTGTTGGGCACGAGGAAACCGGTGAGATACCAGCGTCGCGGCGATTGGGGCAGCAATTCGTGAGCGAAGGCGTGGTCGTTGGAGGGGCCGACGAGGTCCAGCCGGAGCGCCTCCACAATTTCACAGCGTATTTCGGTTGAGTTCATGTGCGTTCAGGCTGTTTAAGGCTGCTGCCTTACCGTCAACTGCCCATCTTCGTGGTCGATCTCAAAGCGGCCACGCAAGCCGGCATCACGCAGCGCGGTGGCAGCGGCCCGGATGCGTGCCGGGAAGCGTGTCCAGTCTCCCAGCTCCACATCTGTTTCAACCTCGTCCTCGTTTGTGTGGAGGATGGCAATAGTCACATCGCCGCTGTAGCCCCCGGTTTTGTCGAGCGGAACCACCGGCCAGGCGCCATTGGCTTGCCGCAAACTCTCGCGAATCTTTGGATAGAATTCGCTCCTGCCCGTATGGGTCAAGTGGGGAATGTTCATTTGAAATGTCAGAGAGCTACTCGGCTTCGGAGGACAGTGGTGGGTTCTCTGCTTTATCGAACTCAAAAAGAATGCGGTCGGAAACCTCAAAATCGATCTTCTTCACCATGCACAAACTACGGAGATCTCCTAGAAAATTGAAGTAAATCGGCAGGCAATCGTCGGGCTTTTTGGAGAGGTTCTTATAGAGTTTACCGTAAATGGCCCGATAAATGTGCCGGTCGAAGATCTGAAACACCCTTGGATTCGCGAAGCGCAGGATGGTGGACGCCATGGGCAACCTCACGCCTTTGATGGCGAGCAACTTCTCAAGGGTATCCTTCCCCTTTTTGTGCTCCCCGGGGTTGAGCGCTCGCAAGTTATCCAGCTGGCGCATCAGCGCAGGCGACAGCTCGACGTAGCGAGCTACTTTCCATAGCACTATCTCGTTAATGGTGGCCTGGTCGAACGGGGCGGCAAAGTCGTCGAGCTTTCCGGTGAGCTTAGGATAGACTTGGTAGTCGCCCAGATACTTCCCCAATTCGTTGGGATGGTCGGCGGCCTTAGTCACAGGCTTGCGATTGTTCTTACGGCTCATGACAGGTTGAGGTCCAAGGTGTCGGGAGAAGGCATCAAAGCGCGCTTCTTGCCCTTCGGCTTGGTGGGAGCGGACGAAACTGTGGCCGCCCTGCTCGCAGTGATGCGCTCTTCCTCCGCGCGTAGGGCGTTTTCCTTCAACAACCGGGCGAGGACTTCGTCGCGGACTTCGTCGGGCCAGCGGTAGCGCCAAGGTTTCTTCTTTTTGCGGCCACCGGATTCTTCGGCGGATTCGGAGTCGTCGTCCTCGTAGTCGAGGAGGAACTCGCAGCGGCATTGGGGGAGCAGGTCGGTCCAGCCGAAGGCGGTGAGGACGGCGGCGTCCATGGCGGCGTGCAGCTCGCGCAGGCGGCGGACGCCGGCGAGCGCGGTGGCGGGGGTGGCGTAAAGCGTCAGCGGCGTGCGGTCGGCGGGGACGGACTCGGCGGTGCGCCAATCGGGGGTGGCGGCGCGCTTGCGGTAGAGGGCTTCGAGCCGTGCCAGGGCCTCGTCATCGGGCGAGTGAAAGAGGTTGTAGATTTCCGTGAGGCCGAGCCAGAGGTCCTGCATGAGCGCCGCGCGGAACTCGTAATACTCCCGCCCCGCCGCCTCCAGCGCCGCGTTCGTCTCGAACCCGGCGGGGAACGGGAACGTCTCGAAAGCATTAGATACTGAGTATCTTGAGGCGACCCCAAGCTTGGACGAGTGTTCGCGGGACCAGATTTCGTGTGATCTACATTGCAGTAACGAAAATGCGCAGTAGCTATCCCACGCAAAAACATAGACAGTCTTAAGAAAAAGAGCCGACGTGTTCTCGAATCGCACCGCATGGTGAGTCGACACTTCAGGGGTGACCAAACATCGGCCGAGTGATTCGATCGCATCATAAAGAGGGTCAGCGCGAAGAACATGCTGCCACCAGTATTTCTTCCCGTGTAATCCGGGGCCATGGTCTCGTCCCGTCAACCGATACGGCAGGATACGCGCTTTGACGATTTCAAGAACTGCCGGCCATCGCTCTGCCTCCTCTAGGCGCATTTTCCCAAAAGAGATAATTCTGCGGTTTTGTTGCTCACCGGGGGGCGCTACGACCTCGTCACCTCCGACAAGCAATTTAATAACTTCCGCGTTGTGCGGGTCTTTTTCAACGAGATGCTGGGTTTCCTCCAAGGTGAGGACAAATCCGTCACCACCAGGTGAAGTTCCTTTGAAGCACTTGCCGGTATTCCTGGTCAGTGCAAGCGCATCTGGCAGCTCGCTTCTTGGCTGTAGTCTTGAGTTGATGTGAATGCAATTAGTCAGATTGAGTTGGCGAGTAATCCCGCCTGGGTCTCCCTTGCAGATGTGGATTTGACAGACGAGCACCGCAGCGGCACCCGGCCATGTAACTGCGGTGCTCGCAGCAAAAATCTGGCCTCCTTGCTTTGTAATGGTGCCAAGGCCAGCTACCCTGCTATCGCCTTCTGAAATACCACTAGTAGCAATTAGTCCCATGGATCCGCCGTCTCGAAGCAAGGCAAAGGCGCGACAGAAGAAAAAAACACAAAGGTCAACCTGTCCTTTGGATTCAGAGATTCTGAATTTTAACCAATGGCCATACTCAGGGCCGACAAAATACTCGGAAATCTTGTTCCCACCAAGAAAGGGTGGGTTTCCGACGATGCCGTCGAATCCGGGATTCTCGCGAGCAAACACTTCGGGAGACTCAATTTCCCAGTGGAACGGCCTCACAGGGTATTGGCCGCTGCGTAGGTGGTTCACTTCGGCGGAAGGGCGCAGTTTCATCTCCATTGTCCGCAGGTATTCAGAGATGCGGTCGGCCAGTTCCGCGCGCTTGGCTTCGCGGGCCTTGTCGTTGTCCGCCGCAAAGAACGCGGCCACGGCGGCATCGCCGATGAAGCGCACGAGGTCAAGGAGTTCATCGGCCTTTTCCAGTTTCTCGCGCTTGAGCTGGGGCGTGCCGTAGTCGTCGCCGAGGCCGAGGAGGTTCTGCCGTTCGCGCAGGGCGGCGGCGGTGCGTTTGCGGACTTCCTGTTCCCAGAGCTGGCCGGTGGTGAACCCGGTTTTCCAGGTGAAGGTCTCGATTTGCCGGCGGGTGAGGCCCACGAGGGAATCGCCGCAGCGGATGGCGTGGTCGAGGAAGGTGAAGGGATGGTCCTTGGCCAGGGTGGCGAGCCAGAGGGAGAGCTTGGCGAGGTCCACGGCCATGGGGTTGCGGTCCACGCCGTAGAGGCAGCGTTGCGCGATGGTGCGCATGGCGAGGAGTTCCTCGGTCTCATCGGGCGGAAGCGCGGGGCGTCCGCCATGCACGCGCCAGGCGCGGACGAGCACGTCGGCGAGCTGGCGGCAGGTTTCGACGAGGAAGGCGGCGCTGCCGACGGCGATGTCGCAGATTTTGAGGGAGAGGATTTGGTCAGGGGTGGGCTGGCCGCCAAACCGTTTTAGAATCGGTTCGAGGGTCTTACGGACGATAGGCTGCGTGAATGAACGCGGCGTGTAATGGGAGCCACTACGGCGGCGTTCGTCGGTGGGTTGGAGCACCAGACCGCCCGGGCCGACGGGCATGGGGGTGGACTGACGGTCAATGCGTTTGTCCAGCGCGGCGAGGAGGTCCAGGACGGTGGCGGCGGCTTTGAGGGCTTTGTCCGCTTCGCCGGAGAGCTCGGTGTCGGCGTGTTCCTTGAGCCATTTGTTGCGGTCCTTGGCGGGGACGGCGAGCAGATGGTCGAGGTTGATGACGGGTGCGGCCGGGACACCGCCGTTCTTGCGTTTGCCCTTCAAGGCGATGGCGTTGCCGGCGGAGACCTCGACGCAGAAGCCCATGATGGTCTGGTAAACCGAGCCGACTTCTTCGACATCGAGCGTGCGGTAGCTGAGGCGTTCGCCATCGAGGATGAGGAGCTTTTCGAGCACGCGGTAAATGGTGCCGTCGCTGACCAAAGGCAACTCACCGATGGGTTGGTTGCGGTTGGCCCGCCCTTCGAGGAACGGGAAGCGGTCATAATCAAAGAGGTTTCCCGAGCGGGCCGGGGTGGTGAGGTCGGGGTGTTTGCAGCCGGCATGGACGAGGCGGAAGAGGGCGAGGAGTTGCGCCCAGGCGCCGTAGCGGCTGTCCATGGTGTCCGGGTAACGCTCGTTGGCCGCGCGGAGGCGCTCGAAGAGGCCATGAACGGAGTAGTTGTTCTGGTAGAGGCGGCCCGCGGGCATGACGCTGCGGTCCTCGGCGAAGAGCAGAAAGACGAGACGCAGGAGGAGGTTGAGCAGGCCGTGATAGACCTCGTCGGGATTGCGGGCGAGGACGTCGCGGAGGAGTTTGCCGCCGACCTGCTGGTCCGCCGCTTGGAAGCCGCGGAGCAATTCGTAAAGGGAATGGAGAACCTGCTCGGAAAGCTGGGTGGAGACGGCGCTCTGGTAATCGCGGCTCTTTTTCAGCAACGCCGGCAGGCGCGAGGCTTCGGCCACGGAGATGAGCCGCCGGTGGGAGAGCAGCATCTCGAAGGCGGAGGTGACGGCGCGCCCGGCCAGCTCGGTCATAAAACGGACGGGGAAGGTGAGGCTGCCGGCATTCTCGCCGCGCGGCGCGTAGATGAGGCGGACTTCCGTCCCGTTGGCGATGAGGCCGATGGGGACGCTCGTGCCGCGGAGGAGGCGCTCGAACTTTTGCGCAGGCGAGGCGACCCAGCCGGTGGCGCGCTGGGTTTCGGGAACGGCATCCAAGCTCGTCCCCGGCGGCAACTGGCGGACCAGGAGCAGCCACGGCGGGGCGCCCTCGGCTGGGGCGAGCAGACGCAGGGCGGCGTCGGGATGGAGCAGTTCCCCGAATTCGCCGGTCGACACGCGCAGGGAGTCGGGCACTTCGGCCTCGACGGCGAAGATGTCGAGGAGGTCATCACGCCAGCCGAGGAAGGTGCGGGCGAACTGGGCAAAGTGCGAGATGAGCGGCGCGCCGGTGTCGGGGTCTTTGCTGACGGCGGCGAGGAAGCGTTCCTGGGTGGAGATGAAGGTGGAGGCGTCCAGTTGCACCCCGTGATCCACCAGCGCGACGGCGGAGACGACAACGCCCTCGGGCTGGAGGTAGCCCATCCAGCGTTTGTGCTCGTCAATGGCGTGCTTGCGGGGATCGAAGTTCATGCGGGCCAGAGATAGACGATGCCGAGCGGCTCGATGCGGTGCGATTTGACGGAGTAGAAATCGCGGATGCGTTCGGGTTCGCGTTTGAGGTCGCCTTCGACGTTGGTGAGCCAGTCCTGCCAATACTTCATGTCGGCGCGGCGCTGTTTGCGTTCGAGTTCGGTTTGCTTGCGAACTTCATCGTCGAGCGGGAGCGTGGTTTGCATCCAGTCGGGATCACCTTTGGCGAGTTCCGCCTGAACGCGCTTGCGCTGGTCTTCGAGGATTTTTACGAGGCCGGCGACTTCACTTTCGCCGCGCGCGGTGAGTTTTTTCTGCGCGTCTTCCAACGCGGCTGTCCCGCGCGAAGCCAGATGCGGGAGCAGGTCGGCGACATTCTGCGGGATGGCGGCGGCGAGCTGGGTGCGGATGGACTCGGGTGGTGTCTGTCCAGCGGCAGCGGCGAGGCTATTTTCCAGCATGGCCATGGTTTTGGCCTCGGCTTCGCGGGCAAAAGGGGCGAGCGGTTTGGAGCGCGGCTGGGGGTTGGTCCATTGCGCGGTGACGGTGAGCAGTTCCTCGTGCAACCGCGAGGCGCGTGGCCCAAAGACCGCGAGGCGGCCGAGCAGCACCACGCGGGGGATGCGATCCTCGGATTGGATGAGGCAGGCGCGGGACAGCTCGTGCAGGACAAAGCCCTGGGCGTTGAAGCGACCGAGCAACCGTTGAACAAGGCGATGAGACAGATGCATCTGCACCACGGTTTCATCCAAGCCCGGCGGTGGTTGGAACACGAGCGGACGGATGGGGGCGTTACGCCGCCATTCAAAGTTGCGTTTGCCGTCCTTGGGCAGGGCGCGAAGGGTGTCGAGCGTGGAGGACCATTTGGGATCGCCGCCGGCGCGCGTCTCCATGTCCGGCAACGCGTAGCGACCCGCGCCGAGGTCGCGCACGCCGGCCGAACCCATGAGTTCCAACGAACACGAGAGGGCATCGCGCAACACATCGGGATTGAAGGCGAGGGCGCGCTGGGATTGCTCCAACTGGCGCTCGCGGGCGGCGATTTCCGCCTTCAAATCGGCGTGACGTTTGCGGACGGATTCGAGTTCCTCAGCGGTGGCGGCGTGGCCAGTTTTGTCCTCGAAGGCATCCAGTTCCCCGGCGAGCTGGTCCGCGGCGGCGCGGCGGATGCCGTATTTGAGTTTGCGGGAGAGGACGTCGTTAAAGCTGCCGAGTTCCTCGCGGATGGTTTCGGACTTGCGGGTCAGGACGCGCAGGACTTTGTCCTCGGGGCGCTGGGTGTAAACGAAGTAACGGCAATAGACCACCGGCTGCGGCTGGAGCTTGCGGTCAATGCGACCGTTGCGCTGCTCGAGCCGGGCGGGATTCCAAGGCACGTCAAAATGGAACAGGTTCCAGCACTGGGCCTGCAAATTGAGACCTTCGCGGGCGGCGTCGGTGCAGATGAGGATGCGAATGGGGTGCGCGTCGGGCGCGGCATTGAAGGCTTGCTTCAAGGCGTCGCGCTTTTCCAGTGGGGTCGGGCCGTGAAAGATTTCGATGCGTTCCTCGTGCCGGTCTGTGCCTGCAATGGCGGCGCGAAGCTGTTGTTCCAAGTAACGCTTGGTGTCATCCCACTCGGTGAACAGGATCAGACGGAGGTCGCTCCAGACTGCGCCCTTCTGCGCGCCACCGTCGTCCGGCAACGCCGCGCCCGAACACATGTGCTCCTTTATCCAGTTGACCAGGTAACGGATGCGCGCATCGGGCAGGCGGCGGGCGGGTTCGGCGATGCTCAACATCTGTTCGAGCAACTGCCGCTCCGCGGCGGACGGATCGCCGGCGGCGGAAGCTAGGGTGGCTTTCTCGGCCTCGCGATCCAACAAGTCGCCAAGGACGCCTTCCTCCACGAGACCGCGCTCGTCGTTGGCATCGGCGGATTGAAGTCGTTCCGCGGCGGCGCTCTCGGTGGTCGAGGCGGCGACTTCCTTGGCCCAGACGCGCTCCATGGTTTTCTTGTGGACGCGCAGGGTGCGAGCAAAGGCTTCAATGGACGAGAGGAGGCGTTGCTGGAGCTGGGTGATGAGCAACTCGAACTGATTGCACGCGCGGCGGGGCTGACCGGCCATGCGGTCGAGGCGGACGGTGCGGTATTGATCGAGCAGGCGGGCAAGGGCGAGTTCTGGCGCATCCTCCGGCAACGCGGCCTGTCCAAGGGCCTTGGGTAGTTCAATGGGCTCGACCTCGCGCTTTGGAAACCCAGGCACACCGATGGAACGCAGGTCGTCCTTGAGCCGACGTACCATGACGGCGTCGAGATTGCTGGAAAGCACTTTGATGCCCGGAATGAACCGCTCGCGATCGAGGATGGCGAGCAGCGAGGAGAAGCTGTTGCTGTGGCCGTTGTGCGGAGTCGCGGATAGGAACAGGCGATGCTCGAAGCAGCTGGCGAGCTCACGGACGGCCTTGGTGATCTGGGAATCAATGGCGTATTTCGAGCCGCTGGAGGGCGCTGCGTGGTGCGCCTCGTCGAGAATCAAGAGCGAGCCCGGCCGGAGATTTCCGAGCCAGTCGCGCATCGGGTTCACGTAGGCTTCGTCAATGAGCAGTTTGTGCGAGATGAGAAAGCGCGGGAAGGTGGTCCACGGGTTGACGCTGTGGCCACGATCGCGGCGGATGCGCTCGACGTAGTCGCGGTCGAAGATTTCAAAGGTGAGGCCGAAACGATTTTCCAGCTCGTCGCGCCACTGAAGCAACATGGAGGGTGGACAGGCCACGACAATATCCTGGACGCGCCGACGGAGGAGCAGTTCGGTGGCAATGAGGCCGGCTTCGATGGTTTTGCCGAGGCCGACGTCGTCAGCAATGAAGAGGTTCACGCGAGGCAACCGCAGCGCTTTGTGGAGCGGCTCAAGCTGGTAGGGCTCGATGCGAATGCCAGCGCGAAAGGGAGATTGAAACAGGCGGGCGTCGGTGGCGGTGACGCAACTCCAACGCACTGTGTTTACATAGGCAGCAAAGTGACGAGCGGGATCAAAACCTTTCCGGCCGATGTCCTTCCAACTCTCTTCATCCACGATTTTGCGGTCCAGCTCCGCCTCCCAGACAACGTCGAGTTCCTCGCCTTGGGCGTCGTCGTCTGCGCAGGCTAAGGAGACAGTTGAGCCGCCAACGGTTGTCTTAACCCCCTGCACAACCCAATGCCGCGTGCGCAATCGGACCACGGTGCCTTGTTGTATTCTGTCAACGGTCATGGCACTTGGTGAAGTCTGAGGTTAGTCCCGAGCGAGGGGTGGTGAGGCGCCCCGAGTTAAAGTAGTAACCGTCCACTTCTTCATGCTGAAGCTCTTAGAGAAAATTGACGGCCATACCAAGCAAGATCCGAACGTAACCACAGCGAGAATGGCGTCGAACAATGCGGCCGACATGGATGATCCGGCGCGCTGTATCCACCTAGCATCGAATACAAAATGATTTGCTCGCATTCACTTCACCTCGCTCGTGGCCTCCCAATTCCCTAGCACCTCACCCATCACCACCGTGTAGCTCAGGGTGCCGCGTTCCAGATCCACATCCGGCAGAAAATCCTCGTCCAGCGACCGGAGCAACGTTGGGATGTCGGCGTCCTGCCAACCCGCCTCCTTCAGCAGAATTACCGTGCCGCTGACGGTTCCATTGGCGAGGTAGTGCAGGTCAACCGCCGCCACATCCTTGCCGTCGCGAACGGCTAGAAACCGCTCCGAGGAGCTGGTTCGCAACGTTCGTTTCCAAGCCAGATTCATCGTAGTCCTTTCCATAGCAGCGCCGACACGGCCAGCAGACCGACCAGCATCAGCAGGCACCCTTGGCCTTTGTGTTCCGTTCGGTAGCCCAAACCCGTGCCGGGCAGGCTGAAAGTCGTGTAGCGGCGGCCCTTGGGGCTGACGCCAGTGCGGAAACCTTTGGTGCCGACGGAAAGACCCACACCGGATCTGCCCACGTTGACCCGAAACGGGCCGAGGTTGACGGATTTACGGTAGTAGAGCCCCATGCCGAGTCCTTCGTGCTGTTCGGTTGATTCTGCGGATCCTCTTGAGTGAAAGCAAGGAGTCGCGTGCGGTCTCGGTGGAAATCTTCACCCGGCACGCTTCAACCGGCCGTTGCACGCTACGGGCCATGCAACCACCCTACCTACCCCATTTGACAACCGCTGTCACCGGGGCGCAGAATCCGCACACCGCACCGCCATGCCCAAAGTCGCAGCCGAACTCCACTCCCGCCCACCCTTCGAGCGCGCCAAGTCACCGTCGGCAGTTTCAATTTCTCCTTTAGCCGCACCCTATCACCGGACACACTCGCGGCGTGGAATTCAGTCACGAAGACCGGATGGCCATGCAGCGAGCGCAGGGCTGGCTTGTTTGCGCGGGTTCACTCCGCGCCATTACCCCGGGGGCCATCCGGTTGGCAAAAGTGCGAGTTGATGGGTCAGGTGTTTGACGGCCCCAAACAAATCGAGGCAGTCCCGGCGTGACAGCAGAACTGATTGTGAGCGCAGAATGCGCTCCGATGGCCGGTCCGGGGTGAGATCGTCAGGCCCTTGCCTCGCGCGCCGCCCGGAGATCAGCCAGCGCCAAAGGTCGAGCAGCAGCGACCCGAGGATCATGAATGGATTGGGGTCGGAGTGCTTCGGCACCTCCGCCTTGGGCTTGCCCGCAGCCAGCAGTCGCTCGATGTCCGCCAGCATGGCCTCGGTGGCGGCGGGGGAGCCAACGCCGACCGCCTTCAGCAGGTGGCCCACTTCATCACGCTCGAGTTCCCGCTGGAGTGCCACCACTTCCGCATCGTGCAATGCGTAACTGGTAAGGCAGGCTTCCACGCGGCCCCGAAAGGCGTGCGCGCCAGTGGCCACCCGGCGTGGTGCGGCGCGAAACCGCAGTTCGATGAGGACGGCCGGGGTGTAGTTCCGGTGCGGAGCCTTGGCGAAGAAGCGCGGCAGTTCACTCTCGTGAATTAGTTCCTCGATCGGCAGCGCACGGCGCGCGAGCAGCACCACGTCGAGGAGGGCGGTGTTGAACGCGCTCACCAAGTCGGGGCGGGGAGAGCCGTGCTCGTGCAGTTCCTCGGCGGTGCGCAGCCACGGCTGAAGCCAGTGGGCCTGAAGGCGCAGCCGGTCCATCTGGGCGCGCAGTTGTCCGCGCTCAAGTTCCAGCCGCACTCGCACCTCGTCCGCAGTGAAGGTGGATCGCGATGAAGTTTCTTCCTCGGTGCCGGTGGAGAGGGAGGGTGCGCTGATGGTTTGCGCGGGCGATTTCAGATGGGGGATCGGCCCTGTGCCCCCCACGGATAATGCAGCGAGCTGCCGTTCCATGTCCTTGATGCGTTCCACGCAGTGTAAAAGCTTTTCCACCAACTCCTGGGAGGCTTCGAGCAGCCGGGCGGCTTCCTGTTGCGCTTTCATCGCGCGCCGCGACAGGTCACCGCCGAACCCCGAGCCCGCTGCCGCATCCAGATGGTCCACAAGCTTCGTGACCTGCCAGCCGTGGCCGGCCAAGTGATCCAGCAAGGTGAAGTAGAACGCTTCGAGGCTTTGGTCCATCGAGTCGCAGGCGAAGGTGTGCCGTTCCAGCGGATGTCGGAGCACCCCGGGATCGAGGGCACTGCGGGATTGCAGTTCCTCCAGCGCGATGTCGTTGGCAGACCGGGACACGGCCAGCGCAGCGGCGTGACGCACCGCCAGGGGATCACCCCGCTTCCGTCCTTCATCCAGCACGCGCCGGACTTCACGTCGCTTCGCCGGGACGCAGTAGGTTTCCGGGCTGATGGCGGCGATGAGCCGGTCGATGTCGAGTTTCATGGTCCTTCGTCTATTCGGAACCGCCGCGGGCATTTAAGCTTTTCGGTGCGGTTCAGCGCCGCAGTTGGGTGACGATGCGCTCGCCGGCGAGGGTGAGCTGGTAGAGTCGGCGGGCCTGTTCTTCGGTGGTGCCCGCAACACGCACCAGCCCGCGACCGAGCAGTTCCTTCAGGGAGCGCAGCACAGGATTCAGCCCGACGGAATGCTCCGCGCGCAGGAATCGCCTCACCGCCGAGGCCGTCTGTGGGTGACTGGTTTTTTCACTCAACCGGGCCAGACCATCCAGGGTCAACCGGCGCGTCTTTGCGCGCACGACCCAGGAGTAGTCCCGCCAGTTCACGAGGCGGGGAACGGCTGGAGGCTCCACGGCGAAGGCCTGGTGAACGAGTCTTCGTCCCATCGGGGTCAGGGCATACAGCTTTCCATTCGCCTGCCGGGGAGTCAGGCAGACGACCAGGCCGCGTTCCTTCAACGGCGGAAGCACAAGCCAGAGGTCCCGCAATTGAAGATGCGGATTGATGTGCCGGGCCGCGCGGCAAACTTCCGACGCTGGCATCGGCTTGCGGAGCGCTTGCAGGACGGCCGCGCGCTGGGTGCCGCGCCGCAGCCACTGCTCCAGAGTAACAACAGTTTCCATGAAAATGTCGCCACTGGGGAGTTAATAAACCTTCCGCTCATTCGGTTCGGACCCGGTGGTTCCGAACGAATTTACCACCACGTTTTTAAGGGGCAGGTGGACCCGAGGGGGATGGATTCCTCCGATTCTGCTGAACCGCTCTCCACCCACCGTCTGGACCAGTTGCTCGGCCAGAAGGCGGCGGTGCTCCGCACCAAGCTCAATATCCTGGGTGCCGAATTGCGCGACCGCTTCCGGCTCCGCGAGCAGAATCTCTCCTCCCTGGCCAGCGAGTCCGAACGGCTCATTGCCGATGGGGAGCGGGTCAGCCGGCTGGTCCGCTATGACCTCCGCGAGCCGCGTGACCTGTCGCCCTTCGTGCAGCAGCGCGCGCAACTCGCTCAGGAACTCCGCCGCCAGACCACCGCCTGCTGGACGGACAGTGTCCCCGTCGTCCGTGACTTCCTCGACGTGTGGGAGGCACTCGAACAGTCCCGGGCCCGCTCGCTCTTCCTTCACCATGCGCGACCAGGAGCTGCGTAGCGTCTGCAAGAAGCTCCGCCCGCTGATAGGGGCCCGGGCTGACGCGCTGTGGCACGCCTACCTGACCGCAGAGACGCCCCGGGCCAAGCAGGAGGCGGAGTCGCTCATCCAGATGGTGGCGGTGCAATATCTGGGAAGCTCCGCCAGTGACACGCAGGTGCTCCTGCCGCCGCCGAGTCAGGAGCTGGCGGCGGGCGAGTTCTTGCTGGGCCACGTCGCGTATGGCGCGCGCGAGCTGTATCCGCTCTTTCTCCGCCGCGAGAATTTCATCAAGCACCTCGGCATCTTCTCCATCACCGGCGGGGGCAAGACCAATGTGGCGCAACTGCTGTTGCTTGGCTTGCTCCAGCAGGACGTGCCCTTTCTGGTCGTGGACTGGAAACGCAGCTATCACCGGCTGCGGGACGCGCCCGTGCCCAAGGCGAAGCACATCCGGGTCTTCGCCGTGGGCCGCCGGGGCGAGTCCGCCTTCAACTGGAATCCCCTGCGCGGTCCGCCCGGCGTGCATCCCAAGACCTGGCTGAGCGCCGTGGTCGAGGCGCTGGAGAAGTCGCACATCTCCGGCCCCGGCGTGGCGGACATCCTGATTGAGATCCTGGACAAGAAGTTCGACGAGGCCGGGTTCTATTCGGAGGCCGTGACCAAGTATCCGAACTTCTTCGATGCGGCCGAGGAGTTGGACCGAGTGAAGTTCAAAGGCCGCCGAATGCTCTGGCAGGACAGTTGCGCGCGCATCTTGCGCACGTTCACGTTTGGGCCCGCCGCCGGCGCCTTCAACGCCCGGCATCCACTCAAGCTCGAGGAGCTGCTGGAGCAGCCGGTCGTCATCGAGCTGGACCAGGAGCTGCCCAAGCCGCTGCGCGTGTTCCTGAGCGACGTGTTGTTGCGCTGGATTCATCTGTATCGGCTGGGGCAGGGCGAGACGGACCAGTTGCGCCATGTCACGGTGCTCGAGGAGGTTCACAATCTGTTTCCCAAGAGCCTCATCGAGCGACAGGCGAGCAACAGCCTGGAGAACGTGTTCCGGGAGATCCGGGGCTTCGGTGAGGGGCTGGTGAGCATCACGCAGCACCCGTCGCTCATCCCCATCTACATCCTGGGTAACTGTAACACGCAGATTTATCTCGGCCTCCAGCATGAGGAGGACATCGTGACGGCCAAGCGCGCGCTCTTCCTCGATCCCGGCGATGAGGTGTTCCTCGACCGGCTGCGCGTGGGCGAGGGCATCGTCAAGATCAAGGGGCGCACGGATCCCTGTCTGGTGCGGTTTCCCAAGGTCGAACTGACCGGAGCAGGTGATGGAGCAGCGGGTCTGGATTAGGTCGGGGGTGGTGGAGGAACTGGACGAGCGCCAGCAGCGGCTCTTGCGCTTGGTGCTGGACCGGATCGAGTTTTATTACCGTGAACTGCACCGGACGCGGCCGTGCTACGAGTATCCGCTGTCGCTCTCCCGGCTGATGAAGCTCTGCCGCCGGAGCAGCTACGCGGTGACGCTGGCGCTGAAATATCTGGCGAACACGGTGCCGCAGGGGAGTGACCGCCTGCCGCCCATCTTCTACGACCGCGTGCAGGCGCAGCGGAACAAGTCCCACCGGCCTTACCGCATCTTCCTTCA
>VFZP01000052.1 GCA_016871115.1 Acidobacteriota bacterium
CAACTGGCAGATCTCGCACTCGGTGCCGATCAGCCACACCCTGGTCAACCAGTTCCGCTTCGGCTACGTCGGCGCCACGGCGGTGCAGAACGGCACCACCGCGCCGCAGAGCGACATCGACCCGCTCCGCCTCACCGGCGTCTTCACCACTCTCAACGACAAGCAGCGCACCTACCCTGCCGTCGGGTTCGGCGGCGTGGGCGCGGGCATGTCCGGCGGAGGCAGCGCGGTGAATGACTACCAGTCCAGCTACCAGCCCATGTACGACATCTCTAACGGCACTGCCTGGGTACGCGGCCGCCATAACATCAACTTCGGCATCAACGTTCGCATGTGGAGTCTACAGCGCGACCTGGCCAATGACTTCCTGGGCCAGTTCACCTTCTCCGGATTCTTCACCGGCAACCAGAATCGCGACCAAGCTGTGGCCGACATGCTCCTCGGCTACTTCTCCGGCGCTAGTTCCTTCCAGCCGGCGGGCTTCAGCGTCGGAGACCGCTCGGGCAATCCCCGCCAGTTCAACTTCCTCTACACGGCTCCTTATGTGCAGGATGATTGGAAGGTCAACCAGCGCCTCACCCTCAACATGGGTGTTCGCTGGGACTTCCGGATGGTCCCGCACGAACAGAACGACCGCATGGGCTGGCGCGATCTCTCCAATCCGCGCGGCGGATTGCTGGTGGCGGACAAGACGCTCGTCGAGAAGGGCATTGTCGGCGACGGCTCTTACTATCGCTTCGCCGGCCGACGCAATCCGCGCGACGCCTCCAAACGCGTCTTCGCCCCGCGCTTCGGCTTCGCCTTCCGCCCGTTCTCTGACGAAAAGACCATGGTGCGGGGCGGCGTGGGGGCGTTCTTCTATTCCGCCGAGGGCCGCGAGATCGACGGCGCGGCCGACATCTATCCGTATGTCAGCCGCGGCAACTATATCCAAAGCATCGGTCAGACCAATCTCCGCACCACGGGCCAGATGTTCCCGAACTTCGCCAGCCTCGGCGCCGCCTTCCCGGCGGCCAACACGTTCCTGGCCGTCAACATGGCGCCGGTACCGCAGAACCCCTACGTATTTCAATACTCGTTCTCGATTCAGCGCGCCATCGGCACCAGTTCCACGGTGGAAGTGAACTACATCGGCAACAACGGCACGCACCTGCTGATGCGCCGCAACATCGCCCAGGCCCTGCCCATGGCGAATCCCTCGGCCTGCGCCGCCGCGCCGGCTTCCGGCGATTGCCCGGTGCTGCGCCGCCGTCCGTTCGTCAACTTCGCCACCTTCATCGATAGCGACTGGTCGGGGAACTCGAACTACAATTCGTTCAACTTCAAGTTCGAGCACCGGTCCGGTTCGCTGCTGGTGACGTCCATCTACACCTGGGCCAAGAGCATCGACTCCAAGTCAGCCGCCGCCGGCATCGGCAACGATGTCGCCCGTTGGCAGGGCTTCCTCAACAACCACGATGTACGCTTCAATGCCTGGAATCACACGCAGTGGGGCGGCCCGGTTCGCTCCGTCGCCGATTCGCGCGTCGGCCGAATCCTCGGCACGCGACCCGCGCGCATCAATCAGATGGGCCTCAAGTTCCTCTGGTGATGCGCCGGTAGGTTCTGATGACTTTGGGGCTGGCGGGCGATCGCCGGCCCCATTGCTTTTTTGCCGCCATGCCAATGCTCGCCATCCTCTCAGCCCTGTTGTTTCAAACCGCCGCGGCGCCCACCGCCGCGCTGATTCGTCAGGGTGACGAGGCACTCGCTCCCAGGCGCTACGCCGACGCCGAAACGGCCTACGCGAAGTTGGCCGGACTCAGTCCCGGTGTCGCCGAGATTCACGCCAAGCTGGGCGTCATCTACTTCCAGCAGGGCAAGTTCGCCCAGGCCGTACCGTCGCTCCAGCGCGCGCTCAAACTCAAGCCCTCGCTGCCGAACGCCGACGTTCTGCCCGCCATGTCGTTCTCCGAACTCGGTCGCTTCGCCGAAGCTCTGCCAGGCCTCGAAAAGGGCTTTCGCCGTTGAACAGATCCCAACAGCAGCAGCGAAAATCAGGGGCTTCCTGTAGCTAAGAATACGGGAGTCTGTACCGGCTTGCCAAGAGTGAAGGTGAGGTCTAGTGTCAAATGTTCCGCACGGGGAGGGCAGAGCCTGACGCTGAACTAAGGTGTTTGACTGAAAATCATGCCCTCGCCTATTTCCAGCCGGTTATTTTCGCAATAAGTGCGAAATAAAGATGAATAAGAATCGAAAATGTAGTCAGCCGTGGAAAACCCCGTGGCCTGGGCGGCGGCGTCGATCCACGCCGGTTCTCCCTCGAGTTCAAGAAACACTCCGATCGGGGTTTCATCCAGCATCGCGGTGCCACCTGTGTGGCACAGCCGGATGAATTCAGTGCGGTACTTCTCATAGCGGCTCGTGGTTGTGTAGCCCAAGCGCGCGAAGATCGCGAACAGCGCCGCGGCATCGTGGGCGCCGGTTTCGATTTCTTCCCTGGTTTTGTGCCCGCCCGTGATGGCCGAAGGCCCCTTGTACATAAGCATGGCACGCTCGCCGGCCGTCCGTGTTCGCAAGACACAGCCTGCCGTGCGGACCGCCGCGCCGGCACTGTCCAGTAGCAAATTGTTCTCCCGCACCCTGGGTGCGCTCTCCACAAACCCGGCGGCGGCGAGCCTCGCGATGGCCCACGCGGCGGACTCGACGCGCAGTTTGATTTTGGTTTCCTGCTGCTGCTGTGTTGCTGCCGCCATCTGCCGTTCATTGTAACGGTACAATAAGAAATAAATGTCTCACTCAGAAGCTGAGGCTGCGCTCGCGCCGCCCTGCCGGTTGGCTGTTATCGGCGCCGGGAACATTGGCGCGGCATTGATTGGCGGCTTGCTGCACAGCGGCGTCGCGACGCCGGAAAGCGTGGTGGCGACGGCGAAGACCGAGGAAAGCGCGGCGCGGTTGCGCGAACGCTTCGGCATCCGCGCGACGGCCGGAAACAACCTCGCCGCCGTTGAGCACGCTGATGTGGTGGTGCTGGCCGTAAAGCCTAGGATCATGGCGCGGGTGGTCCATGAGATTCGCTGGGGCATGCGGGCAAACCGCATTGTCGTCTCGCTGGCGTCGGCATTTCCCATTCATCTGATCGAGCAGATCGTGGGCCGGGATACGCCTCTGTTCCGCGCGATGCCCAACATTCCGATGGTGGTGCAAGAGGGGGCCGTAGCGATTGCCTGCAACGCGCAGGTAACGGCGGAGCAGCGCGACTTGGTGGCGCGCATCTTTGCCTCGATCGGCGTCGTCTGCTTTGTGGAGGAAGATCAGATGCACGCGGTGACGGCGCTCTCGGGCAGCGGTCCCGCTTACATTTACATGGTGATTGAAGCGATGATCGCCGGCGGCCTTAAGATGGGGTTGCCGCACCACGCTGCCACGCGCCTGGCGGAACAAACCGTGTTGGGCGCAGCCAAGCTGGTGCGCGAAACCGGCCATCATCCCGCTATCTTGCGAGACCAGGTGATTACCCCCGGCGGCGTGACGATCTCCGCCATACACGAGTTAGAGCGCCACGGACTGCGCTCCATGTTGATTTCGGCCATCGAAACGGCCACGCTGCGTTCCCGCTCGATGAGCGAGGCTTTGGTCGAAAAATTCGCACAACCAGAGTGACCCAATTGCTAAACGACAACCCGTTACTGCATCCCGGCTTTCTGCTTCCGTTTGACCGGATCGCCCCGGAGCACGTCGAGCCCGCCATCACGCAGTTAATTGCCGAGGCCGAGGCGCGGCTGGCCCAGTTTTCCGCCGAGGCCGGCGGCAGTCCGCGCACGTACGCGAACACGTTGGAGCGGCTGGATAAGCTGACCGAGCCGCTGGACCTTGCCATGGGCATCGTGCGGCATCTTGAAGGCGTAGCCACCACGGCTCCGCTCCGCGAAGCTTACAATCGCGTGGAGCCGCTGGCGGCGGCCTTCTACTCGCGGTTGCCGCTCGATGAAGGCATTTGGAATGCACTGCAGGCGTACGCCGAAACGGATGAGGCGAAGAAGTTGACTGGTACGCGCCGGCGTTATCTGACGCGCACGTTGTCGGCCTTCCGCCGGCAGGGCGCCGCGCTGCCGCGCGCGCAAAAAGCGGAACTGGAGAAGATCGACGTCGAATTGGCGCAGGTGACTACGAAGTACTCCGAGAACGTTCTTGACTCGACCAACTCTTTTGAGTATCTTATGGGGGCCGAAGAGGAGTTGTCTGGCCTGCCGCCCACGGCGGTGGTAATGGCGCGCGAGAGCGCCGAGGCCAAGGGCAAGCCGGGTTGGCGTTTCACGCTCCAGGCGCCCAGCTACCTCGCCGTCATGACGTACCTGGACGATGCACGGGTACGCGAATTGGTCTATCGCGCCTACCAATCTCGCGCCACGCGTGAGCCGCATGGCAACGAACTGCTCCTGTTGAAAACTCTGCAGCTGCGCCGCGCCAAGGCGGTCATTCTCGGCTACCGCGACTTTGCCGACTACGCGATCGACGAGCGCATGGCCGTCAACGGCGAAAAGGCCCAGGCGTTTCTTAACGACCTGAAGCGGAAAACCGAACGCCACTTTGCGCGCGAAAACCAGGAGCTGAACGATTTCCGCCGGCAACTCGAGGGCGCCGCGGCGCCGCCGGTGGAGCCGTGGGACCTCGCCTATTACGCCGAAAAGCTCCGCCGCGCAAAGTACGATCTCGATGAGGAAATGCTGCGGCCTTATTTCCCGCTGGATCAGGTTGTGCAGGGTATGTTTGAGATCGTGTGCCGGTTGTTTGGCGTGCGAGTGGTGGAACGGCTCGGCGTGCCCGTGTGGGATCCGGCAGTGAAGTTCTACGATCTGCAGGACGCCGGTGGCCAGCATCTGGCCTCGTTCTACGCCGATTGGTTTCCGCGTGAGAATAAACGCGGCGGCGCATGGATGGATGCGTTCATCACCGGGAGCCCGGTGGAAGGCCGCCCCGGGGTGCTGCGTCCGCATCTCGGGCTGATGTGCGGCAACATGACGCCGCCCACAGCCGGCAAGCCTGCGCTGCTGACGCATCGCGAAGTGGAGACGGTGTTCCACGAGTTCGGGCATCTGTTGCATCACTCGCTCAGCCGCGTGGACGTGCGGTCGCTCTCGGGGACGAACGTGGCGTGGGATTTTGTGGAACTGCCGTCGCAGATCATGGAGAACTGGTGCTGGGAGCGCGAGTCGCTGGACCTTTTCGCGCGGCACTATGAGACGGGTGCGCCCCTGCCGGAGGAACTGTTCACGCGTCTGCGCGCGGCCCGAGACTTCCGCGCGGCCAACGCGCAGATGCGGCAGTTGAGCTTCGGCTTTGTGGATCTGGCGCTGCACCGCGAGTACTCGCCGGAGCGCGACGGCAACGTGATTGCTTACACGCGCGGCATGATGAACGCGTTCTCGCCGGTGCCGCTGAAGGAAGACCACGCGATGATCAACGCCTTCACGCACCTGTTTGCGAGCGCGATGGGCTACGCCGCCGGGTATTACTCGTACAAGTGGGCCGAAGTGCTGGACGCCGACGCGTTCACGGCGTTCAAGAAGGAAGGCATCTTCTCGCGTGAAGCGGGGCTGCGCTTCCGCAACGAGATCCTCGCGCGCGGTGACGCGGCGGACCCGGCGGAGTTGTACCGGGCGTTTGTGGGCCGCGATCCGGATTCGAGGGCGCTGCTGGCGCGGGCGGGGCTGTTGTAGCAAATGATCGCGGGCGCAGTGGCCCGTCTTCAAATACGGCCACTGAAGAAACAGGAACCACGCTGTGGATTTCTGGAGAGCTTCCTGGCCGTTACCTCGCGTGGGCCGGGCCGCCAAACACCGCGTTCAAGAACAACAGATTCAGCCCGTCCATGAGCGCGCGGTAGTTCGGATCGGCGGTGAAGCCGATGGCCCAGCCCCGCCCCTCGCGCTGTACCACCGCCAGTGGCTTGTGCGCGAGCAGCTTGCGGTTTTCCTCCCACAGGTAGCCTGCGGCAAGAATGTCTGCCGGGCCCATCATCACAGCCGCATTCGTGCCCTTGTCAATCTTCACCGGCGTGAACACGTTGCGCCCGCTGATCATGGCGTGTAGTTTCGCTGGAAGCCCGGCGGTGAGCCAATGGTCCGGGTCTGTGCGTGCGGCGACCAGCACACCGGCGACGTCGTCGGGCATTGCGCCTTCAGGTGTAATTGCCTTATCGTAGTCCGCGTCGGAAACAAGGAACGTGCCGGGCACACGCCCGTCGTCGCCCGCCTTCTTCTCGGCGGACTTCTCGGGTTTCGGTAGCGTCTCGCGTTGAATCGCCAGCAGCCCCGTCTTGGCGTCGGCCATAGATGACACTGCGCCGCCAACGCCAATCAGCGTGCCGCCCGCGCGCACCCAGTCTTTGAGGCGCGTCATCAGCGAGGCGGAGTAAGCGCCGTCAGGCAGCACAATCACGTCAAAGCGCGATAGGTCTGCGGAGGCAAGCGTGGCTGCCCGCACGGGAATCGCAGGATACCCATACTGCCGTTCCAGCACAAATCGCGTGTGGCCTGCCGACGCGCTGCTCGCCGGCGAGTCCCACGCAATCGCCACCACGGGCGCCTTCACGGTGTGGACGAAGCGCGAGCCGAAGTTCACGCCATCCTCCACCCAACCGGTCTCCGTGCCGATCACTTCCGCGCCCTGCGCCGCGGCCAGCGCAGCGATCTTCGCGTCGAGCCCCGGCGAGTTTTCGAGCGTCTTCACAATCAGCGTGCCGCGCGGAAACGCACGTCCGTTCTGCTTGAAGCCCTTGTCGTTCGTGTGCAGGCGCAAGCCGGCACGCAGCGCCGCAGTGAGAAAACGCGCGGCTGCCTGCGTGCCCCACGGCACCAGATACGCCACCGTGCCTTTGCCCGTGACGCTGCCCGTGGGCAACGCGCCCGGCGTGATCAAATCCATCGTGCCCGCCGTGACGGACTCGCGGGGCAGCGCCTCTACGTTGTACACGAGCGGCAGTGCCCAGCCGGTGATGTCGTAGATTTCGTCCGGCAGCTTCTTCTTGCGCCGGCGCTCCTGCTCGGCCAGGAAGTCCTTTTCCATTTCCACCTTCGCATCCAGCAGCGTGCGCACCATGCGCTTCTGCGGCTGATTCAAGCGAATGAAGTAGCTGCCAGCCGGAAACCCGCCCGCCGGTTGCGCCGCGCGGTGCACTTCGATGCCCTGCGCCGCCAGTACGTGCGCCAGTTTGTCCACGGCCGACACATCGCCGCGCCGCGGCAGCACATACTCGCGGATCGCCTCGCGGCTACCTTCTTCAATGGCCGACACGCGGTACGCGCGGAAGTTGGCCAGCAGTTGCGGGCGTTCGCGCGCGGCTGTTTCCGCCGTCGAGATGGAAGCGACGAAGTGCTGCCGCACGGTGTCGCGGAAGGTGAACTCCCGCTCGTCCGTCCGGCGCATGCGCAACCCGCGCGCCGATGCCTGTTCATACGTCATCGCAATCGCGCCATAGTAGGCCGGCCACGACGCGCCGTAGCCGGGGTAGAACGCATCGTAGACTTCGCGCGTGAAGTAGCTGAAGCCGTACTGATCGAACCAGCGCGCGTTATTCTTGCCGAACCAATCGAGTGAGGTGCGCTGCGCGGCGGTGAGGTGCGGGTTGTAGGGCACGGCTTCCGGCGCGAAGTAATACGTAGAGTTCGAACCCATCTCGTGCAGATCCACGAATACCAGTGGGAGCCATTCAAGCAGCGTCTTCACGCGGCCGCGCGTTTCCGGTTGCGTGAGCGTGATCCAGTCGCGGTTCATATCGAAGTGATAGTGATTGGTGCGCCCGCTGAGCCACGGCTCGTCATGTTCCAGCGCCGAGGGCTCGGCCTGCGCTTCGAGGCCCTCGGACATTTCAAAGTGGTGCACAAAGCGGTCGCGTCCGTCGGGGTTTTGCAGCGGATCGATCAGCACCACCACGTTCGCCAGAATCCGGTCCACCACCGGGTCCCGGCGCGTGGCCAGCAAATGATAGGCGGTGAGCATGGCCGCATCGGGCGACGAGATTTCGTTGCCATGCACGCCGTAGCCCAGCCAGATCACCGCGGGCATCGCCGCCATCAGCTTGGCCGCTTCAGCCTCGGGCGTCGTACGCGGATCGGCGATCTTGCGCTGGTTCGCCTTAATCTGATTCAACAGGCGGATGTTCGCTTCCGACCCGATCGCCGCGAAGATGAGCTTGCGGCCTTCCCACGTCTTGCCGTACTCCCACACCTTCATGCGCGCCGGTTGCGCGGCGGCCAGCGTCTCGAAGTACCGCACGATCGAACCGTGCCAACTGATGCGTTCGCCCGGCGCGTAGCCGAGGGTCCTGCCGATTGCCGGCACCGCCGGGTCATACGTGACGCCCGGCCAAAAAGGCGCTTGCCCCCTCGCCGCTGCCGAAACCAGAAGGAGAAGAGCTGCAACCGCCCACCGCGAAACCATATAACGGATAGTATAAATAGAGAACCACACCATGCCGATGTATGAATACCGCTGCAACGGCTGCGGCAAACTTTACGAACAACTCCGCCGCATGTCCGAAGCGGACACGGATCTGGTGTGCCCGCACTGTGCGTCCCACAAAGTAGAGCGTCAGCTATCCTGTTTTGCCACGGGCGGCTGTGGCTCTGGCGGAGGCGGCGGCCGGTTCACTTGAGCCGCCTGAAAGGCGCGGCCCCGGTGGGGCTGCTGGTGGGATGCAGAAAACAACTTTGGCTGTTTGCGTAACGGCGATGCTGGCGTTGGGCGCCGGCGAGACCGCGCCCGTGGTGGCGCGCCGGTCCGATCCGATGCCCTCGTGCATGTGCCCGAATCCGGAGGCCATGGAAGCCAATGGCGACGCGCTGGCGGCGCACGGCGAGCGGCGGCTGAAGGAAAGGAGCGAGGCCTACTCCGATGCGCTGAAACTAGTGCCGCCGCGCGAACCGTCCGCGGGCGAGCGCGAGTTGATCCGCCGCTTTGCGCCCATCCTGCTCACTACGCCGGATGAGCCATTCGCACTCAAAGACGCCGCGGCGTTGATGCACTTCTCTGAGCCCTAGATCGCCTACCACCTGTTTTGGGAAGACGACATCGACCTCCCGGACGACAATGACCCGTGCGATCACGAAGTGTTGTGGGTGCGCCTCAACCCGGAGCTTACGCGTGCCGTCTCGGTACACACATACTTTCACGGGCGGCTCCTCAGCGCGCCGGCTCCGGCCGCCGGGCGCATTCGTGCCGTATCGCAGTGGGGCAAGCATGGCACCATGCCGATGAACTGGCAGGAGCTCTCGATTGCGGCGGACTCCGATGACGTGGAGTTTCGCGCGATGACAGATGCCGATCGCGGGATTCGGCTCGAAGACTACAACCGAGCCACGTACTTGAAGCTGCACACACAGGGCAGGGAAGCACAGGCTTCGCCGCTAGCGCGCAAATGGCCTCTGCGATTTCCAGGGACGTGGGCCGGCCTCATCAACTTTAGCCGGCCCGTCGACATTGAGGTGAGGTTGCGCCGCAACCCCGAGCTCGCGATGGTGTCCTATTTCAACAACGCCGTGATCAACCGGTATTTCCTGCGCTAGAACTTCGCCGCGAAGACCGAGTGGCCGCCGGAGTTGTGCGAACGCGCGCGGTAGCTACGCCGCGGCGACCGCGATGCTGACGATCTGGTCGCCCTGCTGCACGGTGTCCACCACATCCTGGCCGCTCCACACCTTGCCGAACACGGTGTGCTTGCCGTTCAGCCAATCGCACGGCACGTGCGTGATGAAGAACTGGCTGCCGTTGGTACCCGGGCCGGCATTGGCCATGGAGAGCACCCCGCGTTCATGTTTGTTCGGGTTGTTGCGCGTTTCATCTTCGAAGCGGTAGCCGGGGCCGCCGCGGCCGGTGCCCGTCGGGTCGCCGCCCTGAATCATGAAGTCGGGAATCACACGATGGAAGATCGTGCCGTTGTAGAAACCCTCACCTGCGAGGAAGGCAAAGTTGTTGACGGTGATCGGGGCGTCTTTGGCGAACAGTTGCACGGTGATGACGCCGCGTGACGTCGTGATGATGGCCGTGTAGTTTTTGGCGGCGTCAATCGACATCGGCGGCGCGGCCGCGTATTGTTTGGACATAGCTTTCAGTGTAACCGGAGCGCGGCTTAGAAATCGAAAACGATACCGGCCGAGGGTAGGATTGGGAACGTGCGCTTCAAGAACAGCCGCGCACGGCCGGTGCGCGGGTCTATGTTGCCATAGTCATCAAAGCGCAGATTGTTGCGGTTGGTAAGGTTGATCACTTCGGCAAACAACGTGAACTGGTAGCGCTTGCGGACGAAGCTTTTGTTGACGCGCACGTCCGTGCGTTGATAGGCGGGCAAGCGCAGGAGGTTGCGCTGCGCCGAAAGAAACACGTCGGTTTGGCGGTGCGGGCCGCGCTGCTGGTAGAAGCCCGGTATGGGCATGCCGGAGCCGTAGACCCACTTGGCGCTGAGATTCACGGTGGCCCGCAGGCGCTGGCTGGCGTAGAGTTGGAACAGGTGGTGCGCCTCGGAGTCGGCATCGTACAGAATGACGTTGCTCAGGAACTGGTCGCGCAGCCGCGCGCGGTTATAGACGTACGAGACCCAGCCCGTGACGCCGTTGGCTGCGCGGCGCTGGAAGAAAACCTGCCCACCTCGGCTGTATCCGCGCGAAGAGTTCTGCCATGGTGTGATGAGCGGCGGCAGATAGAACCGGTTGTTCGGTAGCGCGCGTGGTTCGCCGAAAGGCTGAAACAGCAACTGCCGGTCTTGCCGGTTGTAAAGTTCCAGGCGGACGCGCGAACGTTCGCCGAGGGCTTGTTCGAGACCCAATTGGGTTTGCGCTGCGCGTTGCGGCTCCAGCGTCCGTCGGCCGGCGTGCGAGAACAACTGCAGCAGTTCCGGGTACTGCGCTGTTTGTGACCACGCCGCGTGCCAGCGCGCGCCGCGCCACGCCCGGCCGGTCAATCCCGCGTTACCCAGCCACGCGCCGCGGCCGTTCGCCGAATGATAGTCGCGGCGGCCGCCGAAGCGCAGTTGCAGGCTGGCGGTGAGATTCACCGACTGTTGCGCGTAGACGCCGCTGCGCGTGCCGCTGCCGCGATAGTCGTCAATGCGCAGGATGGGTGTGGGCCCGGTGACCACGCGGTCCGCATAGGCGCGGTCGCGCAACTCACGCACGCTCCAGCCAAACTCGGTTACCAGGCGCGGGTTCCACAGCCGTGAGCCGTCGCCGTTCCAGATGTACTCGCGATAGGCCCCCTGCTGCAGGCGCAGCGCGTTGCGATTGTCGTTTTGGAACGCCTCGTCGAGCCAACCCAGCCGTTGCGTAAACAAAAGCCCGCTCCGCGTGTAACGCCAGCCGAGATAGGCGAGCGTGTAGCGATAGCTGCTGTCGGCGATGGCGTTCACGCCGAGGTTCACTTTGGTTGGGTCGCGGTCAAGCCCGGAGTTTCCATTGATCAGCGTGAGCGACACCTGGTGCGCGGCGGTGGGCGTCCACGCCAGTTTGCCTTGTCCGTCCCAGAAGCTGAAGCCGAGCGAAGGCTCGTCAGACGCAGTGCGGTTGATGATGTACTGCAAGTAGCTCTTGCGTACGGCGGCGAGCCACGTCAGGTTGCGCCCGAGCGGCCCCTCGGCGGAGGCGCCGGCGTTGGACGCGCTGGCCGTGATGCGCGCCGAGCGGCGGCGTGCGTCGCCTTCCCGCGAGCGGAAATCGAGTGCACCGGCTGTCCGATCCGCATAGCGCGCCGGGAGCGGGCCCACGTGGACGTTGGCGCTCTCAAGCAACTCGCCTTGAATGATGCTGAGTGAGGCGCTGGTGGGTTCGCCCTGCACGGTGTGAAAGGGTGCGTGAATCAGAATGCCATCGAGATACACGCCCACGCGCTGAAAGCCGGCGCCACGAACCGAGAACTGCGCGCGAAAGTCGTCATTGCCGGCAACGCCGGGCATCGATTGCACGGCACGCAGCGGATCGTCAGCCAGCACGCTGGCGAGATTGCGCAGTTCATTGCCGGCCAGCGCCACCGACACTTCCTGCTCGCCGCTGAAGGGGCCGGCACTCACGCTAACGCTGTCGGACCGGCGCAGCGTGTCAGGCTGGAGCGCGATTTCGATTTCCACGCCGGGCTGCGCATCCACGGCCACCGGCCGGTAGCCTACCAATGTGGCGCGCAGCCGCGCCGGTTCGCCTAACTGAATCGTGAAGCGGCCCTGCGCATCCGTGCGCGCCGAGGCGGCCTCACTGCGGACCTCCGCCATCGCCAGGGGTTCGCCGGTGAGGGCGTCGAAAACACGTCCCCGCAACGGCGCGGCCGCAAGCCACGCCGGGGTGAGGAGCAGGAAGGCGAGCCATGTTCGCCCTAAGGCAGACACGGCGTATAGTTGCGCACTGCGGTTACGTCGCCTTCGGGCAGCCGGAAGATGAACTGCAGCGGACGCGTCACGGTGTTGAAGAATAGCGCCTCATGCTTGATCTCATGCTGCGATTGAATGATCTGCGCAAGGCGGTTGACGAGCCCGCTGTAGTTGGTCGGCACGTCTTCAGAGAAGAACTGGCCGCCCGTGTCGCGCGCCAGCGTCCGCAGGAAGCCGGTGAGACCCGTATCGGTCTTGCCTGGACCTGTGGCGATCGTGTAGAACGTCACACCGCTGGACCGCGCGGTGCCGAGCGCCTGATTCAGATCGCGTAGCACGCCTGAGAGGTTATCGAGCGAAGTCATCAACACAATGATGCGGCGCTTGCCGGGATGCTGACGCGTCGACTCGGCGGCCGAGACCACCGAATCGTACAGCGCGTTGCCGGGCGGCACCGCGCGCAACGAGTCGATCACCCGGAGCGCCCGGTTGGTATCGTGGGTGAAGTTCAGTTGCAGGCGGCTGACGTCTTCAAGGTGCGTGATCGCAATCTGGTCTTGCGGGCCCAGCGCCTGAATCAACTGGCGCGCGGCGCTCTTCAGTTGCGATTGCTCGGCCTCGGTAACGATGCCGTTGAGGCCGAAGACGAGGTGCAGGGAAAGCGGCGAGTCCACCGAGGCCGGCTGAATGGTGCAATCCACCGTGTCCGAGCCGTCGCGGCAGCTCAACCGTTCGCGTGTAATGTTGCGCACCGGCGTGCCCGTGCTGTCCAGCACGGAGACGTAAGAGGTGATGGCGGGGCAGAACTTCAGGTCAATCTGGTTGATCAAGCCGAGTGGTGCATTCGACGGCGTGGTGCCGGTGATGCTGAGCGGCAGCGCGTTTGAGGTCCCGCCGCCCGGGCTCGGGTTCACCACGGCGATCTCGACGCTGCCCGGGTCGATGATGTCGCCCGCTTCGATGAAGGCGATCAACTGCCGGTCGTTGGCGAAGAACGTCGAGCGTGCCCGGCCGTTCGCTTGCACCACGGAGCCGCGCACAAAGCCCGTGCCGAACAGCGCGAGATTGAACGGCGCGCCGCCCGCGGTGACATTGTTGGGATTGATGCGTGTCAATTCCGGCTTGGGGCTCGGCGGCGGGGGCTGCACGAAGCCTACGCCGGAGATCGGTACCGACACGACGGAGTCCACCGGATCGTCCGTCGCCACGCGCAACGTCGCGTTGATGGGTCCGGCGGTTTGGGGCATGAAGCTCACGGTCAGCACCCTTGTCTCACCAGGATCGAGTTCAAAGCCGAAGGTTGGCTTAATGGTGAACACCGGGAGCCCGGCGTCAAACGCGCGCACGGTGAGCACGGAGGTACCCGAGTTGGCAATGGTGAATGGCAGGTCGCGGCGCTGCCCGATCAGCACGTCGCCGAACTCGATCCGTGAGGGCGACACGGCCACCTGCGGGTCGCGATTTTCGCCGCCTTCAATGCGGATGAAGGAACCGGCGGGCGAGGACTGTTGTCCGAAGCGCACGCCCAGCGTGAGGTTACCGTTGCGCGCGTTGGGCGGAATCTGCAGGTTCAACTGATAGACGCCAGCCAGACCCGGCGCCACGCCCGCGTAAAGTACGCTCCCGCCGCCGTTCAGCGGGCGGCCGTCGAAGGTGACAATCGCGGGTTCCGCCGTGCGCGCGATGCCCGTGGGCAACTCGCCGGTTCCAACCGGCGGATTCGTGGGGCCAAAGCCGGTGCCGAAGATGCTGACGATCTGGCCGGGGCGCGCGGCGTTAAGCGTCGCGCCTGTCGCCGCGTCCACCATCGAGACGGAGGCGCGTGCGCCCGGCGTGTTGGCGGCGTAAAAGAACTCGGGCGCCGTGGGCCGGATTTCCACGTTCACTGCGTCGCTCTTCAATTCGGTCACGCGGCCGCAGTTGCTCAGCACCTGCACCGGCAACTGGCCCGTGCGCATGAGTTCGGGCACGATGAAGTTCACCTGGGATTCGGTCACGGCCAGCAACCGCGCGGCGACGCCATCCACGGTGACGCAGGTGCCGCCCAGTTGGGTGGGTACCTTGCCGGCGACGAAGGTGGACTGGTCGGCCACGGCGTTGGTGCCTGGCGCGGCAAATCGAATGCCGAAGATGGTGGCAATCGAATTGGTGGCCAGCATCTGTTGCGGCGGACTGCTGAGGCCCGCGCTGACCACGCCGCCCGCGCTGATCTCCGGCAGCGGGGGCCCGACGCGCAGCGACGTGAGTTCGAACCGTACCGCCGGGATCGTGCCGCCGGCCGACGCGGTGACTGTCACTACACCCGGGCGGTCCGGCAGCGTCACACTCACGCTGGCGCGTCCGGCGCCGTTGGTGAACACGCGATTGGAAGAAAGCACGCCGGAACTGATCGTGAAGTCCACCGGCTGATTGACGATCGGCACATTGAACTCGTCACGCAGTTCCACCACCAGCGGCTGCGTGAGAATGGTGCTCTGATCGCCGCGCTGCTGGTTGCCGGAAAACTGCACCAGTTGCGACGCCGAGCCGCGCTGCTCGCCGATGCGCGCGATGAAGGCCGTGTTGCCGAACGCGCTCGGGTTGCGCAGCGAATTCGGCGTCACGGGGAAACCGGAAGACTGTGTGTAACCGGCGACGTAGAGGTTCCCTGCGCCGTCGCGCGTGATGCCGTTGCCCTCTTCGTTGCGCAGACCGCCTAGGTAGGTGGTCCACAGATATTGCGTGCCAACGGAATTGATGGCGACGATGAAGGCGTCGTACGGCTCGCCGACCTGGCCGCGGCTGGGGTTGGTCTGGATTGACGTCACTGACGTGGGCATGTTGGTGGAACTGGTGGTGCCGATCGCGTAAGCGTTGCCCGCGTCGTCGCCCACGATGGCGTTCAACTGATCATCGCCGTTGCCTCCGAGGAACGTGGAGTACACCAGATGGCCGTTGGCGTTGATCTTGGTGACGAAGCCATCGCGCGGAAACGGTTGGCCGCCGAAGATAAAGTTCTGCAGTGTGCCGGGGGTCACCGGGAAGCGCGCGCTGGTGGTGCCGCCCACGACATAGATGTTGGTGCCGGTGGGCTCGATGTAGATGCCGTTGACGATGTCTTGGCCTTCACCGCCCAGGTAGGTGGAATAAAGCAGCGCCTTGCCGTCGCCGCTGACTTTGGAGACGAACACGTCGGCATCGCCGAGGTGCTGGGATTGCGCGGCGTTGGGCGTGATGGGGAAATCGCGCAGTGTCGTGTAGCCGGCGACGTAGATTGCGCCCACACGGTCAATCGCGATCGCCTTGCCCGCTTCGGTGCCGACAATGAAACCCTGCGAGTCGCCGCCAAGGAGCGTAGAGAAGATCAGCCCTGTACCCGTGTCGTTCAGCTTGGTGATGAATGCATCGTCAGACCCTTTGCGCTCGGTTTGCAGCACGTCCCGGCTGGTGATCGGATAGTCGTTCGAAGCGGTCTGGCCGGTGAGCACCACCTGGCCGTTATTGTTATCCACCGCCACGGCATTCACCGAGTCGTTCCCCCGGCCGCCGATGCGCGTCGAGTACAACAACGCCGTGCCCGTGGCGTTGAGTTTGAAAACGAAGCCGTCGCCGTCACCCGGTGTGCCGCTGCTGCGCTCGCGGTAAGAGCCGGAGGTGGTGGGGAAATTCGCCGAGCGCGTGGAGCCGCTCACAAAGGCATTCCCGAACCGGTCCACCGAGAGAGAGACGCCGAACTCTTCGTCGCCCCCGCCGATCTGAGTGGCGTAGAGCACCGCCGTACCACGCGGATTCAGCTTGGCCACGAAGACATCGTTGGCGCCCACGTGGCGGCCCTGCGGCACGCCGGCCGTGCGCGGAAAATCGGGTGAGGCGGAAACGCCGGCGACATACACATTGCCTTGCGGATCGAGTGCGATGGCCGAAGCACTCTCGCGAATCTGACCGCCAAAGAGCGTGGCGAACTGCAGCACCGGGTCAATCACCAGCGGGCGCACGCGATCGTAGGCGCCCACGCTGAAGCCGATGCGACTGCCACCCATCTTGCGGTAGCCGCCGGCCACCATCACGCGCTTGCCGTCCGCTGACTCCTGATACAGCACCGGCCGCTTCTGCCGCGCTTCGCCGTTCGGCATCCGCAGCACGAGGTCGCCTGTGGCTGCGTCGATGCGCGCGCGCTCGGCGCCGGCAAAGCGGAACGCGATCTGCTGCGGGTCGCCGCCGGGCGCCACCACAAAGTCATACTCAAGCTCCTTGCCGCTGCCGTAGTAGACCAGATCGACGCGTGGATAGACACCGGCAAACCGCACGCGCTGGTAGTTGGAGATACCCGTGCGCCACTGCGCGCGGTCTGTACCGACCATGTAATTCGATAACGTTGGCAACGGCGCTTCGCCGCGGCCTGGCACGCGTTGCCACGCGCCGTCCAGCGCCATGGTTACCTCCTGGCCGCCGGCGAGAAACCTTGCCGAGCCGCTGGTGAGCGCCAGCGCGTAGCCTGGTCCGCGCGACACGAATTGGATCTCGGGGTTACTCAACTGACCCTGATTGGCTTCGAACCTGAGCGGCAAATCGCCAAAGACCGAAGCCGCTTGCAGGGCCGCCGGGAGCGAAGCGAATAAAACATAACTGGTCAGTTTTGTCATGGACGTACCGTAAACATGGTACTCCAGTTCGAGCTGTTCGGGAAGGGCCTGGGCGCCGCCCTTGACAGACGCAGTTAACTATAGTTAAGATGGTCGTCAAATGAGCATCACCTCGGGACGCCTACCATCGCTGCCCGAAGTCCACGCATCCGTTTCCACTAACGCCGGATCGTATTGGCACCGCCTGTTTGCGTTTGCCGGGCCCGCCTACCTGGTGAGTGTGGGTTACATGGACCCCGGCAACTGGGCCACGGACCTTGAAGGCGGCGCGCGCTTCGGCTACCAACTGCTGTGGGTGCTGGTGCTGTCGAACCTGATGGCGGTGCTGTTACAAACACTATCGGCAAGGTTGGGTATCGTGGCTGGGCGCGACCTTGCGCAGGCGTGCCGCGAAGCGTACCCACGTCCGGTGAGTTACGCGCTCTGGATTTTGTGCGAAGTGGCGATTGCCGCCTGCGACCTTGCCGAAGTGCTCGGCGCGGCGATCGGTCTCAATCTGCTTTTCGGCATCCCGCTGATCGTGGGCGTGCTGATCACCGCCGCCGACACGTTGTTCATTTTGTGGTTCAGCCGCTTCGGCATCCGGTTGATCGAAGCAATGATTCTCGGCCTCGTCGGCACCATCGGCATTTGTTTTCTCATTGAGATCCTGCTCGCGCGTCCGGACATCGGCGCCA
Organism: Acidobacteriota bacterium; assembly: GCA_016871115.1. GTDB lineage: Bacteria > Acidobacteriota > Terriglobia > Bryobacterales > Bryobacteraceae > VFZP01. Next base: position 17,628 of record VFZP01000052.1, read on the forward strand.
TGGCGCGCGGGCTGATCCCGCGCATCGACGGCGAGTCTCTCTACGTGGCGATTGGCATCCTCGGCGCTACGGTGATGCCGCACAACCTCTATCTGCACGGCGCGCTGGTGCAGACACGGCGCATCGGCAAGTCGGCGGATGAGAAGCGTCAGGCCTGCAAGTTCAACCTCATTGATTCGGTCGTCGCGCTCAACGGCGCTCTACTGGTGAACGCGGCGATCCTGGTCCTTTCGGCGTCCACGTTCTTTTCGCGCGGCATCGTAGTGAACGAAATTCAGAAGGCGCACGAGTTGCTCTCGCCCCTTCTTGGCACCACGATGGCGAGCGCGCTGTTTGCCATTGCGCTGCTTGCCAGCGGGCAGAGCTCCACGCTGACCGGCACCATGGCGGGACAGATTGTGATGGAGGGCTTCATCAACTTCCGCATGCGCCCGTGGCTGCGGCGGCTGTTCACGCGCATGCTGGCGATCGTACCCGCGGCGCTCACGGTCTGGTACAGCGGCGAGCAAGGCACGTATAAATTGCTGATCCTCAGCCAGGTGCTGCTCAGCATGCAACTGCCCTTCGCCGTCATTCCGCTGATTCAGTTCACATCGAGCCTAGAGCTCATGGGCGAGTTCGCCAATCCGCGTTGGGTGCGGGCGGCGGCGTGGACCGCGGCGGCGATCATTGTGACGTTGAATGTGTGGCTGGTGATCCGCACTTTCGGTGCGTGGCTAGAAATGGCCGGGCCGATGTTGTGGATCCTGCTGGCGCCGCTCACCTTGGGGCTGGCCGGGCTGCTGGTGTTCGTCACCTGCCATCAGTGGCTGCCAACGTCGTGGACACGCGAAGCCGGTGCGCCCGCGGTGGCTGTGCCCGCATTCGAACTCACTGACCCCGCGCCGGCCGCAAACTATCAGCGCATCCTGGTGACACTCGATCACACCGAACGCGACCGTCTCGCCGTCTCCCACGCCGCGTCGCTCGCGCGCGGCCACGGCGCCAAGCTGTATCTGCTGCACGTCGAAGAAGGTATCACCAGTGTCGTCTATGGCGCCGAGTCCTCCACCGCTGAAGTGCAGACCGGTGAGCGCTACTTCGAAGACATCGCCACGGCGCTGCGCGGCAAGGGTTTCGAGGTGGAGCCGGTGGTGCTGCACGGGCCCAACCCGAAAGAAGCAATCGTGAAAGCCGCGCGAGACATCGCGCCAGACCTGGTGGTGATGGCCGCGCACGGCCACAAGTGGTACAAGGATCTGATCTTCGGTGCTACCATCGACGCCGTGCGGCACGATGTGGCCGCGCCGGTGCTGATTGTGCGTTAAGGAGCCCCGGTAGACACCGGAGGAGACATGCGACCCCAGCCGCTTACCGCCGTGACCGGCGTCGAAGCCAGTTCCCGCTGATACCAACAGTTGCTCGGTTGCCGCAGCGCGCATGGCGGCCCGGAGTATGAGCGCCTCGAGTCGCCCGGCGGGTAGTTGGTAATGCAACTGCATTCGTTCACCGTGGACCACGACCACGGGCGGATCGGCGATCCTGCGCACAAGCCCTATGGCAACGGCGTGCTGCTGTGGTTCGAACTCGATCTCGATCGCTTTGAAGACGCCGCCGCGCGTGCGGCCCAGATGCATGTCTCCGTGGTATTGCCCCGCCACCGCAATCCGCCGGACGGCGATGGCGGCCCGGATCACTGGGAGATCTGGCTGCGCGATCCGGATGGCTACACCGTGGTGCTGGCGAGCCCGGACGGTTCAGCGTCGATCGCTGCTTAACTTCTGGTTGTACACCGCCGCGCTCGCGAACGTGCCGGCCATGCCGAAGTTGGCGATCGCCATCCCTTTGGCCCCTTCGCCGTTCTTGCGCTGCAGCGCCCACTTCGCGGCGACCGCGCCTCCCGCAATCGCCGCTTTCATTCCGATCCCCCGCGCGGAAAAGCGCCCATCCGGTCCGCGCTAGATCGGATTCGCTTCCTGCCGGCCCCAGGAACTCCAAGCATCCACCGCTGACCCGGCTGCCAGCGCCGCCACAGACCACTTCCATACCTTGCGGTCGGCCGAGGCGCGAGGGCGTGCGTCGTAGTGCGGATGCTCGACGACGAGGGCTCGTGACTCGGCCAAGGCGCTCGTCGCGGCGAGCAGGCACACCATTAGCATACGGACCGAAAACATAGGCAAGAATCTCCTAAGACATGCGTAGGGGTTTGTGACTCGGTAGGATCAATTATGCGTACATCCGTAAAACGAACAATGTTCAATTTTGCGGGGCAATGTATGCCGTACGGAGTAGATCTACCCCTCGAGGAATATGAAGACGCTGCCTGCTGAAACTCTCGAACTCGCCGAAATCGTCTGGCGCTACATGCAGGTGGGCCACACGCCGCGCGCCGCCGATCTGATGCTCGTATTCGGTACGAATGACGTGCGCGTAGCCACCCATGCCGCCGCGCTCTACCACCAGGGTCTTGCGCCGCGCGTCATCACCACAGGCGGCATCGCGCACCAGGGCGACCTGCTCGCCACGCCATGGCCCCGCCCGGAGGCTGAGGTGTTTGCGGAAGAGATGATGCGCTTGGGCGTGCCGCGCGAGGCGATCGCCCTTGAGCCGGAGGCCTCGAATACGAAGGAGAACGTACTGCTGGCGAAGGCGCTGGCGGCGGGTGGCGCGGCGGTGCGCCGCGTGCTGTGCGTGGTGAAGCCGTTTGTGCAGCGCCGCGTCTCGGCAACGATGGCGGTGCACTGGCCGGAGATGCCGTTCAGCCTGGCGGCGTGGGAGACCACGTTTTCGGACTACTGCCGCGAGCCGGACCTGGGGCCCGAGAAAGTGCTGAACATTCTGCTGGGCGACTTACAGCGCCTTTGGGTATACGGCGAACGCGGATGGGCCGCACCGCACCCCGCCACGCCGGAAGCACGCGCGGCCTTTGATCGGTTCGTGGCCCTCGGGTTTGACCGTCACCAACTGCGGTGACGGCGGGCAGCCAGCAGTAGCGCCGCGGCGCCGAGCATGGATAGCTTAGACGGCTCCGGGACAACCACATCAGCCGCGGCAATCTGATACACCACGCCCGTGTACATGTCGGAAATAAAGAGTGAGTCGCCCGACGACAGTAAGCCGATCGGCCGTCCCACACCGGGCAAACTCTTGTCGATTAAGTGAATGAATGAGCCGGTGCTGAAGTCGTAGAATCCGACTGCGTTCTCCTCGTTGGCTGGGCCGCTGGCGAACTTGCCGGCGAAACCGATAAACATGCCGTTGGCGTAGGCCCAAGGAAAGCCGGACGGGCTGAACGCGATCTCGACCGGGCCCTCGCTTTGCGACTCGTCCGGCATCCCGGCATTCAAAGGCTGAAGCGTCACCACCGGGTCCACGCACCCGGAGCCGACTTGCGCGCCGGTGCGATAGGCGGTGTAACAGGTGGGATAGCCGAAGTCCGGCACAATGTTCCCGAAGTCGCTGGCGGCGATGCGGTTGAGTTCGTCCGCTTGCGGAGGTTCGTCGCTGCCGGGGCCGTCGATGGCGTTGTCGGCAAAGTACAAACTTCCGTCGGCGGCAAACTGCATGCCCGCTACGGTACGGATGCCGGCTGCTACCTTCTGCAGTCCGGACGCCGTTGGGCTGACGCCATTCAGATTGACAGTGATTTTGTAAAGCGAGTCGCCGTCGGCGGCGCCGCTCAGCAGACCGGAGATGGCCACCTGATTTGTCGATGGAATGTCGTTGTACTGCGAGCTGACATTGAAAACCAGGTGATAGGATCCAGGGTTGCCAGGAGTGGGCCGCGCGGCTAAGCCCGCCGTGGGATGATACCAGCCGCTTGGATAAGACATTCCGACGGTTCCGGCGGTCGTCATAGCATCGGCGGGAGTGGCGCCGGTGCGCAGCAGCGTGATGGCTCCGGAGCTCAGATCACCCACCGCAAAGTGGTCGCTCATCCGGACAAAGCCCGTCAATAATGCGCCGCTGGCCTGATAGAGCACGCTGCCTGGCCCGCCGGCTACGCCATTGTGGTCTGCATTGACAAAGCGAAGGATGGAATCCCCGGAGTATTTGTTTACCGGGTTGAGCGGCGTAGCAACTGCTGAACGTCGCCGACCAGCGGATAGACAAAGATGTCCTTGACCGGCTCCTTGCGAAGATTGAGACGATCCATGCGGCCTCGCCCGGCAGTCT
>VFZP01000053.1 GCA_016871115.1 Acidobacteriota bacterium
ACGACTTCGGCGTTCCCCTTCGCACCGTGCTGCTAGGGCCGACCAGCCGGACACTCCTCCAACCGCATCACGGCAGCTTATTCAAACCCACAGATTGTGCTACACAGCCGGATTTTGCACCAGAGCCCTACTTACTGGGCGATTGGTGAAGCGTGCCTGAAATCAGCGGTTATAGCGCGGTGTGACGCCACGCAGGCGGTTCCATACGGCATCGCATGCGTCTATGGTGTCGTCGCTCAACCGGCCCTCGGTGGCCGCGGTGACATTCTGTTCCAACTGCTCCAGCCGGCTGGCGCCGAGAATTACGCTCGCTGCAGATGTATGGTGGAGCACCCAATTCAACGCGAGGCTCACTGGCGTACGTCCGGCCGCCTCTGCGACGCGGGTAAGTTCATCGACCGCATCGAAGAATGCGGGGTGCCAATAGCGGTCAAGGTACATCTGATTACCTTGAAAGCGCGTGCCCGCAGCGGGCGCCTCCCGTTTCTGCTTGCCCGTGAGGAGGCCGCCAGCCAGTGGGTTGTACACCACCGTCGCCACATCGTAGGCGCGCGCAAAGGGCACGAACTCCTCCTCCAGCCCGCGCGCAATCAGGTTATGCATCATCTGCGCCACATGGATGGGCCGATACCTTTTTTCGCTGGCGACGGCGCGCGCCTGCGCCACTTGCCAGGCCGCGTAATTAGAGATGGCGGGATAGCGCACCTTGCCCGCTTTCACCAACGCGTCCATGGCGTCCAGTGATTCTTCCACGGGCACCGTGTAGTCCGGCATGTGTAGATAGTAGAGATCGAGGTAGTCGGTTTGCAGGCGGTGCAGCGTATCGTCGATGGCGCGGAACATCGCTGCGCGAGACAACCCCGATTCATCCGCGCCCGGGCCCATCACGCCGCGGCATTTGCTGGCCAACACCACCCGGTTGCGCCGGCCTGCGAGGATGCGCCCCAGCATCTCTTCGGCACGGCCCTGGTTGTAGACGTTGGCGGTGTCCAGGAACTGGATGCCTCGATCGAGACAGTAGTCGATCATGCGGCACCCGGTGGCTTCGCCGGTCTGGCCGCCGAACGTCATGTTGCCAAAGCACAGACGCGAAACAGTGAGATCGGTACCCGAAAGTTGCGTGGTTTCCATGTGTTGGATATCGTAGCGCGGCGCGGTACCAGAACTGAACCCGGTGAGAGTCCTGCATTGGTACCAATCGAAAACAGTCAGGGCGTGCCTTCAACCAAACGGGTCCAGAGCCCAGTATTGGGTCATGAAGAACAAGACGACGCTCCTGATAAGCACGCTCCTCACGATCCTCTCCTCCACGACCCTGTTCGGCACCAACATCCAGCACACGGGCCTGGACTGGGACCGCGCCATGACGATCGAAATCAAAGCGGACGGCAACGTGAGAAATGCGAACGCTGGTGTGGGCGTCCTGCTGGTGAACGGCGCTGATTACGTCGACGCCCTCTGTGTGAACCTCTTCCAAGCGATTTATCTGAACACCACTTACGCTGCCCAATCGATTGCGCCGGCAAGCTACGACGTCGATGGCGGCAACGCGCCTGCCTATCTCGCCGAACGGTACCTATCGGCCAGCCTGACCGATGTGGGCGGCGCGGCGCTGCAGTTAGCCGTGTGGGACCTCATTGACGACGGCGGCGACGGCTTCGCGGCTGGCCGCATCCGCAGCACTGCAAACACCAATGGCTCCGTGCTGGCGCAGGCCAATAACTGGCGGATGGAAGCCATGGGCCAATCCGGCGCGGCGAGCATCTTCACGGCTGCCCCTGGCACCACTGCCTTCCAACAGCAGATCTACCTCACGGGCAACCCGGGCGGCGGCGAAGTGCCGGAGCCGGGCAAGCTGGTGATGCTGGTGGTGGGTGTGGCGGGCGTCGCCTTCGGCTCCTGGAGCCGCAACCGCGCGGCGGCTCGCTAACCGCAAACAGTTTTCTTGAGTTTCCGTTCTCTCCTTAACCTCTCCTTTTGCTACTTTGCACCCGGCGCTTCGGCGCCAGGCTTTTTCTTTCCGGCAGCGCATAGTGCAGCGTGTAGAAATGCTGCTTGCCTTCCTTCCGGATTTCGAGTTTCCCTTCCAGGTCCGCCAACTCGCCGCTCCCGGTGCCTGGCGAAATCACTACGCTGATCTCCATACGCCCGGGCGACATCACTCCGCTGTGCTGCATCACAAAGCTGCCGGCGCGTCCATCCAGCGTGCCGGTGAAGCGCTCAAGCGCCACGTAGCCGCCGCTAGGCTGGGAACCGTCGCCGGTGGCCATCATCTCCACATGGCTGTTGCCCGCCAGCGGCCCGTCGAACTGCTTCGTCAAAGACAAATGCACAAATCCATCGTCCGGCGCCGGGCCTGGGCCAGGCGGCAGCATCTTCACCTGAAACGTTCCCTTTGCCGTCTTCATCCGCGTCTCCTGTGCGAAGGTGGCACTGGCGAGAGTAATTGCGAAAATGGTGCGGTAGGCATAGCTCATTCGCATTTTCGATAGCGTGCCTTGCGCCGCCCATGATTGGAAAAACCCGCCAAATCACCGCCTTCGATACCGGGGCCGGCCCGCCGCGCAGCATTCTTCAGTGCGAGTTCCCGCCCGGCGAGTTTGCCCACGCGCGCCGCCTGCCCGCCCCGGAGTTGTCCCCGTGGATCATGCACTATTGGCTGGTGAGTTGGAACTTGCCTCCGGATGTGCGCCACTCCGTGGAGACGCTGCCGCACCCGAATGTGCAACTCGTGTTTTCGAGTGCATCGCCTGCCAGCGCGCTGGTACACGGCGTCCAGCCGTCGAAATTCACCAGCGTACTCTCAGGCTGCGCCAGTGCGTTTGGCGTAAAGTTTCAGCCTGGGGGATTCCGCGGTTTCTATGCCGGAGACGTGGCGGCGCTGCGGGGAAGACGGTGCCGGCACGTGACCCGTTCGGAGCGGAGATCGAAACTCTGCTGCCCATTCTGACCGGAGATGCAGAGGAACCGGCGAAGATCGCTGCAGCGAATCGCTATTTTCTCGAACGCGTGCCGGCGCCAGACGCTCAGGCCCAAGTGGCTGCGTCCGTAGTGCAACTTGCAGCCTCGGACTTGGCTATCCACTCCACCCGTGCATTGGCTCTACGCGCAGGCTTGAGCGAACGCAGTCTGCAGCGGCTGTTCAGCGGCTATGTGGGTGCAACGCCCAAGGGGGTGATCCGCCGGTTCCGTTTGCATGAACTGGTGGAGCGGCTCCATGCGGGCGAGGCGATGAATTTTGCCGCGCTCGCGCAGGAACTGGGCTACTTCGATCAAGCCCATCTCATCGGCGACTTCCGCCGCTTCACAGGCTCCACGCCGGAACTCTACCGGCGCCAGCGCGGCGGCCGCTCTTAGGCGTTCAGCCGGTGCGACACGACCCAGCGGAACGTGGAGGTCATCAGGTTGAAGTGTCCCATGATCGCCGTGCGGATGTTCATCTTCGACTCGCCGTGCTCGCGCGCGCCGAGCGGCATCGCCACTTCTTCCACGCGGCAACCGGTAAGCAGCGCCTTCACCATGATCTCGGTGACAGCCGAAAAGCCCGTCGAGTGAAACGTGATCGAGCTAAGGCGCGAACGGCGATAGGCGCGGAACAGGCACGTATAGGTGTGGATGTGCGCGCCCACCATCACTTTGTAAACCTGCGAAGCGCTCTTGCTCAAGCCAATGCGCAGGGGGCTGGCGTCGGCCTGGTTGTTGCCGGGGTGCCACAGTGACGCTGTCACCACGTCGGCGCCACGTTCGATGCGCTGCACAAATTCCGGGAGCCGTTCGGGCGGATACGTGCAGTCGCTGTCGATCGTGCAGGCGATGTCGTCGGTGGTGTTTGAAAAGCCTGTGCGCAGAGCTGCGCCCAAGCCCAGGTTGCCGTCGTGGTGGATCACGCGCAGCCATGGGGTGCGAGCGGCTTTGGCGTCCAGCATGGCGCCGGTCGAGTCGGTTCTGCCGTCGTTGATGGCCAGCACTTTCCATTGTCCCTGGCGGCTCTGCATAACCGTACGCAGGCGTGCAAACAGGTTCGGGAGGCCTTCCGACTCGTTCCAGCAGGGCACAATCACTGTTACTTGCATGTCGCTGTTACCCCACAATAGAGGCCGGACTCGCACTTGAACAGTCCTGATAGTTTCAGCGGGCATGTACCAGTGGCTGTGGTACCCCGAGGGCTTCCGGGTGGCTTTTCTCCCTGCGATTTCGCTGTTTTTCGCTGGTTCGCTCGTGGCCGCCGCGCCGCAACATGTTGTTTCCACGGGGCCTGCAATCACTGAGATTCTCTACGCGTTAGGCCTATGACTAAACGTCGAAGGGGTCTCTTCCTTCTGCCATTTCCCGGCTGAAGCGCAAGAAAAAAGTGAAAGGCGGGACCTCCCCACCCGTGCTGCGAGTACGTTGGGACGGCTGGGCGTATGCACGCTGGAGTGCAGTTTGAAACCGATGGAGACAATTCGCTGCGGCTGCTGGCGATGCCAGGGCGGGTCGCAAACTCATTGCGTCGGGCGTGGCTGGAGGCCGTCCGTGGTTTTGGTTGTGGGCTGTGCGGCCGGGCGGTTGGAAGGCCCTGTGGTGGGGGGCAGGGCTCGCAATCGAATGAACTCCGCCGCGGCACTGGGTGCCGCAGCGATGATCGCACTGGGTTAGCAGGACTCGGCCAAGGGTGCCTCTTCGTTCACGGCGCTGCTGGCGTGCGTGACGATGAAATCATTGAGCCAGTCTCGTTCCGTGCCTTAGCGGAACCCCGTGCATTCCCGTCTGTGTAGGGTGGGCTTATAGCCCGCGCGTTGGCGCTTCAGTCCCGCCCCTCCGCCCGTGTACGGCCACTGAAGAAGCAGGAGTTCCCCCGCGGCTTTCCGGAGAGCTTGCCTAGCTCCACAACTCGTGCAGCGGCGCGTAGAGATCGCTGTCAGACTCCGGCACATAGTAGAACCCACGCTTGAACGGGTCGTCATATCGAACGCTCGTCCAATCGATCCCCATCGCCGAGTAGATCGTGGCTTCGAAATCTTCGACGCGCAGATCGCGGTCGCGGCTCCAGCCGTACTCCTTGGTCAGGTTGCCGAGGTCGTCTGTGGAGCCGATCGTACGCCCGCCCTTCACGCCCGCGCCCGCAAACACGGCGAACTGCTGCAGGTGGTGGTCGCGGCCGTCCGTCGGCGTCAACTCGCCGACCGTGCGTCCGAACTCGCCCATGACCACGATCAGCGTCTCATTGTACGTGCCGTTCGCCTTCAATTCGTCGATCAGCGCTGAGATGCCGTCATCGAGAGCCTTCGCCATCGGCGGCAGCGCCGTGTAGATGGCATTGTGGTGATCCCAGCTTCCGTAGGTGATCTGGATATACCGCGTGCCGCCTCGCGCGCCCAACACCTTCGCCGCGTTCAGGCAGGCATTGCCGAAACCGGTTGTCCCAAACCGCGCGGCCTCGGCCGCGGTGTAACGGAACGCTTTCTCCACCTCGGGGTTAAACATCATCGCCTTGCCGCTTTGATAGAAGCCCTCGTAGCCCGCCATCTCCGTTCCATGCGGATTGACGGCGGCATCGCGCAGCGGCGCGTCCAGCTTCTGGAGCAGCGCGTACTTGGCGTCAAACCGCGTTTGTCCGTCCGTGTTCGCCGTGTCCGGCAACCCGGAGACGGCGGGCGTGATCTTCAGCGGCGCGTACGTGGCGGGGAGATAACCGGAGCCGATTCCCGCACCCGAATTCAGTGCGAGGAACGTGGGGAAAACTTGTCCGGGCATGCGTTCGTTCGCCTTCTCGGCGGCGATGATCGAGCCGATATTCGGCGCAATGTCGCCGAGCGCGGCGGCCGGCGAACGGCCAATCTGCGCCCATGCCTGTGCGAGGTTGTGTTGCAGCGCCCAGGAGCGCACCGAACGCGCAACCGCGAGTTCGCCCAACCGTCCGCCCAGCTTGGGCATGATGCCAGTGGGCCACACGATCCCCTTGATCGTCTCCGGCTTCATCACGGCAAGCGGCGTGTCGGGCGTGGGCTTGAAGTCAAACAGGTCCGTGTGGCTCGGCGCGCCCGACAGTAGAATGAACACCAAGTTCTTCGCCTTGCTGATTGGCGTGGCGCCGCCGCGCTTGATCTCCTGTCCCAGCGCGGGCCGCTCCAGCAGGACCGAGCCAGCGACGCCCGCGGCGAGCGAAAAGAACCCGCGGCGAGAAAAGTAAGGCCGGAGCACAGGGAAGCGATGCGAGTGCGGACGGCGCTCCACAAACCGGCGGAATGACGATTCGTTTTTCATGGTAGTGATTCTCCTGGTACGTTCCGGTCAGTAGTTGTAGATGAAGTCCACTTTGTTGTAGAGCGACCACAGCAGATCTTCCACAACTTGCTGTCGAGCCGTGTTGCCCGAAGCGCCGGCCAGCGCCACCGACGCCGTGCGCGACTCCTCCTCGCTCGGCAACCGGTTCAGCACGGTCAGGAATAGCTCGTTCACCAACGAACTGTTGTTGGCTGCCTGATACTTGTTCAGTAATTGCCGGGCCAGGCTGGCGGTGGCACCCGTGCCCGAGGCGCGCGTCCGTGTGTGGACAAACGCATCGTTCATCAGATTGAGAGCCTGCGTCACCGAACCGTCAAGCCGGCGATCTTCGTCCATGCGGTTGCCGCGCAGGAAGCTGCCGAGGAACGAGCCCAGCGGTTCGGCGGGGATGCGGAAGGTGTCGGGCAATTGCATCGCCCAGCTCAACCGCTCCAGGCCCACCACGTTCAACTGTGTATTGGCGATGTTGCTGGTCTGCACGATCGCGTCCATGATTTCCTCGCCCCACAACCGCCGCACGAACTTGCGTGCGAACAGCTTTTCGTACTCTGGCTTCCAGGTTCCGTCGTAGCGCGACGAGAGTTGATAGGCCTCGGAGGTCGCGATCTTCCGCATCAGGTCCTTCAGGTTGAATCCGTTCGTGGCGAAGTCCTTGGCCAACGCATCGAGCAGCGCCGGGTTGGTGGGCTGAATCGTCCACGGTTCGGCGGGCGGGGCGTTCGGATCCATGCGGGCGAGGTCAAACTGATTGGCCGGCTCCACAATGCCGCGCACGAAGAACTGCTTCCAGATGTAGTTGACGATGGTGCGCGAAAACTGAATGTCGCCGGTGATGAAACGCGCCAGCGCCACGCGATAGTTCTCACCCGGATTTGGTTTGCCGCCGTTGGCGAATGGATACTCGGGCGCCACGTTGCGCAGCGTGCCGAGCGGCTCTCGCGGCGGGCGGTTCCCGGTGGTGGTGTTCAACGGATAGTCCACGCGGAACGTTGTGTTGTCCTCAATCGCGTAGTAGTACGGGTTTGGCTGGCCCGGCGTCACCGGAATGCGCCGGTGGCTGGTGCGCGAGAAGAACGAAGCGAGCTGCCAGGACTTGAGACGGGTTTCTTTTCTGCCCCACACGCTCAACGGGTCCATGTGCCCGCGGCCGTCGTGGCACAGGATGCAGTTCTCGTGCGCGATGCCGAGGAACTTCTCCGCCGTGTTGGCGGCAAGCTGGTCGAAGATATCCTGCCCTGAGCGCGGACTCCCCGTCACAAAGCCGCCAAGGACGAACCCGAGCTTGCCGTCTTCAAACGTGTTCCCGCCTGAGGCCGTCAACAGCTCCGTGGCCATCACGTTGTAGCGCTTGTTGGCGGCGAGCGACTCTTTGAGGTAGTTGTAGAACGCGTTGCGGCCTTCATTGTACCGGCGCACCTGGTTGTTGTCGAACGAGTTCTCATACAGGTCGCCGAAGAACATCTGCCACCGGTCCACCCACTCGGAGCGCGCCATCAGTTCGTCCACGTACTTGTTGCGCTTGTTCGGGTCCGGATCCTGCACAAACTGCAGGAGCCGCTCCACGGTGGGCGCGCGGCCGACCAGATCGAACGTCACGCGGCGGCAGAATTCGTAGTCGTTCGTGCGTGGCGCCGGGCTTGCGCCCGCGTCCTTCATGGTTTGGAAAAGGTGCGTATCGATGACGCCTTGCGGATCGGCGCCCGGTTGCGCCGCGGTTGAGGAGAGCCCCCAACTCGCTCGCGTCGCAGCGGCACGGCCCAACAGCGGCACCACTTGCACGGTCAACTCGCTCATCCGGTATTGCCGCCGGGCTTGCGCGGTCAGGCCCGACGCTTCATGCTCCTCCCGCTCCGGGCTGAACAGCGAGCACTCGGCGTGGAGCGATGCCAGCGGGGCGTCGCCCTCCTCCTGTTGCGCCGGGGCCATCGTCACCAAGGCCGTCGCCGTACCCAGTGCTACCGCCGCGGCTGAGGCCCACCGTTTCATATTGTTCTTGATTCTTATCATTCGTTCGTCCTTGTAATGGCTAAACCCAGTTCGCCGTACAGAGTTTCTATCGGATTTTTCGAATGTCGGGGCTCTCGGGAGACTTGCTGATTGACCTCGGGTATCTACCGGAGAGCTGGGCAAATTGCGATCGATCCCGCCTGATCATCGCGCTACCTCGCCGCCACCGCCGCCGCCACCACCATCTGCAGCGTCCGCTCCGTTGCGTTCCCTATCGTCTTCGGATCGCCCGGCTTCCATTCATCGCGTGAGGCGTCAGGCGTGTAGTTCACCGTAAGGCGCGTCAACGCAGGGTCATACTGGCTCGTATTGCCGCCCAGCTTCCACACCACCAGATCGAGCGACGGCACCACGTAGATCGCATACCCGCCCGCGCCGCCCTTCCAATAGGCATCGCGCGGCACGCCGGCCACGTGCCCGTCCTCGTTCACATTGAAGTTGAAGCTGTGCGTGAAGTGCGGGTTGTACTTGGTCATCCGCCCGCACATCCGCGCAAACTCCGCCGGCACCACCTGACGCTTGCCCCACTGGCCCTCGTGCAGCATCAGGTATCCGAACCGCAACATGTCCGTCGACCGCACCGCAATGCTGCCGCCTCCGGGCGTGTGCAGCATGCGGCCGTTCGCATCGATGCCGCCCTTCAGCTTCGGCCGGTACATCGCATAGCCCCACGTGCCAAACCCGAGCGGCGTGGTGAGGTGCTTGCGCAGATAGTCCTCCATCTCCATGCCCGTGATGTGCCGTACGATCATCGCGGGCAAGTGGCTTGACGATGTCGAGTACGAGTAGCACTCGCCCGGCGCGCACCACAGTGGCTGCTGGAGCGCAAAATCGTCCGTCGTCGACCACGGGCCGTTGTCGATCGTGGGGCTCTCCCACGTTTGCCGCGCGCCCTTCACATACACCGGGTTCATCCCCTTGACGCCCGCCGACATCGCCAGCATCTGCCCCAGTGTGATCCCGGCCTTGCGTGGATCGTCCCGCGGCAGCGTGAGTCCGGGGAGAAAATCCGGGTGGTACGCCTTGGTGTCGAGCCCTTGCGGAAACTTCGCGGCGTGCTCGCGCAGCATGATGCCGGTTGCGAGGCTCGTGAACGCTTTCCCGCACGAAGCGAGTTCGGGAAGCGCCTCGCGATGGCCGCGCCCGGAGTACTTCTCATAGATCAGGTAGCCGTTGCGCACCACCAGGAGTCCCCCGTGCGGCGCGGTCTGCTGCGTGTAGGCGAAGGCCTCGTCGAGCTTTGCCGCGTCCATGCCCGTGCGCTTGCGAATCTGCGCGGGCTCGGCCAACGTGCGCCAACCGCCTGCGGAGTCGGGCGGAGGGAAATAGCTGTCCGCGGCGAAGGCGGAAGCGGCGGCGGCAAGCAAAAGAAAAATGGGCGGCGTCATTCCGCCGCCCATTCTATCGCTTGCCACTCGCGCGGTTACTTCGAAAGCTTCTCGGTGATCGTCACCGCGTCGGCCAGCGCAAAGCTCAGGCGCGTTTCCGCGGCCAGTTCCACGTCCTTGCCGCGCGTGAGCACAACCGCGCCCGCACCGGCGCCGGCACCAGCGCCCGCGCCCACCGCGGCACCCTTGCCGCCGCCCGCAATCGCGCCAATCGCCGCGCCGATCGCCGATCCCACGGCCACCTTCGTCGCATCATCGCGCCTGGTCGATTCGCCCTGCTTCAGGAGCGGCGTGGTGCGGATCGCCACCTTCTGGCCGTCCGCCGTCATCACTTCGGTTAACTTGAGCGACATCGCCGCGAGCCCCCTGGCTTTGCCGGCACGCTCCAGTTGCACGATCCTGCCGCGCACGCGCGCATTGCTCTCGGCAATCACAAACCCATCCACCACCAGCGGCGCGGCCAGCGTCGCCGAAAACGTATCGTCCACCTTGTGGGTCTCGGTGGATAGCCGCTCACCCAACCGCACATTGAGCACGGTACCCGCTTTCACCGTCACCTCGGCGGGCTCGGGCGGCGGAGGCTGGGCGGCTTCGAGGCGCGGCTGATCGCGCCTGACGATCTCGGGCAGGGCAGGCGCCGGAGGTTCGGCGGGAGCCGGCGGTGGCGCGGGAGCCGGAGCCGCCGCCGCCGCAGGCTTCTCTTCCACCTTCGGCGGCGTCACCCCCGCGGGAGCGGCCGGCGGGGCCGCCGGAGCCGAAGTTTGCCTTTTTGTGGCTCCAACGGCCGCAGGGCGCGGCGCGCGGTCAATATTTCTCGCTGTCGTCACCGGCTCCGGTCTACTGGGCTCTGCTGCCGGCACAGACTCAACCGGGCCAGCCTCCACCGCTGGCTGCGCCACCGCAATCGGTTCGGCTACCTTGGCCGCCGCAGTAGGTGCATCGCCGCCGCTACCCCGGAAAAGCATCGCCGCCAAACCGAGGCCCAGCAGAAACGCGCCGCCCACCTTCACGTTCGTGTTGCTCATCCAGTTCTCAGACATGGGCGGTACTCCTCACCTATACAAACGCGGCGGCACCCGGCGTGGTTTCGGTAAAATGTTTAAAGCAATAGTGTCCATGAGCGTCGCAAGCACCCGTGTCCCGTCCGAGTTCCAGATCGGCCCCCACCGTTTGGCTCCGGCCACGGTGCTTGCTCCTATGGCCGGCGTCACCGATACTGTTTTTCGCCGCCTCATCCGCGCACAAATCGGGTGCGGGCTGATCATGACCGAATTTACCAGTTCGCACGGTGTGGCGCACTCGGTGAAGTCGCGCACGCAGATGGGCCGGATGCTGCGCTACCTGTATTTCGAGCCGGACGAACATCCGATCTCCGCGCAACTGTTCGGCGCGGACCCGCAGGTGATGGCTCAAGCCGCGCGTGTGTGCCAGGATCTCGGCTTCGATATTGTTGACATCAACTTCGGCTGCCCGGTGAAAAAAGTGGTGCGGTGCAACGGCGGGTCCGGTTGCCTGCGCGATCTGCCGCTCGTTGAAAGGCTTCTCAAGTCCGTACGCGCCGCCATCACCATCCCGCTTACCATGAAGTTCCGCGCCGGCTGGAACGACAACGAACTCGTGCACGTTCAAATGGCGCAGATGGCCGAGGACAACGGGCTCGCCGCCATCGCGCTCCATCCGCGCACGCGTGAGCAAGGCTACAGCGGCAAGGCAGACTGGACGCGCATCGCCGAGGTGAAAGCCGCCGTCAAGATTCCGGTGATCGGCAACGGCGACATCGTCACGCCCGAGGACGCCGTGCGCATGGTGCGCGAAACCGGCTGCGATGCGGTGATGATCGGGCGTACCGCTTCGTCGAATCCCTGGATCTTCCGCCAGATTGCCGAACACACCGCCACCGGACGCTGGACCGAACCCACCGAACAAGACCGATACGAAATCATGCAGACCTACTACCGCATGCTGGCCGAGTGCGACGTAGACGACGCCGTCGGCAAGATGAAGCAATTTGCCACCTACTTCACGCACGGCGTGCGGAACGGCGCGCGCCTCCGCGTGGCCATCTATCACGCCAAGGAAAAGCAGGAGATCCGCGATGTGGTGGATCAGTTTTTCTCCTCTGAACTGGCCGGAGCGGCGGCGTAGCAGCAGTGAAGAAAATCCGGCTCATCACAGACGGTTCCTGCCTCGGCAACCCTGGCCTGGGCGGCTGGGCGGCGGTGCTCAAGTTCAACGAACACGTCAAGGAACTGTACGGCTCTGAGCGTGAGACCACGAACAATCGCATGGAAATCACGGCGGCCGTCGAAGGCCTGCGCGCGTTGAAAGAGCCCTGCCAGGTGGAGATCAAGACAGACTCCGAGTACGTCAAGAACGGTATCACCAAATGGATCGCCGGCTGGAAGCGTAACGGCTGGAAGACCGGCGACAAGAAGCCCGTCAAGAACCGCGAACTGTGGGAAGCGCTCGACGCCGAACAGGCCCGCCACCAGACCGAATGGGTGTGGACCAAGGGCCACGCCGACGACGCCGAAAACAACCGCTGCGATGAACTTGCCCAACGCGCCGCGCGCGAGCAGATCTCCAAGCGGTAGAATCGACAGGAAACGCGCGTGATGAAATTTGTTGTATCGCTCCTGCTCGCCGCCCTGAGTGCACTTGCCCAACCGGTGGTCTCCAAGGAAGAGAAGAAAGACGGCTTCAAGCCGCTGTTCAACCGCCGCAACCTCAGGCAATGGCGCGGCGATGCGCGCCTTTGGCGCGTCAGTAACGGCGTCATCGTGGGTACCACCGATGACGTGCAGATTTTGCACAACACCTTCCTCATCTACAAGACGAAGAAGGAACTGGCGGACTTCCACCTCAAGCTCCAGGTGCGCCTCCGCAACGGCAGCTCGGGCGTGCAGTTCCGCAGCGAAGAGCTCCCGGACTTTGTCGCGCGCGGTCTGCAGGCCGACATGGCCGAGGGCGACCGGTGGGGCTCCATCTACGACGAAAAAGGCAAGCGCGGCGTCATCGTCAACGGCTGGAAGGGCAAGGCGGAGAACGTGGTCAAGCCAGAGGACTGGAATGACTACGAGATCATCTGCCAGGGCGAGAACATCACCATCAAAGTGAACGGCCTCGTCACCGCGGAGCTGAAGGACTCGACTCGCCGCGCGGGCATCCTCGCGCTGCAACTCCATCGTGGCCCCGGTATGAAAGTCTACTTCCGCAAAATGCGCATCAAGCGCTTCCCGTCTGCACCCGCCGTCCCCGCCGCGTAGCAACATGCGGCGCATTGCGATCTTCGGCGGCACGTTTGACCCCATCCACAACGCGCACCTCGCCGTCGCGCGCGAGGCGGCCGATCGCTGCGCGCTCGACCGCGTGCTGATGATCCCCAACGGCAACCCGCCGCACAAACAAGGCGTGGAGCGCGTGGACTGGATGCATCGCTACAGCATGGTCGAACTCGCCTGCGCCGCCGGCGACGCGCGCCTGGAGCCGTCGAATCTCGAGCAGGGTCGCGCGCGCAGTTACTCAATTCACACCATCGAACGTGTGAAGGCCGCGCATCCCGGCGACCGCATCTTTTTCCTCATCGGCGCCGACGCGTTTGCGGAAATCCGCACCTGGTATCGCTGGGAAGACGTGCTCGCCGCCGTCGAGTTCATCGTCGTCTCGCGCCCCGGCCACACTTACGACACGCCGCCCGGCGCGCGCATTCTGCTGCTCGAAACCATGTCGCTCGACATCTCCTCGAGCGACATCCGCGCCGAACTCCGCGAAAACCGAATGCCCGCCGGCGCGCTGCCAAAGTCCGTGCGCGACTACATCGCCGCGACGGGACTCTACGGCCACGGCAAGGAATTCGGCTGCTGAAGTTGTGTGCGGTCTTCGACCATCCTTGTCACGCGCAATTCCGTGAAAGACCGGACCGCGTCCGGCGGCGTCCTGGCTGGCCGTGATGCGATCGGCAAGCGCATTCAACGCATTGCGCCGGTACGGGTATTGCTTGGTCACGCCTGACCGCGACTCAAGCTCTTCGACGGTGTCGCGCCGCCGGTGGAGGCGCTGCCAAAAAGAATCACACTCACGACGCGGCTACCAGGACTGGAGCAGGCCATGAGGACAGTGGAGATATAGCGCTCAAACGGTGGCTTAAGAGGAGCCAGTTTCCAGCCTATAGAATCAGCGGGCTCATCGCCTCCTGACTTGTCGCGTGCTCAACCGCGTTAATCTTGTTCGTGTGCTGCCGCCGACGCACGATGGAGGGCTTCCGCCCGGAGTCCGCACCGCGGCCTTGGCGGAATTCCAGGAGCGGTTTGGACGAAGTTCTCCTCGCCGGGAGTGGTTAATCGGGAGGTTCGAGGTGCTGCTCGCGCGAGTTCAAGCGACCGGGCATTGAGGAAGGCTGTTCGTCTGGGGGAGCTTTGTGACGGAGAAGGCGACGCCGGGAAACTTGGATGTGCTGCTCATCATGAGCAGTGAGTTCTCGGTCGGCACACTGCCGCTGGAGGCTCGGGACGCTTTTGATGCGGCTCGGGCGAAGCTGGTATTCGAGGCCGATGTGTTTTGGGCACGGGAGTCGATCGGGCTCGAGGTGCTCGGGTTGTGGCTTGATACCTATCAAACGACGCGCGACTTCCGGAAACGCGGTATTGTGGAAATGGAGTTGCGATGATTCGGACCGACGAGCAAATGCGACAGGCCCAGCAATGCGTGGCCAATTTAAGGCGGGTGTTGATGTCGGCGCGGAAGTCGCATTCAGCGGCCGACTATGCGCTTTTGGCGAGGCCGGTTCTATTGGAAGTACAGCAGCGCGAGTAGGAGATTCTCGAATACCTGAGCAGCGCGGAGCAGCGCTTGGCGTCTTAGGCGCCGTTGTCGCTTGGTACCCGCAACACCTTCGTCACCCAAACGGAGCCGTTCCCCCCACTCGTGGGATTGAGAGAAAATGTTCGGGCACCCGGCAGCAGCCCTGAAAACCCTTGACGCCCCTCTTCACCAAACTCAACCTCAAAACCCAAACCTCGCTCCTCATCCTCAACGCCCCGGCCTCCTTCGACACCGAACTCGCCCAACTCTCCGCCACCCTCCAGATCGCCCGCGATGCCAAAGCCACCGGCCCCGCCGTCGAGTTCGCCATGGCCTTCGCCACCCAGCAAACCGATGCCGACAAGTTCGCCAAGATCCTCGCCCGCCGCGCGCCCGATGACACGGTCATCTGGTTCGCCTACCCCAAGGGCTCGTCGAAAAAATACCGCTGCGGCTTCAACCGCGACACAGCTTGAGCCGCACTCGGCGCGCTCGGCTTCGAGCCCGTCCGCCAGGTGGCCATCGACGAAGACTGGTCCGCACTCCGCTTCCGCCGCGTCGAGTTCATCAAGACCATGACGCGCGCCTCGGCCATCAGCGACGCGGGACGCAGCCGAGTGAAATAGAATAAGCGCTGACATGGTGAACCGCCGCAGCTTTCTCGTAACCGCCGCCACCGCCGCTTCCTCCTACGGCTGGCAAGGCGCCAATGACCGCGTTCGCATCGCTATCGCCGGCATGGGCGGGCGGGGCAATGCGCTGATGACCGAAGCCCTCGCCTCCGGCAACGTCGAAGTGGCCGCCCTCGCCGACCCCGACGGACGCCGCGCCGAAACCGCCGCCGCCACACTTCTGCAGAAGTCCGGCACCCGCGCGCGCATTTACTCTGACGGACGCAAGGCGCTCGAAGACAAGGAAATCGACGCGCTCGCCGTCGCCACCTGCAACCACTGGCACGCGCTGCTTGGCATCTGGGCCTGCCAGGCGGGCAAAGACGCCTACGTGGAAAAGCCCATCTCGCACAACCTCTATGAAGGCCGCAAACTCGTGCAAGCCGCGCGCAAGTACAAGCGCATCGTGCAAGGCGGCACGCAGCGCCGCACGTGGCCGCGCTTCCGCCATGCCATCGAGCAGATCCGCGCGGGCGTGATCGGCGACGTATACCAAACCACCTTCAACTTCCCCGGCGCACGCAATTCGATCGGCTTCAAAGACCCGGCCACCACGCCGCCCTCGTGGCTCAATTGGGATGCCTGGCTCGGCCCTGCCCCGATGCAGAAGTACCACGAGAATCTCGTCCACTACAACTGGCACTGGTTCTGGGATTTCGGCAACGGCGAACTCGGCAACAACGGCATCCACCTGGTGGATCTATGCCGCTGGGCCATGAAGAAAGGCCTGCCCGCGCGCGCCTACTCCACCGGCGGACGCTTTGGCTACAAAGACCAAGCCGAAACGCCCAACACGCAAGCGGTGACGTGGACCTACGCCGACGGCACCTCCGTTGTCGGCCAACTCCGCGGCCTCTACACGAGCGAGCCGATGAGCTGGAATTTCTACGGCGCCAAGGGCCATCTGCACATGTTCGCCGACGGCCGCTACGAGATCCGCATGGGCCGCGAAAAGCAATCGACGCCGGGGCCTGACCTGCCGGTTGGCAAGGCGGAAGAGCACCTGAAGAACTTCGCCGACGCCGTGCGCGCGCGCGATCAATCCAAGCTCAACGCCGAGGTGGAGGAAACGTATCTGTCCACGGGCTTCTGCCACTTGGGCAACATCGCACATCGTCTGGGACGCGAAGTGAAGTTCGACGCCACGCGCGAACGCTTCCTCAGCGATCCCGCCGCCGACGCCATGCTCACCCGCACCTACCGTAAACCCTACATCGTGCCCGCTCAGGTATAAAACATCATGTCCAAAACCATCGCAACCGCGCTTCTTTCCGCTTCTTCCGCCTTCGCCGCCGAGTATCTGGCCTTTGCCGGAACCTACACACGAGGCGAGAGCAAAGGCATCTACTCGTTCCGCTTCAATACGGCCACGGGCAAGCTCACGCCCATTGGCTTGGCCGGTGAAACCACCAACCCTTCGTTCCTCACCATTCATCAGAACGGCCGCTACCTCTACGCGGTAAACGAAGTGGCCGTGGGCACGGTGACGGCGTTCTCGATCGACAAAGCCACGGGTAAGCTCACCGAACTCAACCAGGTCTCGGCCAAGGGCTCGATCCCGTGCCACCTGCAAGTAGACAAGACGGGGCGCTACCTCGTCATCGTCAACTACGGCAGCGGCAGCACGGTGTCGTTGCCCATTCAGCCGGACGGGCGCTTGGGCGAGTCCGTCAGCTTCCAACAGCATACGGGCTCCAGCACCAGCCCGCGGCAAAAAGGTCCGCACGCGCACTCGATCAACTTCTCGCCGGACTATCGCCACGCCGTCGTTGCCGACCTTGGTATTGACAAAGTGCTCACCTTCAAATTCAATGCCAAGGACGGCGCGCTCACGCCGGCGTCGTCCATCGACATGAAACCCGGCGCCGGCCCGCGCCACTTCGCCTTCAGCCCCACTGGCAAGTTCGGTTACGCCATCAACGAACTCGACTCCACCGTTACGGCCATGAGCTACAACAAAGGCAGCGGGGCGTTCAAGGCCCTGCAGACGCTCTCCACGCTCCCCGACGGTTGGAAAGGCAGCAACACCACCGCGGAAACGCGGATCCATCCCTCGGGCCGCTTTCTCTACGGTTCCAATCGCGGGCACGACAGCATCGCGGTCTTTGGCGTGGATCGCCGCAGCGGCAAGCTCACGTACGTGGAGAACTTCGCGACCCAAGGCCGCACGCCGCGCAATTTCGTCATCGATCCTAGCGGCCAGTTCCTCATCGCCGAGAACATGGATTCGCACAGCATCGTAATCTTCCGCATCGATCAAACCACCGGCCGGCTCACTCCCACCGGCGACAAGCTCGACGTGCCTTCGCCCGTTTGCCTGCGATTCCTGAAGCTGCCCTAAAAGGTCCCATGCGCATCACGGCGATTCATCTCCATCACCTCTCGGCTCCGCTCGCGCACCGCATCGGCTGGTCGCTCAACTGGGCAGACCGCCGAAACGGACTGATCGTGGAGGTGCAAACCGACGCTGGACTCACCGGCTGGGGGGATGGCGGCGGCAGCTATGACACGCTACGCGCGCGGCCCGATCTGTTCCTCGGCCGCAACCCGCTGGAACTCGCCGCGCTACACGACGCACTCCGCGAACCGCCGCGCATGCAGCGCCGCCCCGGGCCGATGCTCGCCGGCGGGCTCGACACCGCGCTCTGGGACATTGCCGGGCAATCGGCGGGCCTCCCGCTTCACCGGTTGCTCGGTCTCGCCCAGCGCACAGCCATCCAGCCCTACTGCACCGCGCTCTACCGCAAGGAGTGGTCCGACTGGGCTGGTGCCCTTGCCGCCGAAGCGGTGGACTGGAAGCGCCGCGGGTTTCGCATTATCAAAATGAAGATCGGCTTCGGCGTGGAGACCGACGTCCAACTGGTGGGCGCCGTGCGCGCCGCCCTCGGCCCGGAGATCGGATTGGCGGTTGACTCCAACTGTGCCTACGACGCGGGCACCGCCGTGCGCCTGGGGCGCTTGCTGGAACGGTACGATCTCATGTGGTGGGAAGAGCCGGTGCTGGCTGACGACCTTGAAGGCTATGCCCGCCTCCGCGCCGCCACGCGCATTCCGCTCGCCGGCGGCGAAACCGCGGACCTCGACACCCTCGCGCGCGACTACGTCAGCCGCCAACTGGTGGACATCGTGCAACCAGAAGCGGAAATCATCGGCGTCACGGGTCTCCAGCGCCTTGCCTATCTTTGCTGGCTTTACCGCGTACGGATGGTGCCCCACAACTGGGGCACGGCCATACGAACCGCCGCGATTCTGCACGCGATGGCCGTCCTACCGCCGCTCACGGAAGGAATCTACGCCGGCCCGCCCGCGCTGTTTGAACTCGATCGCACAGAACACCCGTTTCGCGATGCCGTCATCGCCGAGACGATCGCCCCGGGTCCTGACGGCCTCATACCCGTCCCCACACGGCCCGGTTTGGGCGTCACCGTGATGCCGGAAGCCATCGCAGCATTTCGTGTGCATCTTGAAAAGTTCCGCTGAGAAAGCCGGTTTGATGAGCCTGCGAAGAGCGATGCTACGAAAAAAATAATTATTTCTGGCCTCTTTTCAACTACTTCCCAAAAATAATCGTGCCCTTTTTCGGGCCGTGTTGCTACTTTTCAAATCGGGAGGCGCTTCACGTCGCCCGCCGCGCGGCCAGTTGTGCATCGCGCAAAGTTACGGAAAGGAGACACGGCCATGTTCACCTTCGATGACCCCATCATCATCATGACTCCGCCGCCTGCCCAAAACGTTCACTAATGCAGTGGCGGGTTTGGTATTCTGCTACACTCCGGGAGGAGACAACAGAACTCTGGTTGCTCCTCCCCGACCCGCCGCCGCGCTGGGCCGCCGTTCACTCTGGATTGGCTTGTCTATGCGCGTCGCGTCACTACTCCTCCTCTTGTGTTCTCTGTTGGCTTCCACGCACTTCCCTCAACGCATCGCCGCGGGTGCGCCCGCCGCTGTACCCATGGTTCCGGGCCTGGAAGAATGGCGTAACGCTTTACGCACCGTTTACAACTCTCAACGCGCAGGCCGACTTTCGGCTGCAGGCCCGCCTCTCGAATTAGCACTGGCATTCTCCCGCCGCTATCCCTCCCATCCTTTTGCGGCCAAGACGATGGAGTATTCTGCTTTTCGCAGTGCCATTCGTTTTCAGTACTCCGACGCGATTCGAGAGTACCCCAATGTCCGCGGGCTGAGCGAAGCCATCGGCGAACGGGTGGTGGCCGCCAACGCCATGAACTCCCTGGCCAACGTCTACCTTGCCCCGGGTAACCTCTCCAGCGCCTTGGCGGCGATGGAAGCAGCGGTGGCCGCGCTGCCCGCTCAGGCCGACCCGGCCGTGCGCATCGTGCTTGAGACCAATCGCGCCCGGATGTTGGTGAAGATGGGACGGCTCTCGGACGCCGACGCCACGTTCCGTCTGCTGCTCCGCCGGGCGGAAGCGGCGGGCAATCGCCAACTGCAGGCGGAGGTCTGGAAGGCCATCGCGACGGCCCACGCCGCCCAGCATCGTCTGCCGGAAGCAGAAGCGGCCATTCGCGCGTCGCTCGACCTGCGGCGCCAGTCGAGCAGCGACGTCGATTCGGATCTCGCCGATCTGGCTGCGATCGAAATAGATCGCGGTGCGTGGCAGCGCGCCATGGCCACCATAGAGGAGGCGCGCACGCTAGTGAGCCACGCGCAACGCCTGCAGCCTTGGAAGCTGGACTTTCTCGCCGCGCGGGCCGGCCTCGCCATGGGACATACCTCGCAGGCCCTGACGTGGATGCGGCGTGCGGTCAAGACGATTGAAAATATGCCGGCCTACACGATGCCGGGCGACTCGCTTCGGTCGGGCCTGGAATACTCCTCCCAGCTCTACGAGACCTTCGTAGAAGCCACCCACTCGGAATTCCGGCGAACGCGGGACGCGCGCCTGCTGGCCGAAGCCTTTGCCGTCGCCGAGTCCGGCCGCGCCGCCGCGCTTCGTGTGGGTGCACCCGGATTGGCCGTTCCCCCCGAGGCGGCCGAAGAGTATTGGGAACTGGTGCGTCAACTCAATGAGTCTAGCGCCCGGCTCCTCGACCAACCAACTGGCTCGCCGGATTCTGTGCGACATGAGCAACTCCGGCTGCGGCTCGCGGAACTCGAAGCCGGCTTCGACCAGAATCTGGCGCCGCGCCGCGCGGTCAGCGTCGCCAACCGCCCCGCTCCCCAACCGGGAGAAGCGGCCATCCTCTTTCAACTGGGAGAGCGCTCTTCCTGGGTCTGGACCCTCGCTCACGGCCAGCCGCTGGCGTTGCACCCGCTGCCCCCGGCTGCTCAGTTGAATGCTCAGATCGCGCAGTGGGCTGCTGCGCCGGCGGGCCCGGACCGGCAAGCCCAGGCCCACCGGCTCTTCCAGACCCTCTTTGCCGGTCTTCCTCCGGCCGTCCATCAGGCGCGCCGCTGGGTGCTGGCCTTGGACGACGAACTGTTCCGGGTGCCGCTTGCCGCGCTGGTGGCTGGTGAATCCGACGGCCGCCCCCTATATCTGGCCGAGAAGCACGTTCTGCAGATCATTCCCGGCGCATGGGCACTCGCCTACCGGCGCCGTGCCCGGATGGTCGGCCCGGTCCTCGGTGTGGGCGACCCGGTCTACAATGCTGCCGATCCGCGGGCAGCCGGATCGCTGCCGGTCAACCACGATGCGTCGCACGCCGTGCTGCCCAGGCTGCCAGGCTCAGCCGCCGAAGTCGAAGCTTGCACCCGGGCGTGGGCTGGTGTGCCCACGCTGTTGACCGGAACCGCTGCCTCGCGCCAGTTGCTCGCCGCACAGTTCGGGCGCGCTCCTGCCGTGGTCCACCTGGCGCTGCACGTGGTGCCGGACCCCTCGGCGTCGGCCGACAGTCTGGTGGCTCTCAGCCTGGACGCGCGGGGCTCGCCGGAGTTGATCGGTCCGGAATGGATCGCCGCCCAAAACCTGCCCGGCAGTTTTGTTTTCATGAATGGTTGCCGCTCCGGCCGCGGCACCGTTTCCCGGACGGAGGGGTTGCTCGGTCTCACACGAGGGTGGTTGCACGCCGGCGCTAGCCGCGTACTCTCCACGTATTGGCCCACGCGCGACGACGCCGGCTTGTTCGCCGGTGAGTTCTACCGTCATCTTGCCCACTGGTCCGATGAAGCCGAAGCACTCCATCGCACCCAGGTCGACATGATCGCCCGCGGGGGCTGGCACTCAGATCCGGACTACTGGGCTGCCTATTTTCTGATTGGATACCCCGCTCCATAGGTAGGGAGCATTCCCGTACGTTTGGTTCGGATACTCCGCATCGGGGGGGGGATTACTCTCCGAAAGGGGAGTCGAGTTATCATCAGTGGCTACTCCTGTCTAGGGTACTTACCTTAGGGCCCGTCGTCGGCCTAGCTTAATCAAGATAATTCCGCAATTATTTACCCACCGGGTGGGCTCTCAGGGCTTATTCCCGACGGGTTTCCTTTGTTTCGATTTTGGTTTGGTGTGCCGCACCCGATTGTTTGGACACACCTTTGTTCATGCTGCAATCGCTTGAAAGTACTCGCGGCGGGCTTGGGCTGGGGAGCGGTACCCCAATTTTCCAACCAGCCACTGCTGGTTGTACTTGGTGATG
>VFZP01000054.1 GCA_016871115.1 Acidobacteriota bacterium
TCTTCTGGAGTGAGCTCGATGGTCGAGACAGGGCGTGCCATGGCTAAGTATGGCACAGTTCCGCCGTTATTTAAAGTCGATTCCATTACATGACACTAGCGAACGGGCGTAACAGGTTGATCTTCGAGGATCGCCTTCACCCACGGCGACTCGGCGAGATGCCGGACGCCCGCCGCCGTCGTTTCCACTGACACTGACCCCAGCGCCGTCGCTGTTTCACGCAATCGCCGTCCGCCAAAACGCCCGAGGATGAGATCGAGATCCTGCAGAGCCGGCTCGGCGGCGGTGCGCGCTTGCGCAATACGTTCAGACCTCGTGCCACGCCCGGTGGCTTTCAACTGTAGCATCACCACAACCCGTACATCTGCTTGTGGGCGCAAACGCCGAAGCCGTGCCGTGAACTGCGGGCCGAGTTTGCTTTGGTCTGCCATCTTAATCCCTATGCCAAGGTGGCCAAGGCAGCCACCGGGTCGACGAGTCCTTCAACACATTGCCCTCAATTGCCATGCAGATTTGCCACTCGATGACCTTCGTCACTCCCTGCGGGGCGCGTGGCGAGTTCCAGCCGCGTCAAGATCGCCGTCGCCTCCGCGGCGGACCCGCCGCACATCTCAGGCGACGGGCGTAGACTCACGCACACCGCGGGGCGCTCCGGGCGGCAGAAGAGCGCGCAGCGGTTGTCCGCCGTGAGATGCTCGCAGCGCACAAACGCGGGCTTGCCGAGCGAGGAGATGCCGGGCACGATGCAGCAGGCTCCACACCCGGCGCGGCAGTCCATGACTTACTTCTTGATCGCCAGCACGGCGTCCAGCGGCGTGCCGGTGACTTTGCCTTCCATCTCGCCGAAGCCCGCTTCCTGGAGTAACTCCGCGTACTGCGCAAAGCTCCGCTCGCGGCCCTCGGTACCGATCAGCATGTTCAACGACTGCATGTGCGCCGAGACGGGTCCGCTCAAATCGTCGCGCAGGAGTTTTTCGGCAATCAGCAGGCCGCCGCCGGCGGGTAGCGCCGCGTAAATGCGCGCGAGCAGGCGGCGGATTTTGTCTTCGCTCCAATCGTGCAGGATGCGGCCGAGCGCGTAAAGGTCTGCGGGCGGCAGTTCGCCGGTGAAGAAGTCGCCTTCGATCAGCTCCACGCGCGTGCCGGCGGTGAACTCGCGCGCAAATTCGATCGCGGGCACAAGGTCCAGGACGGCGGCGCTCATGTGCGGATAGCGTTCCAGCGCGGCAGCGGGCAGGTGGCCGGTGGCGCCGCCGAGATCGACAAGGCGCTGGAAGCGGGTGAGATCGAAGACCGACACGATCGACGGGCTCGTCATGCAGCCGAAGCCGTGCATGCCGAGCAGGAACTCGCGCTTCCGGTCTTCCGTCTGATAGTAGGCCGAAAACAGCGGACCCTCGCAGCCGAACGTCTCCTTCCAGCGATGCGTGCCTTCGCGGATGGCGTGTTCGAGGTTGCCCCACATGGGCCACAGCACGTCGTTCGAGTATTGGATGTAGCCGGTCATCGTGCGCGGACTGCCGCGGCGCAGATAGGCGTCGGCCGCCGGCGAGTTGGCGAAGGCAGAGCCGTGTTTTTCGAGCAGACCCAGCGAGACGCAGGCGTCCATGAGGCGCTCAAGCGAATCGGCATCCTCATCGGGCCGGCGGATCTGGTGTGCCTCGGCCGGTCCAGCGGCGAGGCGATCGAACAGCCCCAGCGAGACGGCGGTGAACATCGTCTTCGAGCGGCGGAACGCTTCGATCAGATCGACAACGCCCGAGGCGTCGGGAAGCAATGGCATCCGACGATTATCGCGCGGACGTGCCCGGTGACTACCGGTACTCGCCGTGAAGTGGGAAAGCCGTCCAGTAGTAGGTGAACTCCAGCGGCGGCAAAAGCGCCGGCAACAGCAGTGCCCTTTCTGCTAGCGGCTATCCATATGCCGTTTGCCGATCTTGCGGATGAAGTTCATTTCGATTTCCAGCGACTCGAGCCCGTGGCGTGATTCGAGAATCAACACAAGGCTAGTGTAGAGCAGGCACAGTGTGCCAACAATGCCGATCCACACCGGCACCCAATCCATGCCCTTCAAGCCGATGAACGCAGCCAGACCAATGGCCACGCTCGAAGCGATGAGGCTGCCGAGCGCCAGATACAACGAGATCATGCCGCGCTGGAGCATCTTGGCGCGGCGCGCGAGGCGATCGAGCTGATCGTAGAAGATTTCGATTTTCTCGTCCACGTGTTCTTCGTCGCTTTTGCCGTGTACGAGTTTTTCGAGCCGGTCTGAAAGGCTGCGCGCGCGGTCGACGATGCGCCCGAAGCGGATCACGGTGGACAGCAGCAGCGGGCCGCACGCCGAGATCAAGACGGCGGGAGCGATCATGCCGGTGAGCACGGCGAGGCCGAGATCTTGCGGGTTCAACGCGGTTTCCTCCGTGTTTTGGCGGCGGCGAGATGATCGTAGCCGCGCGGCGAGTGCGGCTTGCCGAAAAGTTCGATGCGGCCCGGCGCGCCGCGAGTGATGGTGCCGATGCGCGTGAGAGCCAGGCCCCGATGCCGCGCTGCGATGCGGCCCGGCGCGGTGAAAAGCAGCTCGTAATCATCGCCAGCCGAAAGCGCGTGTTCGAACGTCGCACCGGGGGCAACCGGCAGCGGGCGGTCAATCGCGGCCGAGACGCGCGAGGCGAGGCAGAGGCGGTGCAGATCGAGCGAGAGTCCGTCGGTGATGTCCATGCAGGCCGACGCTGTGCCACGCAGCCAGCGCCCGAGCGCGAGGCGCGGTTCCACCTGGGCCGCGGCGTACTTACGCGCGCCCGCCGCGCCGAGCGCTCCGCTGACGTAGATGCCGTCACCCGGACGCGCGCCGGAGCGCAAGAGCGCGGCGCCCCGCGGCGCCTCACCGATGACGACAATGTCCGCCGCGGCGGCACGGGCATGCGAAAGGTCGCCGCCCACCAGATGCGTGCGGTGTTGTTTGGCGAGCAGGAGGAGCCCCTCGTAGAAACTCTTGGTCCACGCCTCGGTGGCCCACTCCGGCACGGCGAGCGAAAGCAGGCACCAGCGCGGCCTGGCGCCCATGGCCGCGATGTCACTCAAGCCGCGGGCCAGGGTGCGGTTGCCCACCAGCGCCGGCGGATCGGCGCGCCCGAAGTGCACAGCCTCCAGCATCATGTCTGTGGTGATGACGAGATCGTTCCCCCGCCCGCCCGGCAGTATGGCGCAATCGTCGCCGATGCCCTTGCCGCGCGCGGCGATCCAGGACACCAGGCCGAGCTCGTTCACCCGCCTTGCTCCGGCGTCGTGATCTGCAAGCCGCTCGGCAACTCTTCGCCGAAGATGCGGCTCAGCGATTCGCTGTCGCGCGCCGCCTTGCCTTCAAGTAGCGGCAGGAGCCGTGCCGCTTCTTTGTGCGCTTCAATGTTTTTGCGCGCCACGATGGTGGCCGCCGCCGGCACGTCGCGATACGCATCGCCGGTGCGGCGCGTGAGGAGCGCCAGCGTTTCGGCGGCAATCGGAACTTTGCCGAGCGAGTCCACCCAGCGCGCCACCGTGTTTGCCGCCAGCACCTGATTCGTGGGCCCGTAGAACAGCTCGCGCGCGCCGAGACGCCCGATGCACCAGAGTTCGGACTCGCGTCCCTCGCCCGCCGCCACACGCTTCACCAGCGCATCGCCCAACTCCGTGCGCGTCCCCGCGGGCAGCAACTCCAGGCTCGCGGCGCAACGCCACATCTCGCGCAGCAACGATGAGTTCACGCGCACTTTTTCGCCGCGTTTGGGCAGCAGGCTCGACGACACGCGCTGATACAGATCCGTCTGCTGATTGCGCGTGAGCCCGCCCGCCACGCGTCCCCAGAAGATCCACCACTCGCTTTGGTTCTGCACGGCGTTCTGGAACACGAGCCCGGCGGCAAAAATGCGGCGGGCTTGTTCAATGCGGTAATCGTCACCCGGGAAGCCGAAGCCTGGACGCAGGCAGAGGCCCGCGAGATTCAGCCAGCGTGCTTCATATTGGGCGCCGCGTTTGCGCTGCTCAGCCAGCTCCAGAAACACGTCGGCGAACTTGCGAATGGCCGGCAGCGGCCACGAGTTGCGGCCGTGGCCCAACCCCTGTTCCAGGCGCGCGGGCAGTTGCTCGGGCTCAAGCGTGGCGCGTTCAAACGTGTCGCGGATGAGTTGCATCGCCGCGGCGACGGCTTCGTCACTCAGCATCGCCGCGGGCTTGCCCGCCGCCGACGCCGCGGCTTGCTTGCGCAGTTCAAATTGCAGGCGCCAGCGGTTCTCGCTTACCTTGGCATCCGCCCACAGCTCCAGCGTGCCCACTTCGGTGAGCTTGGACACAAGCTTCACGGGCACGGTGCGTTCCGCGCCGGGTTTGCCGAAACGGATGACGGCGTGGAGCGGCGCGTGTTGATGAAGTCGCCCTTCGGAAACATCCGCGCGGTCAAACTCCACGATGGAGCCGAGCGGATCGTCAAGGCGCGTGAGCGACGAGTACAGCTTGAAGGCCACGGGCCGATTGGCCACCAGTTGCAAGCCCGCGGCGTCCAGCTCAAGCTGCGAGCCCTCTTGCGTACCGCGCGGCATCACCGTCACGGCGCGGATCTTCGCCTCCGCCGACTCCAGCTCCACGTAGTAGGACCGCGGCAGCCCGCCCTTCACAATCAGCCCCGCGCCCGTCGAACGTACATAGCTGTAGTAAGCCGCGCCCACGGCGACGGCGAGATCGAGGTCGCAGTTTTCAAACACCAGCGGGCGGCGCCCGTGCCACTTCTCCATCACATCCACCACGCGCTCGCGCAGCAGATCCGGAATGAAGAAGCCGCCATTGAACAGAATCGCGTCGGGCTTCACGTGCCCGGCGTCTGTGAAGAACGCCGCTAGGTGCCGCGTCGCCGCGGCGTCGCTTTCATACGGCAGGCCCACTTCGCGGAACGGACTCATTTCTTCAGACGTGGGCCGGTCCGTTGATTCGCAGAACGGCAAGAAGCCGTCGAGCGCCAGTTCGAGCGCTTCTTTCCGTGTCAGTTCAGTGCGCAGCGTGCCGCCGATGAGCGACGAACCTCCGCCCAGCACCGTGATGGCTACCTTTTCCACCGTCCCGTCCGCCAGCATCTTTTCCTTGGCCGACGAACATTGCCGCCGCAACGCGGTGCGCTGGCGCGTGGAAAGCTGCGTATTCAGTTTCGATTCGCACAGCCACGCTAGCGTAAGGTCGAGATTGTCGCCGCCCAGCAGCAGGTGGCGGCCCACGGCGGTACGCGTGAAATCGATCTTGTCGCCCGTGCGGTTCACGCGGATGAGCGTGAAGTCGCTCGTGCCGCCGCCTACGTCGCACACCAGCACCACCTGGCCGTCAAACAGGTCTTTGCGCGACTGCGCGAGGTGGTTGGCAATCCACGAATAGAACGCCGCGGCCGGTTCTTCGAGCAGCGTGAGGCGTTCGAGCCCTGCAAGCTTGGCCGCTTCCACCGTCAACTCGCGCGCCTCTTCATCGAACGACGCGGGCACGGTGAGCACCGTCTCGTGCTCGGCCATCTTCAGGCCCGTAGACTTCTCCCACGCCTCGCGCATCGTCGCGATGTACTTCGCCGACGCCTCCACCGGGCTCATCACGCGGCCCGATTCCTGGGCGTCAAAAGGCAGGATCTTCGCCGTACGGTCTACCTGTGGATTCGACAACCAGCTTTTCGCCGAGTGGATCAGCTTGGTGGGCGTGAGCGCGCCTTGCTCACGCGCGTGGACGCCCACCGCGGGCGGCTCATTCAGAAACAGAAAAGACGGCAGCGTGCGCCGCGTTTCCACGCGGCCTTCTGCCACAGGCTGCGGAATGTCCAGCACATGCACGGGCGGAAACGCGGCGTCCTCAGCTTCGCCTTCGCGCGCAAACGCGAGCGCGGAGTTGGTGGTACCGAGGTCAATGCCAACGAAGTGACGCGGAGAGTCAGTGGCCATTACGGGCTACTCAACCTCGATTTCAGCCGGCGCGAGAATGGCGGCCTTCTTGCCGTGCAGCGCCAGGGGCAGGTCGATCTTTTCAATCTTCCAGCCGCGATGCCGGAGCACGCCGGCCTCCACCTTGCCGTCCGCGGGCGCTTTGCCCACGATGCGCAAACGCGTGGTGTCTTTGGCGTCGAGGCCGGCCGTGGCGAGCTGGGTATTGGTGCCTTCGACGCCGTCCACCACCGGCTTGATGGTGAAGTGACGCTCCAGCGCCGCGCGCGAATTTTTCTGGATATCGCGCACCGCGGCGCCCACCTGATCGTCCGTGTAGGGGCCGATGTCTTCCTGCAGAAAATCGATGAGCCGGGCCTCGCGCTGCAGGATCGCCAGGATCTGCGCGGCGCCATCGGCCGCCGTGGGGCCCTCGGGCGCGGCCGCTTTGGCCGGCGCGGCGGCATCGGCCGCCTTACCGGCCGGAGCGGTGGTCATCAGCCGGCGGGTCAGGTTCAGCGCGGCCATCACATCCTCTGACAGCTTGCCGCTAAACAACAGAGAAAAAAAGCTTTTGAAGGCGAGAGAAAGGTTGGACAAAAACGACCTGCCTGGCTTGTATGAATAGGGCCCGGCGCATCCGGCGCGCGGAAATGGGCCCAGGCTTTTAGGATACAATGCAAGTGCAAGCGGGCAGGCCCGGCGGTCTGCCCGTTTCTTTGTTATGGGGCACATGGATTCCAAGATTGTGATCGTCGGCCCGCAAGGAGCCGGCAAGGGCACACACGCGCAACTGCTGTGCAAAGACTACGACTTCGTTCATATCTCGATCGGCGACATCTTTCGCTGGCATATGACGCATCACACCAAGCTGGCCGCAAGGGTGACGCGCATCATGAATGAGGGGCGCCTTGTGCCGGATGAGATCGTCGAGCAGGTGGTGGCGTCACGGCTGGAAGAGCATGACTGGAACTACGGCTTTGTGCTGGATGGATTCCCGCGCACGCGCTCGCAGGCCGAGTATCTGTTTGAAGGCTGGAACCTCGACCACGCCATCTACCTGGACATCCCGGACGACATGGTGTTTCAGCGTGTGATGTCGCGCGCGGCCATGGGCCAGGGCTCCGGCTTTACCAAGCGCGCCGACGATAACCCGGCGGCGCTCCGTGTGCGGCTGCAGGAGTATCACGAGAAAACGTCGCCCCTGCTGGAGTTGTTCCAGAAGAAAGGCATGCTGTTAACGGTGGATGCCAATCGTTCCGTGCCTGAGGTGTATCAGGATATGCGCGAGGGCCTCCGTCTGCCGCCGCCGAAGAAGTAGCTTCGGCTCAGGCGCCCATAAACTGCATCAGCCCGTCCATAGCCGCCCCCAGGGCCGGCAGTGAGGGGCGTTGGCGTGACTTTATTCCCAACGCATCTAGCAGCGGCTTCAATGGCTTGAGGCTGCCGTAGTGATGCACTTCGGCGGGGCATGCGCCGATTGACCGCACGAAGCTGGCAAAGATGCGCACCAGGTGCGGACCGGCGGCGTCGGCTGCTGGGAACAATTCCGGCTTGAGCACGGCGCCGGACTGCGCGTCGACAATCAGAACCACAGTGGTGAGCGACGGGCGTTCGGAAGCGCCGCCCACGCGCAGCGGCGTGTTGACTATCTCCATCTCCACGATCAGACCGCTGGCTAGGCGGAGGCCGGTCAACTCCTCGATCAACTCGCGCTCCGGCATCACGAGGGGCTCTTCTTTGGGGGCCGGAGGCTTCGGGTGGTCCACCCAATCCACGCGGAACGTGCCGCTCTCCACGCGCCGCACGCACGGCCACTGCCTGCGGTCCGCCAAGGCGCTGAGTTGGGCAGGGCTGTGCGTGTAGCCCAGCCAAACCACGGCTTCCGGGAAATAGAGAAGGCGCTGCCCTTATTCTTCGGTGAGATACCAGTCTCCATAGCCAGGCCGCCCGGCGCGGAGTTGCAGCGTGCCCACCGAAGGCGACGCGCGGTGCCCCATGGCCTGAAGGAATTCGCGGTCCGGCTTAGTCAGCTCGCGCGCGGGCACAAACTCGGCGGAGAGAATCTGGCGGCCATGGAGCAAACCGTTGGGGCCAGGTGGGTAGCCGTGCTCCAGAATCTCCAGCAGATATCCCAGCGAGAAGTCGTTGTCGTAGATTTTCAATCCGAAGACTTCGCCGGCGCGCCCGAGAATGGTCCCGGCCACCGGTTTGGTCTGGCCCGGAACAACGTCAAAGAGCACGATGTCGTCGCCATCGATGTCGTGCCACGGCGCGCGGAGAAAAAAGCGCTGGCTGAGGCTGTACAGCGCTCGCGCGGTTGCTAGGGCGAGCGGCGTTTCGCCTTTGAGCTGTTTGGCAAAGAGCGGACCGGTGGAAGACGAGGGAGCGGATTTTCGTTTGGCCACGTTTGGCCAATCTAGCACTTTGCGGCGGGCCTCAGCGGGGTGCGCCGCTGTTCACAAAGACCCGGCGGCCAGGCCGGAGGCGCCATCCTCGCCTTCAGCGGGATGGCCCTGGTGAGTTATTCGACGCGCTTGGCCTTGTTGCCGCGAATCGCTGTGTCAATCAGCGCACGCTCGGCTTGGCGCGCTCGCTGCGCTTCCTCTTGTTGACGGCGTCCAAGTTCCTGCTGCTGCGCTCCGAGCGCTTGCTGTTGCTGGCCTAACTCTTGCTGCGAGCGGCCCGCGGACTGCTGCAGCCGGCTGAGTTCGTGCTGCATTTCCCTGATGCGCCTTTGGAGATCGCCGAGCTCGCTTTGCGTCATCTGCTGCTTGGCGGCCGAGACGCGAATGGCTTCCATCTGCGCGTTCAGCTTGGCGTGAAGTCCCGACGTGTCGACGGCTACTCCGGCTTGCTTGCGTCCGAGCTCTGATTGGCGCTCACCCAGTTCGGCCTGACGGCGGCCCAGTTCGGCCATGGGCCGATGCAATTGCTTAATGGACCGGAGAACTTCGGGGTCGGTGATCAGATAGCGCTGGCCGTTGCGCTCGTAGTAGATGCGGTCCTCGTGGACGTCGATAATCTCATTCCCGTCGGCGAAATACGTCCGGCGGCCCGCGGCGCGAGGAGGCGGCGGAGGCGGGGAGGAGCAGGAGGCGCCTGCGCAAACGAAATGGCGGAGGCGGCATAGAGAGCCACGCCAGTGGTGACGAAGATCGAAGCCAACCAACTGAACCGAACCGGACGAGCCAGCGCGCGCGTCTCGCCCAGCACGCGGTCAATCCGCTCGCCCACGTGAGCGCCGCTGCGGGCCATCGCCACCACCGGAGCAGGCGGCGCGAGGCGCGGCTGGTTGACGAAGCTGAAGAGCACTTCGGCGTACAGCGCGCGGTCTTCCACCTGTGCGAGTGCGAGGTCATCGCTCGCTTGCTCGGCGAGCGCGGCGTTGTTGCGCTGCATCCACCAGGCGAGCGGGTTGAACCAGTACACGGCGCGGTGCAAAGCCGCGAGCGTGTGGAAGAAGAAGTCGCCGCGGGCGATGTGCGCGCGCTCGTGCAGCAGCACAGCTTCCAGCTTGCGCGGCTCCCACCTGCGCCACTCGGTTGGCAGCAGAATGGCGGGACGCAGCCAGCTTGTGGTGACCGGCACGCCGATTTCGCGCGACTCGCACACGCCTGGTATTCCAGCAGGCGTCGCGCGGCGGCGCAGCAAGGCGGCGCCGGCGAGGCCGACGCCGAGATGCGCGAGAGCAACGGCGAGCCCGGCCAGGTACAACGCGGCAAGCCAGTCCACCGATGCGGCCACGGGGGCAGGCGGCAGGGAAGTGAGGATCACCCGCGGTGCGTCCGTGAAAGCGAGCGGCGGCATGGGCGCTGCTGCGCACAGAAAAACCGGGGGCATCAGCAAGACGGCCAGCGGCATCAGCAGCGCGGCCACGGTGACGGCATTCCACACCGCGCTCCGCGCCGCCGCGTCGCGCACACGGAACAACGCCAGCGCCGCCGCCACGCCCGCCAGCACCGCGGCCCGCGCCGCCGCCTCGGCGATCCACATCGTTGCTTCACTCATTTGCCTGCTCCTTTCGACTTGGCCTGCGCGATCTTCTTCGCCAGCCGTTCCAGCTCCTTGCCGTCCACCACTTCCCCATCGACGAGGCCGACGAGAAGTTGTTCCATCGAACCGCCGCAAAACCGGTCCACGATGCGCTGGACGGCGCGCGCCGCTACATGTTGGGGCTGCTCGACGGCTTCGTAAAGAAACGTGCGGCCTTCCACTGCGTGACGCACGAGACCCTTCTCTTCCAGCCGCCGCAGCACCGTGCGCACAGTGGAATCCTTGAGCGGCCGGCTGAGCGCCTCCCGGCATTGCTCCGCCGTCACAGAACGCCTCGCCGACCACACCACCTGCAGAATCTCGTTCTCGAGTTCGCCGCCGCCGTCAGTGCTACGCATTGTACCGCTACATTATGTAACAGTTTTCGCGAAGAAAGCAAGGGAAAATAGCGGAGCATGTCTGAATTGCATCGCCGCTTCGTACTGGCTTCGCGCCCCACGGGCTTACCCGTACCCGAGAACTTTCGCCTGGAGTCCGGCCCGGTGCCTGAGCCCGGCGAGGGCGAGGTGGTGCTGCGCACGCTGTATCTTTCGGTTGACCCGTACATGCGGGGCCGCTTGCGCGACGTGCCCTCCTACGCGCCGCCCGTGCAGATTGGCGAGTTGATGACAGGCGGCGGCGTGGGCCGCGTGATTACGTCGCGCCATCCCAGGTTCGCGGTGGGCGATGTGCTTGAAGGCCTCACGGGCTGGCAATCGCATTGCGTGAGCGATGGCAAGATGTTCCGGCGCGTGGATGAAACACTGGCTCCTGTGTCCACCGCGCTCGGCGTGTTGGGCATGCCCGGTTTGACGGCGTACTTCGGGCTGCTCGATATCTGCCATCCGCGCGCGGGCGAAACGGTGCTGGTGTCGGGCGCGGCGGGCGCGGTGGGGTCGCTGGTGGGGCAGATTGCGAAGATTCACGGTTGCCGCGCGGTGGGCATCGCGGGCGCGGATGACAAGGTGCAATGGATCACCGGCGAGTTGGGATTCGATGCGGCGTTCAACTACAAGACGGTGGCGGAGAAGGATTACCGCCGCACGATTGCCTCGCTGTGTCCGGCCGGCGTAGACGCGTACTTCGATAACGTGGGCGGGCCGCTCACCGATGCCGTGTTTCCGAATCTGAACCTGCGCGGGCGCGTGTCCATCTGCGGGCAGATTTCGCAGGACAACGACGAGACCGCGGTGCAAGGTCCGCGGCATCTGTTCCACCTCATCGTGAAGCGCGCGCGGGTGGAAGGTTTCCTGGTGATGGACTACGCCGAGCGGTTCAAGGAAGGCCGCGCGAAGCTGGCCGAGTGGCTGAAGGACGGGCGGCTGAAACACCGCGAGCAGATTGTGGACGGCTTTGAGAACACGCCCCAGGCTTTCATCGGAATGCTCCAGGGCGAGAACACCGGCAAGATGCTGGTGCGCGCGGCGGCGGACTAGCCGAAGATCGAAAGCGCGAGGATCGCGTCCACTGCATCGCGCGCGTTGTCGCTCACGACCGGCACGCGATAATCGGCGAGTTCATACGCCGGGCGGCGTGCGGCGTAGAGCGCGGCAAACCTTTCCGGATCGTGCGCCAGCGGCCGGTGCGTCTGATGACCCACTCGGCGTAGCGCGTCTTCCAGCGGGATATCCAGCCAAAGCGTCACACCGTTGTCGCGTAGCATTTCCGTATTGTTGGGCTGCGCAAACGTGCCGCCGCCGAGCGCGAGAATCACCGGTTGCCCATGCTGCACGGTGCGCACGCGTTCGCGCAGCGCCGCATGTTCACGCTGGCGGAATGCAGGTTCGCCCTCGCGCCCGAAAATCTCGGGGATCGTAATACCGGCTTCGGCTTCAATGTCGGTGTCGAGGTCGGCAAAGCCCCAGCCGAGTTCATAGGCGAGCGCCGCGCCGATGGTGGACTTCCCTGAACCCATGAAGCCCACCAGATAAAGAGCCGGCGTGCGGATGAGGCGGGTGTCCATCCGTTTAACTCCGCTGCCCCATCTTCAAGCCGCGGTAGATGCGTTCGAGATACCAGTCCGACGCGCGGGGCGCAAAAATGTAGAGCGGCTGCAGGAGCCACCCGAGGCGCGGCACCACTACCGTGCGCTTATCTTTCTCCACGCCACGCACCAACGCCGCGGCGCACTGCTCCGCCGTGATGCCGAACTTCTTCATGCTCCACAAACGGTCTGGCGGGCGGCCGGCGAGCGAGTTGTCCTGAAAGCCCGTCTTCACGTAGCCGGGACAAACCGTGAGGCACTTGATGCCGAACGGCTTCAGTTCAACACGCAGCGTGTCGGCGGTGGCGCACAGCGCAAACTTGGTGGCTGTGTAGTTGGTGAACCACGGCAGCGGCACTTTGCCGGCGATGGAGCTGACGTTCACGATCATGCCGCCGCCCGCTTTGCGCATGTGCGGCACGGCGAGTTGAATCAGCTCAAGCGGCGCAAAAACGTTGAGCTCATACATGCCGCGCACCTGCCGCATGTCGGCTTCGTACGCAGGCACGTACATGCCCACGCCCGCGTTGTTCACCAGTACATCGAGTCGCCCGTAGCGCGCGATAGTCTCCTCCACCGCCCGGCGGCGCACGGCGTCATTGGTGATGTCGCCGGTAACGGCCACCGCTCCGCCGCACTCGGCCGCCACGCGCGCGAGCTTGTCGGCGCTGCGAGCCACGATGGCGAGTTTGGCGCCACGCTGGTGAAAAATCCAGGCCGCCGCGGCACCGATGCCGTCTGATGCGCCCGTCAGCAAAACTACTTTCCCGTTGAGATCCATGTACAACCGATAATCGATAGTATGCATGACGAGTTGCTGCCGCTGTTTCCCTTGTCGGTCGTGCTGTTGCCGCAGAACCCGCTGCCGCTACACATTTTCGAAGATCGCTACAAGGAAATGATCGGCCGCGTGCTGCGTGAGGGCGGCGAGTTCGGTGTGGTGTTGGCGGCCGGGCAAGGCATACTGCCGGCGGGTTGCACGGCCACCGTGCAAGAGGTGATCAAGGAATATCCGGACGGGCGGCTGGACATTGTGACCATCGGCCGCCGCCGCTTCACGATTCGCGCGGTGGACCAGGAGTTGGCTTACGCGCGCGGCGACGTGGAGTTTTTCGATGACGAAAAGCCGGGCGCTTCGCAAGAGTTGCGTGCACAGGCGGCGGCAGCCTGCCGACCGATCGTCGACGAAGGTTTGGACCTCGACGACCCGCAGTTGAGCTACCTGCTCACCAAGCCAATCACCGATCCTTTGTTCCGCCAGCAGATGCTGATGCTGCGCTCCGAGCGCGAACGGCTCGAACGGCTCATTGCGTTTCTCCCGGG
Source organism: Acidobacteriota bacterium (assembly GCA_016871115.1). GTDB lineage: Bacteria > Acidobacteriota > Terriglobia > Bryobacterales > Bryobacteraceae > VFZP01. The sequence continues at coordinate 13,261 of VFZP01000054.1, forward strand.
CTACCTCGCCGCGCAGAAGCAGGCCGAGGCGCGGCGCGAGACGGCCGGCAAGAACGGCCACGGCAAGCTGCCGCCGGGGCTGGTTCACTAAACGCGGCGATGGAACTCTGGATTGACGCCGACGACACGCTGTGGGAGAACAACGTCTTCTTCGAACGCGCGTTTGCCGAGTTTGCGGATTACCTGGCGCACTCGTGCTACTCGCGCGAGGAAGTGCGCGCGCTGCTCGATGAGATCGAGCATGTGAACAACCGGATTCACGGCTACGGGTCGGCGAATTTCACACGCAATCTGGAGCAGTGCTTTGAGCGCCACTCTGAGCGGGGCGTGAGCGCCGAAGACCGGCGTCACATCCGGCAGCTTGGCGAAGAACTGCTGCAGCACCCGCTGCATCTGATCGAAGGAGTGGAGGAAACGCTAGCCTATCTCTCCTTGCGGCATGAGTTACTCCTGTGCACCAAGGGCAACCACGCCGAGCAACAGTCGAAGATTGACCGCAGCGGCCTGGTGCGGCACTTCCGGCACGTGCGCATCGTGCGCGAGAAGGACGCTGGAACCTACCGGGGCCTCGCGGCTGAACGCGGCGTGACCGACGGGGCGTGCTGGATGATCGGCAACTCGCCGAAGTCCGACATCAACGCGGCGCTCGAAGCGGGCCTGGGCGCGGTGTACGTTCCGCACCGGCATACGTGGCACCTGGAGCATGAGCCCGTGCCGGAAGGCCATCCGCGGCTGGTGGTGCTAGAACGCTTTAGCGAATTGCAGCGGCTGTTCTGATCAGCGTGCTTGAGGTTGACGCCGCCCCTTGTTGTGCAGGTGATTGCGGCGGGCATACGACGGGTCGACCCTCGCCAGGCTTTTCAACATGTCGGCGGATGGCTTGCGATTGGTTTTAAGGCCGGCCTGCCGTTGCTCCCAGTAGTTCATCGCTTCCTGGAAAGCGGCTATCTTCTCCCGGCGGCCTTCGTCCACGCGGATCAACTCGAAGTAGGCGCGGAACTGCTTGGCGCCGGGGCCGTCGAACATGGACGTCCACCAGGCGGCCAGTGCAATCCAGCCAAGCGTTTCGTTGTCCAGATAGGTACCGCTGTTCAATCCGTGGGGACCGTGCCAGATGTGCATCGCTTCCTTGATGAGCCAGGCGATGTCGGGAAAGTTGAGATGCTGGTCGCGGACGAAGAGTTTGTCCGCGAACGTGTATTCGCAAGGCGGGCCCAGCCGCCTGAAACCGTCGACGTAGATTTTCTCCCTCACCAGGTTGTAGACCCCCTGCGCATTCAGGAAGTGGGCCGGGTGGTTGTTGAGTGAGGAGAGGTGCGACAGGACGCTTTGCTCATAGCGGTTGATATCGGTCTTTTCCGGGCCCATGGCGGGCGTCCATTCGCTGGGCGGAATGTAGATGAAGCCAGGCCGGTCCTCCGGACTGAAGCTGTAGTTGATACCGTCGTTGCTTTTCGTGCAGCCGATCAGTTGCGCCATATAGTGATTGACGATTTCCGGCACGCGCGTCTCGAAGTTGTAGACGATGATGTCCCACGGATCCTTGCGATCCCAGGTGTTCGCCAAAGCGGCCCAGGATTTGTTTCCCTCCGCCAACGCTACTTTCGCGCGGCTCTGATAGCGGAACGGCGGCCAGTTCGTCAACGGCTTCTGCGGCGGTGCGGTTTTCATAGGGTCTCACCCCGTAATGTGCGGCGCTGCGAAAAAACCGTCACGGGGAAATGAGAAAATGCCGGCATGAGCGTGGAGGCCCCTGCCAATTCCGTACATCCGAAGTCGCGCGCGGCGTGGCGCAGGTGGCTTGAAAAGCATCACGCGCGCGGGCAGGGCGTGTGGTTGATCCGGTACAAGCAGGACGCGGGCGGCGGCAAACAGCGTTTTGCCTATTCCGGCGCGATTGAAGAGGCCTTGTGTTTCGGCTGGATCGACGGCCTGGCCAAGTCGCTGGACGCCGAGCGCGGCATGATGTGGTACACCGAGCGAAAGAAGCGTAGCGTCTGGTCGCAACCGAACAAAGAGCGCGTGGCGCGCCTGACGGAGTTGGGGCTGATGCGGCCGGAGGGCCTGGAGAAGGCGCGGCGGGCGCAGGAGGACGGTTCGTGGTCCGCGCTGGATGTGGTGGATGCGCTGGTGATTCCCCCGGATCTGGCGGAGGCGATGGCACAGGCGGGCCCCGCCGCCGCGCGACATTTTGAGGCGTTTACCAAGACCACCAAGCGCGGGCTGCTCGAGTGGATTCGCTCGGCCAAGACCACGCCGACCCGTGCCAAACGCGTCGCGGCCGCCGCCGGCCGGGCGTTACGGAACGAGCCCCTGCCGCAGTTGAAGCCCGTCACGCCGCGCCCGCCCACGAGTTGAACGCGTACGCTGAAGATCTACAGCGGAATGCGCGGCCGCCCGTCCGTCCCCGTGTGCACGTTGCGCGTGGAAAGGTGAGACGGGGGCAGATCGATCACATGCGGGCGGATCACCAACAGCGCTTCGCCTTCATCCTTGTTGCGCGTTTCGTTGCGGAACAGGTGCCCCAGCGCCGGAATCTGGGACAGGCCCGCGATGCCGGTGATGGATCGCGCCTCGGACGCGCGGAGCAGGCCCGCGATCACAGCCGTTTCACCGGACGCCAGGCGCGCGCCCGCCTTGAAGCTCCGCGTGGCGATCACGGGGATGCCGTTGAGCGCCTGCCCGGTGAGCACCTTATACTCAGCCTCGATGTGGAGCGTCATTTCGTCGACGCCATGCATGTGCGGCGTGATCTTCAGCACCACGCCCAGGTCTTCGAAATTCACAGTCGGCGGCGGGCGGAACACTTCGCCGGCGGCGCCGCCGGTGTCGCCGAAGTAGCCGGCGGTGAGAACCGGATACCGTTCACCGAGGTGGAATTGCATGGGCTGATTGTCGATACCGCGCAACTGCGCGCGGTTGAGCGTGCGGCCGTTGCTCTGCGTGAAGCTGGCAAAAAGCTGGCTGTTGGCCAGGCCGATGCCGATGAGGCTGGCCCCGCTGCCGAACGACAGAAAATTCGCAAAACCTGAAGGCAGTGTAGGCGTGGTGTTGAAAACGCGCCGCACCAGCGACAGCGGGAACTCGGTGGGCAGGCGAAAGCCGAGCGTGGTTTCGCTCAGCGAACTGGCTTCGAGGAGTTCCACGTCCAGCATCACCTGGCCGCGATGCCGGATCAGATCTTCAAACAGCGCGAGCGCGGGCAGCACCTTCGACTCGCGGTCGCGAATGACGGCCACGCGCTGATTCGGATCCACGCCGAACTTCTGGATTTCCATCAGCGACTGGACCGCGCGAGCCAACTCCTGCGCCTCCTGGACCGTCATTGACGTGGGCAGCGGCACGGCAATCGCCATGGTGTGCTCAAATTCCTGGCGTTTGTTCGGCAGGTCTTTCGACACCAGAGCCATGGTGGGGGCCACCGGCACCAGAAACGTGGCGGTGGCGAGTTGCAGCGCCTCGGCCGCTTCTTTGAAATCGGCGTCTTCGATCTTCAGGCGGAGGTTGGGGAGGGACTGAAAGTCCGAATCGAATATGGCGTCAATGCCGTAGGTCTTCAGGACTTCGGTGGCGAGTGTCCGCGAGTCACCCGTCAGGTTGAACGAACGCGGGCGCGGGTCTGGCGCCAGACGAAGTGGGGCGCGCATCTGACGGGCGGCAAACAGGTCGTCAGGCGACGGAACTTCGGCGGCGGCCGCGGCGGTTTCCACCGTGCCCGGTGGCGGCTTGAACCCGGCCGCCTGCAGCGCGCGCGCCTGAAGCGTCACGGCGCGGCTCCACGACGACGGGTCCGCCTTATCCGCCCCAGCCGCCTGAGCGTAAAGCACATACGCGCGAAGCGCATCGCCCGACTTTTCCGCCTTGCGCGCCTCGGCACGGAGTTGGGCAGGAGTCTGGGCGGGCAGCAGAGTGGCGAATGTAAGACACGCCACAGACACAGCCCTGCACAGCTTCACATAAATCATGACGGCGGCAGGTCCGAGTGCGTGGAGCGCGGAGGCGTTAAACTTTGGGAGGCCATGCAAAACACACGCTTCTTCAAGATGGCGTTTGCCGCGGTCTACCCGCTCTACGTCGCCAAGGCCGAAAAGAAGGGCCGCACCAGGCAGGAGGTGCATGCCGTGATCCATTGGCTGACGGGGCACGGCGAAGCCGCACTGGCGCAGCAGATTGCCAGGCGCGCCGACTTTGCCACCTTCTTTGCCGAGGCCCCGCGCATCAACCCGAATGTATCTAAAATTACAGGGGTTATTTGCGGCTATCGCGTTGAGGAGATCGAGGATACGCCTGGGACTGCGCCGGCGGAGCAACCCACAACAGTTCGCCGCCCGGTTTCAACACGCGCCGAATCTATGACGACGGCGCAGGCAAACGTCTCGTCGGCGTAAGGAATGGCGCGAACGTTGGCTTGGCGGAGTTCGGCGCGAATGCCGCGATCGGCCAGTTGAGCCATGAGTGACGCATGGCGTCCATGGCGGTCGATACCGGCCAGGTGGCGCGCCCGGCGGGCCAATTCCGGCAGGAAGGAGCCCTCGCCGTAGCCGATCTCCAGCATCGACTCGCGCTTGGCTGTACCGAGCAGGCGCAGTACCGATTGCAATCGCAGCCATCCAGCCAAGCCAGCCATGAAGCGCATTATGGCTGATGCGAGTACACCTCCGCCAGAGCGCGGAGTACTTGAATGAGAGGGAAAAAAGATGGGGGAAAGTCCGCTTGCTTATTCAGCGCTGCCGGACCGGGAGTCGGTATTGGGCTTAAGCCGGCTCAGGGGGTGAGCCGAACTCACCGGCGGAGTAGTAGGGTACCCCGCTTCCCGATCTCGATATCGTCCCGCTGAGGGATAGCGACCTCAGACAGAACAACCAGCAACCAACCGAAGCGCCAAGGCGTCCGACGATCGGGCAGAAAGACGCCGCTTCAGGCTTTCAGGCCGCTTCAGGCTTTCAGCAAGGAGGACCATCCCCCTTGATGAATAATCTACCACCAAACGCGGGACCGCGCGTCTCAATTTGAAGGGGAGAGTCAGGCCGGCGCAAAAAAGTTATACTCAACGCATAGGCCCGATGTTTCCCGGCCCCAACCAGAGGTTTTCTATGAGAAATTTCCTACTTGCGAGCCTGCTCTCGGCCGGCTATCTGGCGGCGCAACCCGCGGCCGCCTTACCGAAAGGCATAGCCAAGGTCGCCACTGTTGAAGGTATTACGGAGTACCGCCTCGACAACGGCATGAAGGTGTTGCTGTTCCCTGACGATTCCAAGCCGAAGGTGACGGTGAATGTTACTTTTATGGTGGGGTCCAAGCACGAGAACTACGGCGAAACGGGCATGGCTCACCTGCTGGAGCACCTAGTGTTCAAAGGCACTCAGAAACGGGCGAACATCATTGACGAACTCGGCAAGCGCGGCGCGGATTTCAACGGCACTACGTCCATGGACCGCACCAACTACTTCGAGACCCTACCCGCTACCGACGAAAATCTGCGCTGGGCGCTTGAAATGGAAGCAGACCGGATGGTGAACTCGCGGATCGCGAAAAGCGACCTCGACACGGAAATGACTGTGGTGCGCAACGAGTTCGAAATGGGCCAGAACAACCCCGGCCGGGTGCTGTTTGAGCGCGTGATGAACGCGGCCTATGACTGGCACAACTACGGCAAGAGCACCATCGGCAACCGCAGCGACATTGAAAATGTACCGATTGAACGGCTACAGGCGTTCTACCGTAAGTACTACCAGCCGGACAACGCGATGATGGTCATCGCGGGCAAGTTCGATCAGGCCAAGGCACTGGCGATGGTGGCCCGGTTCTTTGGGCCAATTCCGCGTCCGGAGCGGAAGCTGGACCAACTCTACACCGCCGAGCCCACTCAGGACGGCGAGCGTACCGTGCAGGTGCGGCGCGTGGGCGACACGCAGATGGTGATCACCGCGCACCACATTCCGCCGGGCACGCACACGGATTTTGCTCCGATGGAATTGCTGGAGGTGATCCTGGGCGACACGCCCACGGGCCGGCTCTACAAAGCGCTGGTGGATAACAAGAAGGCAGCGGGCGTGATTGCCGGCAGTTTCCAGGTGGCCGAGCCCGGGCTGCTGTTTTTGGGCGCGCAGGTGAATAAAGACAAGTCCATGCCGGAAGCGCGCGAGGCGCTGCTGCGCACGATTGAAGGCGCCGTCAAAGAACCGCCGACTGCGGAAGAAGTAGAGCGCGCCAAGACTAAAATGCTGAAGCAGTTTGAACTCGGCCTCGCCAACAGCGAGCGCATCGGCGTGCAGTTGAGTGAATGGCAGTCCATGGCGGACTGGCGCATGATGTTCATTTATCGTGACCGGTTGAAGGAAGTGAAGCCGGCGGACGTGCAGCGCGTGGCGGCCAAATACCTGAAGGAAGACAACCGCACCGTAGGCGTGTTTGTGCCGATTGAAAAGCCGGACCGCACGGAGGTGCCCGCCCCGCCCGACATCACCAAGCTGGTGAGCGAGTACAAGGGCGGCGCGGCCATCCAAGCGGGCGAGGTATTTGACCCGACGCCCGCCAATGTCGAAGCGCGCGTCGAGCGCCTGACGCTGCCGAGCGGCATGAAGCTGGTGCTGATGCCGCGCAAGACGCGCGGCGGCATTGTGATGGGCCGCGTGACGCTGCGGCACGGCGATGAGAAGAGCTTATTCGGCAAGTCGCGCGCGGCCAGCTTCACGTGGTCCATGCTGAGCCGCGGCACGGCGAAACGCTCGCGCCAGCAGATCCAGGAAGAGTTCGACAAGCTGAAGGCGCAGGTGGGCATCAACGGCACGGCGCAATTCGGCTCGGCGACGATCAACACGGTGCGCGCGAATTTCCCTGCCACGCTCCGGCTGGTGGCGGAGATCTACAAGGAGCCGGCGTTTCCAGAAACCGAGTTTGAACAGGTGAAGCTCGCGGCGTCGGCGCAGGTGGAGAACATGATGCGCGACCCGCAGTTTCTCGCAATTAATGAGTTGGGCCGCCACGGCCAGACCTATCCGCGCGGCGACGTGCGGTACACGGGCACGGCGGCGGAAACGCTGGAAGACATCAAGAAGGCGACGCTTGAAGACGTGCGCGGCTTCTACAAGATGTTTTTCGGCGCGTCGAACGCCGCCCTTATGACCGTGATTGGCGACTTCGATCCGGCCGAAGTGAAGAAGCTGGCGGCGGAGTTGTTTGGTAGCTGGAAGGCCGCGACACCGGTGGTGCGCGTGACACTTCCGTACAAAACGGTTCCGCCGGTGGTGAAGAGCATCGAGACGCCGGACAAGGCGAATGCGATGTTTGCCGCGGGCTTCCCGATTCAGATGAGCGACGAGCACCCGGACTACCCGGCCCTGCTGATGGCCAACTACATGTTTGGCGGCGGCGCGGCGGCTCGTCTGTTCGTGCGCATGCGGCAGAAGGAGGGCTGGAGCTACGGTTCCGGCTCGCGACTGAACGTGCCGACCAAGGACGACTCAGGCAGCCTGTTCGCGTACGCGATTCTGGCGCCCGAGAACATGGCCAAGCTCGAAGTGGGCTTCCAGGAAGAGATCAAGAAGGCGGTGACCGAGGGCTTTGCGGAAGCGGAGTTCAACCAGCACCGCACCGCGTGGCTGCAGGAACAGAAGGTAAACCGGGCTGAGGATATGGCACTGCTGGGGATGTTGTCGGGCAACGAATATTGGGGCCGGACGATGAAGTTCCAAGGCGAGCTGGAATCCAAGGTCGAGGCGCTCTCGGTGGCACAGGTGAACGCGGCGGCGAAGAAGTACTGGGATCCTTCGAAGCTGGCGGTGTTCAAGGCGGGCGACTTTGCCAAGGTGGCGGCGAAGGCGGCCGCCAGCACGGCGAAGTAGGCGCGAACTTCCGGGGCAGGGCCTCCTGAGTAAGCCCATCTCGTCCAATTTGGCTGGCACTGGAATAACATAAGGAATAGTGGCACTCACCGAAACAGATGATGGCGGTCGCATAAGAGAGGTGCGGACGCTCCCTCACCGCGGCGACTTCGACAGAACGTGGCTTGCCATAGCCGCGAAGGACCGCGTGGCAATAGAAGCGGAAATCAACGACAGATTGGATCGGATCGTCGCATCACCCGATCCCAACTGGGGAAGCATCACCAATACTTCAATCGAAGGCGGCAAGTTGAACACGGTCACCGAGATAAGAGGGGACTGGACCGGTACTGTTTTCGATGCAATCTTCCAGGCATGCAACCTGAATGAGGACCTCGCAGGCATGTTCTATGGCAACGTCTGGAAGAAAGTAATTATCGAAGCCTCGTCGGAGGAATTTGTGGGTAGTTGGGCTAACCCGAACCACTGAGGAAACGACGCAGCTTAGGGCGCGTCGCATCGAAAGATCGTTGTTCTTGTTCGTCAACTCCGCCACGCAGGAGCGGCCCGCCTTCGTCGTCGTCGATGGCTTGCTGGAGCACTTGACGGACCGGTCGCTTGCGAAGCCGGGGCGTATCGTTGA
>VFZP01000055.1 GCA_016871115.1 Acidobacteriota bacterium
CGACCGCCGAAGGGCGGAAATCCTGCTTGGCGGTTGTCAGCGCTGTGGGCACGCGCCCGAGGTCGGTGAACGCAATGCCCGTTTTGGTCCAGGGGAGCGCGTACTTTTCAAGTGTGCCGCTGGCGGCGCGCCAAACTTCGACCTCTACTGTGTCGCCGAGCGACGCGGCGGCCGGAATCACTGCCTGCGGTCGGATTGTTAGCAGGCCGGCAGCTTGGCGTCGGGTGGCTCGGGGATTGCCCGTCATCTGATACTTGGCAAAGCGGTCCAGCAATTGGTTGACCGGAATGCCGTCCATCGACACCAACTCATCGCCGATAACCACGGGAAAACGACTCAGCGGCTGCTGGCTCCGCCCGATGCTATCGATCAGGACCCTGCCGTCATAGAGGTCGGCGGAGAAGCCCAGCGTGGCAACGAAGCTGGCCGGGAATTTAAGAGAAACGTGGCCATCTTGTAAGCTCGCCACATAATCAACAAGAATGTCCAGAAACTCGAGGTCGTCTTTGGTGGCCTCCACTCTGGCAAGCCACGGCTTTAGATCAAGAGCATCAATATTAAAGGCTCTCACTTTCCAGTGGTACGGCCCATAATTAGTGGCAAATGTTTGGGCTAAGACCGTAAAGTCAAAAATCTTCTGCTCCTTTGTGAGAGCCGCAAAAGTCGGGCATACAAGGAGAAGAAAAACTGCGACCAATCGTTTCATGCGTCACTACCAATATCACACTTTTCACGGCTCTGGTGCAAGCCGGCCAAGATGAGAGAAACTGTCGCAATGCCCTCCTTCGTTCCGGTTGAAGAGCTGTTTGCTGGCCGCCATTTCGACGCGGAGATTGTGGTGTTGTGCGTCCGCTGGTATTTAAGCTTCAAGTTGAGCTATCGGGATTTGGTGAGCATGATGAGTGAGCGCAGCATTGCGATGGCGCACACCACCATCATGAGAGGGGTGCAGCGTTACGCGCCGGAGCTCGAGAAGCGCTGGAAGCGATACGCCCGCCCGGTGGGTGACTCGTGGCGGATGGATGAGACCTACGTGAAGGTACGCGGTGAATGGATGTACCTTTACCGAGCGGTCGACAAAGCGGGCAAGACGGTAGACTTCTTTTTGAGCCGACACCGGGATGTCAATGCGGCCAAGGCGTTTCTACGCAAAGCGATGAAGGGGCGACGGGTACCGGCCAAGGTGACGCTAGACGCGTACGCGGCCTCCCATCGCGCGGTAGCTGATCTGAAGGAAACCGGCGAGTTGCCGAAGCGAGTGCGAGTGCGCAGTAGCGAGTACCTGAACAACTTGATCGAGCAAGATCATCGCAGGCTCAAGCAGCGATTGTGGCCGATGCTGGGACTCAAGAGCTTTGAGTCGGCGACCATTGTAATTAGCGGTATCGAACTGGCAGAGAAGATCAAGAAAGGGCAGTTCAAATTTGGCAAACTTGGTGGGGCAGCGGCGACGATGCCGGAGATCTGGCGAGCCGCGTTGGCCGCGTGATCGGGGTCGGGATCGATACGCGACCGGCGGGCTGAAACGATATCAAACAAGTGTCAACCAAGATTTTGCACCAGAGCCCCGTAAGTAAGGTGCCTTCGGTGGGGTGCTACGGTCATTGCCGGGTTTTACCCGGCCCGGATCGGCGGCATACTATGGATGACCGTGGAGAGAGGGACATGCAGAGTTACATTCAACAACGATTCTGGCGTTCGATCCTGAACCTGCACCAGGACCGTAAGGCACAAGATCTCATCGAATATGCATTGATGGCCGCGTTTTTGACCGTGGCCGCCGCGGCGTTCTTTCCCACCAGCCTGGCGCCCAACATGAGCCAAATCATGTCCAAGGCCGCCTCGCTGCTGGCCCGAGCGCCTAACTGCTCGGCCCCGGCGCCCCCGCGCGCCTGATCCGATCCTCAACCATACCCCGCCGCCGTTCCCTGGCGGCCGAGGCCTTCCCACTCGTGGGCGGGGCCGTGCCCATAAGGGAATGGCAGTCTTGCAAGTGTGGCGCGGCGAATTTTGGTGGTCCTCCAGCCGCCCCGCCGCGCCCTTTATTCGCCCAGGTACTTCTTGAGGTCGGGCTCTACCTGCGCCCGCACTTCCGCGCTATCCAGATTTTCTTTCGTCAAGAGCTTCGGTGCCAGATTGTTGATCTTCTCTATTGCCTGTCCCTTAAGTTTGGCAATCGCGGCCTCGACGGCTTCCTCGCCCATCCGGAACGGATGCTGGGCGACGAGTGAATCCACTACGCCCGTGCGGATGTCTTCGAGCAACGGCTGGCTCCAGTCAAAGCCCACCAGCTTCACTTTGCTCTTGCGCTGCTTGAGCGCCTGCGCCGCGCCGACCGTGGACGATTCGTTTGAGGCAAACAAGGCATCGAGATCCGGATACGCCGTCAACATGTTCTCTGCCACCGCGAGCGACTTGGCAAAATCCGCCATGCCGTAGCGCTTGTCGACAATCTGAATGCCGGAAAACTTCTCTTTCAGGGCTTCTTCGAAGCCCTGTTCGCGCGCCATCGTGGACGCCCCGCCGGGTTGCACGGCTACCATCGCCACTTTGCCTTTGCCGCCGAGGAGTTGGCCCATGCGCTCAGCGCCCATGCGCCCGGCCGCGTAGTTGTCGGTAGCCACCTGCGAGACGAAGTTCTGGGTGTCCACGGGCGAATCGAAAATCACCACGGGGATACCGGCTTTGGCCGCGCGGTCCACCACGCCCACCATCGCCGTCTTGTCGATGGGCGCAAGCACGATGGCGTCCACGCGCCGGTTGATCATCGCTTCGACAATCTGGATCTGGCCCGCGTAGTCGGTCTCGGCCGTCGGACCGTTCCAGATGATGTCCACCTGATTCTCCTGCGCCGCCTTGGCCGCGCCCGCGTTCACCGAACGCCAGAACAGATGCGAACGGCCCTTGGGGATCACCGCGATGGTGGTCTTGTGCTCGCGCGAGCAGGCCGCGCTGAAAAGGAAAAAGGCCAGCATCGCGGCGGCGATGCTGGCCCGGAGAGGATGGCGAATCATCCCCTGAGTTTACTGCGGAAGAGTGGGCTCGGTGATGGTGTAGTTGACGGTGAGCGAACGCAGGAAAGCGAGCAGCGACCTCTTCTCCTTCGGCGTCAGCTTCACTTCCTTGAGGTTCGTCGTATCGAGCCACTGGTTCTTCTTGCCCCCGCCCAGCATCACGTCCACGGCTTCTTCCAGCGTCTTGGCGCTGCCGTTGTGGAAGTAGGGCGCGGAGTTGGCGATTTCCAGCAGCGTCGGCGTTTTGAACGCGCCTTTGTCCTTTTCGTCCTTGGTGACGACAAAGCGGCCCATATCCGGCGTCGCGGCGTCCATGCCGATGCCGACGTTGTGGAACTGCATGTCGGTGAGGAGGCGTCCGTCGTGGCAGCCCGTGCACTTGGCTTTCTGATCGAAGATCGCCCAGCCGCGTTGCGCCTCCTTGCTGAACGCTTTCTTGTCTCCCTGGCGGAACTTCACCCACGGCGAGTCCACACTCACGATGGTGCGCATGAAAGCGGCCAGCGCGGCGGCGGCGTCTTCCTTCGTGATTGCGTCCTTTTTGAACGCCTTTTGGAAGTACGGCTGGTAGCCGGCGATCTTGTTCAACTCGGCCACCTTCGCGTCCACGCTCGGGCGTCCGTTGGCGCCCGTTGCGCCCATGTTGCCGCCAGACCACGCGCCCAGCACTTGGCGCTCGAGCGATGGCGCGCGGCCGTCCCAATACAGCGCCGGATAGTAGCCGATGTTCCACATCGTCGGCGCCGAGCGCGTGAGCTTGGCGTTGTAGGCGCCGATGGCGACCGGCTCGCCGTCGGTGAGGCCCTTTTCTTTCAAGTGGCACGTGTAGCACGCCCGCGAGCCGTCGCCGCTGAGGCGTTTGTCGTAGTAGAGGAGTCGGCCGAGTTCCACCTTCCCGGCGGTCATCGGATTGTCGGCCGGAACCTTCATATCGTCATAGCCGGGCACTTGTGGCCAGGGCTGAGCATTTAACGTTGCCACGGCCAGGAAAAACGTCGAGTAAATGAGTTTCATGCAACCTCGCTCGGAGAGTTTTCCGAAAGAATGAAATAACGCGTTAACCGCGCACACTCGCGGCCGGAATTTTGCTCACCAGGTCCTCCATTTCGGCGCGGCTTTCGCTGCCGATCGTGAACACGTCGACGCAATCGAGCGACAACGCAAACTGCAGGCACTCGTCGGCCTTGTTGCGAAGCCGCCCGGCGCCGAGAATCTTCATGCCGATTACGCCCCTGCCTTGCGACTTCAATTCGCGCAGCACGCTGATCACGGTCTTCGGGTCCGCATCCATGGCCACCTGCGCCGGATTGATGCGCGCCAGTTGGACTTCCAGCCACGGCGTCCGCGCCGACGCGCGCAATGCTTCAATCGTGTGGCACGACACGCCCTTGGTGCGGACAATGCCCTTTTCCTGCGCTTCGGTGATGGCGTCCATCACGCCCTTCCTGCGCTCTGGCCAATCGCCTTCGAGCATGCAATGCATCAGCAGGATGTCGATGTAGTCGGAATTCAGTTCGCGGCGGAAGCGGTCAATGTCGGCTTTGGCTTCCTGATAAGTGTTGGCGCGCGTCTTGGACAGCAGCACCACCTTGTCGCGCGGCACCAGTTTCAACCCTTCTTTGACGTGCGGGTGCGAACCGTATTGATCGGCCGTGTCCCAGAAGTTCACGCCGTTGTCAAAGCCCGCCTTGAGCAGATTGCTCATGCCGGTGACGCCGTTCTTCTTCGTCTGATTCGAACTGCCGCCCACGCCGTTGGTGCCGGTGCCCATGGCGAGCCGGCTCAACTCGATCTTCTTGGGCCCCAGCAGAATGCGGTCTGACGCATTCTTCTTCGTAGTGCCCGCCAGTAGGTGATGTGGGAAGTTGGCGAGGCTGACAGCGCCCGCAGCCACGGCGCCTTTGCAGATGAAGTTGCGGCGATTCATGGTGATCTCACGTCAAGGTATCACATTCGGCCTTACCGTGCGCTGCTATCCCCGCAGGATGGCGTCCACCACGCGCGCGGGCAACTCGTCGGTGATGCGCTCGCCGCGCCCTTCACGTTCGAAAATCAGATTGCGGTGATTCAGACCCAATAAGTGCAGGACAGTGGCATGGAAGTCATGAACGCTGACGCGATTCTCCGCGGCGCGATAGCCGATCTCGTCGGTGCTGCCATACGTGGTGCCGCCTTTGACGCCGCCGCCCGCCATCCAGATGCTGAAGCCCGACGGGCCATGATCGCGCCCGGCATTCGGGCCGGGATCCTGCGCAATCGGCAAGCGACCGAACTCGCCGCCCCACACCACCAGAGTTGAGTCAAGCAGTCCGCGCTCTTTCAGGTCGCGCACCAACGCTGCGGCGGGACGGTCTGTCTTGCCACAGGAGTATTCGAGACCCTCGCGCAGCTTGCTGTGGTTGTCCCAGATCTGCGATTCGATGTAAACCTGCACAAGCCGCACGCCGCGCTCCACCAGCCGGCGCGCCATCAGGCAGCGCTTGCCATAGGAGGCTGTGCGCTCGTCGTTCATGCCATACGCTTCTTTGGTGGATTCGCTCTCCTTGTTGAGATCGAGCGCGTCGGTGGCTTCCATCTGCATGCGCGCGGCCAACTCGTAGTTGGCGATGCGCGCTTCGAGTTCGACGTTGCCCGGATGGCGATCGCGATGCGCGGCGTCCATGCGATGCAGTAGGCTCCGGCTGAGATCCACCACGCCTGCCGGGTCTTCCTGCTTGGCGTAGAGATTTAGAATCGCCGAGCCCTCCGAGCGTACGCGCGTACCTTGATACACGGCGGGCAGCCAGCCCGCTTGCCAGTTCTGAATGAAGTTGATCGGCGGGCCCTTCGGATCGTCCAGCACCACATACGCCGGCAGATTCTGGTTCTCGCTGCCGAGCCCATAGACAATCCACGATCCGAGCGCCGGGCGCGTGGGCAGGATGCGGCCGCCGTGCATGAGAAACAGCGCGGCCTCGTGAGCGAGGTGCGTGGTGTACATGGAACGTACCACGGCCAACTGGTCCACCACTTTCGCCAGATGCGGCAGGAGCTCGGAAATCTCCAGGCCCGATTGGCCGTGCTGCGCAAACTTGTAGGGCGACGGCATGAGGCCGCCCGTCTCACGCACTGCACGCACTTCGGCGGCGAGGTCTCGCCCCGGCGCTTGGCCTGCGTGCTTTTCGAGCGCGGGCTTGTAGTCGAACAAGTCCACTTGGCTGGGTCCGCCGTTCATGAAGAGCTGAATGACGGATTTCGCACGCGGGGTGTGATGCGGCTTCTTCGGCGTCAGGTCATAGAGACCCGGCTTAGCGGTGGCAGCCACCAGATCGTCACCCAGCAGCGTGGCCAGCGCCGTGCCCATCATGCCGTCAGCAATGCGGGAGAAGAAGTCGCGGCGAGTGTTCATGGCTTTCTCAATCGATGTAGAGGAATTCGGCCGAGTTCATCAGCGTGTGGCACAGGGAGGCGAGCGCCAGCCAGCGCGCGCGTGAACGGACGGGTTCGGCGGGTTGGTCCGCTTCCAGTTTCCTCGTCCACTCCGGCGCGAGCCGTTCGAGCGCCTGCCGCGCCGCTTGCGTTTCTTCGGCCGAAGGCTTGCGGGCGAGCGCAAGCAGGTAGGCGCGTTCGATCTGCGCCGCGGCATCGTCACCGGCGGCATCCATGATGCGGCCTGCCATGTAGCGCGCGTTCTCGCGCACCAGGTCACTGTTCATCAGGTGCAGGGCTTGCGAGGAAACCACCGATTGGCCCCGCTGTACGCAGTTGGGATTCATGAACGGCAGGTCAAATGTATCGAGCAGCGAAACGGGCCGCGTGCGGCGTTGCACAACATACAAGCTGCGGCGCCGGCTTTCGGCGACTACTTCGCCGTCGGGCTGCTGTTTCACCGGCTCCGGCGGACCAAACTGCTTGGTATCGAGCCGGCCGGATATCTTGAGAATGGCATCGCGCAGCGATTCGGCGTCGATCCGCCGCAACGGGAACCCTCCCTCGCCCGCGCGTTGCTTGTAGGCCGCCGACGTCATGATGAGGCGATGGATGGCTTTAATGTCCCACCCGCTGCGCACAAACTCGGTGGCGAGCCAATCGAGCAGCGGCTGGTTGGACGGCGCCGCGCCCATGCGGCCGAAGTTGCCGGGGGTCGTCACCAGTCCCGAGCCGAAGTGATGCAGCCAGATGCGATTTACCATCACGCGCGCCGTGAGCGGATGCGCGGGATCGGTGAGCCATTGCGCCAGCGCAAGACGCCGGCCGGAGGAGTGTACGAGCGGCGCCGGGCGATACGGTTTCAGCCCGGCCGAGAGAATGGAGGGCGGTCCGGGCGCGACCAGTGCGCCGGGTGTGGCGGCATCGCCGCGCAGCAGGACGCGTGTGGGCGGAGGCTGCGGCCCGATTTCAAACAGCGCGCGGATCAGCGGCAGCGGTCTGCGCTTTTCGCGTTCCTTGCGCATCTGCTCGTTCAGCGGTTCGCGCTTTTCCTTCGGTAGCGCGTCGCGCTCACGTTCGAGTTCCTTCAAGCGAACCTCGATTGGCCGATTGTGCGCCACGGCTTCTTCATACTCCCGCGTGGCCTTCGGGATGAAGTAGCGCGTGTTGTTCTCGTCGCACGCCGCGCCCACGCCGCCGCACGGGAACTCGCCGGGCAACCACGCATAGGGATCGTAGGAGGGTGTGAGCGTGGCAACCAGACGATAGTAGTCGCGCGTGGGCAACGGATCGTACTTGTGATCATGGCAACGTGCGCAGCCCACGGAAAGGCCGAGCACGGCCGAGCCGAAAATTTCAATCTGCCCCGCGATCACGTCCATGCGCTCGGGGATGAAGTTCTGCTCGGTGCTGTTGGTGCCGTCCGGGGCCATGCGCCAGAAGCCCGTAGCGGACATCAGGCTGAGATGCTCTTCGGTGAGCGGATTCGCAGCGCGATAGTCGAACAACTCGTCCCCGGCGATCTGCTCGGAGAGAAAACGGTCAAATGGCTTGTTCGCGTTAAAGGCGCGCACCACATAGTCGCGATACCGCCAGGCGTTTTGCCGCGGGGTGTCAGAGTTGTTGCCGCCTTCGCTGTCAGCGTAGCCCACGGCGTCCAGCCAGTGGCGGCCCCAGCGCTCGCCGTAGTGGGGAGAGTCGAGAAGGCGATCGATGAGCCGCTCGTAGCGGTCCGGGCGCGCATCGGCCTGAAACGCAGCCATGTCTGCGGGCGAAGGCGGCAGGCCGGTGAGATCGAAGGACGCGCGCCGCAGCAAGGCGCCGGGTGTGGCTTCCGCCGCGGGCGCTCGCGGCGTCAATGCATCCACGGGATGCCGCCCGGCTGGCACAGTGGCCCGGCGCGGTGCTTGAAAGGCCCAGAAATCGCGGTCCTTCGCTTTAATCGCGGTGTCGTTCGCTGCGTCCACCTCGGCGGCCACTTCGGGGTCGGGCCGCGCCCCCGTGGCGATCCACTCGCGCACCTTGGCCAGTTCGTCATCGGTGAGTCCTCGCACGGAGAACTGCTCCTGCAGCTTCGGCGGAGGCATCTGCTGCGCGGCGATGCGCTTCACCAACAGGCTCGACTCTGGATCGCCCGGCACGATCGCTGCACCGGACTTGCCGCCCCTCAGCAGCGACGCAAGCGCACGCAGATCGAGCCCGGCCTTTTGTTCGCGGCGGCCGTGACACACCCAGCACTTGGCGCTCAGGATCGCCTGCACGTCGCGCTCGGCCACTGGCGGCTTGGCGGTTTCCCTTTCGATCCATTGCCGCACCGTGTCGATCTCAGTCGCAGGCAGCTTGGCTCCACCCGCTGGCATTTTGCCCGAGGCAATCATCGTCAGCAGCAGGCTGTCGAGCGGCTTACCGGAGATGACCGCCGCGCCGGACTTGCCGCCGCGCAGCAGATCGTTGCGCGACTCAGCCGATAGTCCGCCGCTGCGCGTCTTGGCGCTATGACAAGGCATGCAACGTGCGCGTAGAATCGGCGCGGCGTCGTGATCGAAGTCAGCGGCGCGCAGCGCGGTGAACGCGATCAAAAGCAGCCAGGGCGCGCGAAGAGTCATGGCATCTTCTAGTGGGCGAGTTTCTCGTCGCCCGGGTCGATCGGCGTCACCGGATCGATAAAGGGCCAGCACAAAGCCCCGAGCGCATACGCGCCCGCCATCACGTAGAGGAACTGCGTGTAGTCGTTATTGGTGGAGGCGAGAATGTAGCCGCCGAGCGGCGGCGCGACGAAGCCGGCGATGTTACCCGCCATGTTCATCGAACCAGAAACGGTGCCCGCGTACTTGCCACCCACATCCATGCAGGCGCCCCAGGAGCCGGGCATCACCAGGTCGTTAAAGAAGCTGGCCATGCCCATCAGCAGCATGGCGGGGAGCACTGCCTGTGTGTTGATGGAGGCCACCAACAGAATGGCCGCGCCGGCAAATCCTACCATCGCTACAGCGCGCCGCGCCACGCGCACACTGCCGGTCATCCTGGCGAGCCGCGCGGAAACGAAACCACACGTCAACGAGCCCAGCCCGCCGAGCAGCAGCGGCAACACGGCGTACTTGGAAGCCGTGATCTTGTCGAGGCCGCGCGCTTCCTGCAGATAGGTGGGCAGCCAGGTGATGTAGAAATACCAGGGGAACGACAACAGGAAGTATTGCACCCACAGCAGCATGACGGTGCGCGAGCCGAACATCTTGGCCCACGGCACGTCGCCGTGCCCGCCGGCATTCCCTTCGTTGCCGGCCAGCAGTGCCAACTCGGCGGCGTTCACGCTGGGGTGATCCTTCGGGTTGTCGCGATACCAGCGGTAGAAGAAAAAGGCCCACACAATGCCGAGCGCGCCAAACAGCATGAATGCGCCGCGCCACGACATCCATTGGAAAACGAGGATGACCAGCGGAGGCGTGAAGGCGCCGCCCCAGCGCGCGAACTGCCACATGATGCCTTGCGCTTGCACGCGTTCGGAATTGGGCAGCCACGTAGTGAAGGCCTTGGTGAGATTCGGGAAGCAGCCCGCTTCGCCGGCGCCGAACAGAAATCGCGTAACGAGCATGGAGAAATAGCCGGTCATCGCACCCGTGAGCGCGGTGAAGGCGCTCCACCAGAGCACAATGCGCATCAACACCGAACGCGGACCCCACTTGTCACCCATCCAGCCGCCAGGGATTTCAAACGCCGCATAGGCAATCGCGAACGCCGAGAAGACCCAGCCCTGTTGCTTCTTGTCGAGCCCTAGGTCCCGGGCGATATCTGGCATTGCCATGGAGATGCTGACGCGGTCGATGTAGGCCAGAATCGCCAGCGTGACCGCGAAGAAAATCACCCAGTAACGGGCGCGTGAGGCAGGCCCCATTGCCTTCGGGGCGGTCATGCCGGACGCAGGGAACGACTTTGTTGCCATGGTGAAGAGATCCAGCCTATCAGACCACGGCTTCGCCGTGAGATCAACCGGACTCGCGGTCTATCCAGTCCAGGTACGCCGGTAGTCCCGCCGCGATGTCGACGACGATCAGTTCGGGCACTTCATAATGATGCACTTCGCGCAGGGCGAACGCGAGTTCGTCAAACTGGTCACGGCGCGCCTTGATCATCAGGAGCCACTCGCCGGCCGACTCCACGGCGCCTTGCCAGCGGTACACACTCTCCACGCCAGGCACAATATTTACGCACGCGGCCACCCGCCGCTCAACCAGGTGGCGCGCGATGCGGCGCGCGGCGCCTACCGAATCGCAGCTTGTGAAAGCGGCCAGATGGGTGGTCATGGCGTGGGATGTAGTATATTTTCAGTTGCCCTTATGTCTGCCCCTCTCCGCAAAACGCTGTTTGTGCTGCTGATGGCCGCCGTTGCCGTCTACGCAGCGTCGCATTTACGCGGCCCCAACGGCCTCGTTGCGTTGTTCGCCAAACAGGAAGCCATCAGTCAACTGGAAGACACCACGGCCAAACTGGCCAAGAGCGTCGAAGAGCAGGAAAAGCGCATCCAGGCGATTCGTGACAAGAAGAGCGAGGTGGTGATTCCGCTGATCCGCTCGCGCACCAACTGGGTTCGCCAGGGTGAGTTTGAATTTCACCTGAACGAGAAAGAGAAGAAAGCCGGCACGCCGGCGGCTGCCCCCGCCGCTCAGTAGCGCCCCCGCCAAGAACTAGATTCGCAACGGTGGTATCGTCTCCCCATGGCTAGTTTCAAGCTTCTCGGGATGACCCTCGCGTCAATCACGCTGGCGTATTCGCAAAGCTCTACCGGCACGCTGACTGGCATTGTCATGGACCCTTCGCCGGCCCGCCTGGCGAACGTGGCGTTGAAGTTGACGAGCGAGCAAACCGGCGTTGCGCTCGCCGCCACCAGCAATGCGAGCGGCGAGTACACGTCCCCGCTGCTCAATTCCGGTACATACCGCGTGGAGGCCGAGGCGGGCGGGTTTCAACGCGCGGCGCGCACGGGGATTGTGATGGAGTTAGGGCGCGTGGTGCGCTTGGATATCATGATGCAACTGGGGCAGGTGGCCGAGTCTGTGGAAGTTTCGGGGGCGGCGCCATTGATTGAGTCCGAGTCAGCAACGGTGGGACAACTCATCGAGAACAAGACCATCGCCGATATGCCGCTGAATGGCCGGCGCGTGGGCGACCTGCTGGGCCTGATCGGCAACGGCGTCTATATCCAGGGCGACGTGATCCGCCCGCGCATCCCCGTGGGCGGCGGACGCGCGGACCAGCAACAGTGGCTGCTGGACGGCGTCAATTCATCGAACTTCGCGCTCGAAGCGCCGCAGGCATTGTTCAACCCGCCGGTGGAAGCGGTGCAGGAAATTCGCGTGCAGCAGAGCGCCTATTCGGCGGAGTTCGGCAACTCATCGAGCGGAGTGGTGGCGATGACCACGCGTTCGGGAACCAACAAGTACTCGGGCCTGCTGTATGAGAATCTGCGCAACAACCGTCTCGACGCGCGTAACTTTTTTTGCCGCGTCGATGCCGCCGCTGCGGTGGAACGTGTTTGGCGGCGCGCTGGGCGAGCCGGTGATCCGCAATCGCACCTTCTTCTTCTCTAATGTCGAGTTTCAGCGCCAGCGCGTGGGAGTCATCCGTAACCTCACCGTGCCCACCGAACTGCAGCGCCGCGGTGATTTTTCCGGCACCACCAACGCCGCGGGACAATTGAATGCGATCTTTGACCCCTCCACGACGGGAATTGCCGGCACGGTGACGACGCGTACGCCGTTTCCAGGCAACGTGATTCCGGCAAGCCGTTTTGACGCGGTGGGCGCGAAGATTCCGCCGTTGTTTCCCGCCGCCAACGTAGCGGCAACTAATCTGGCCGGCGCGAACAACTTCAACCGCAACGCCGTCAGCGCGCTCAACATCACCACCTGGACGTCCAAGGGCGACCACATCTTCAGCGAGCGCGACCGTATGAGCGTGCGCTACGTGCTGCACGATTTTCCGACGTATGTGACGCCCGCCTACGACGAGCCGGCCGCGGACCCGAACGCAAGCAACACGGCGCGGCGCGCGCACAGCCTGCTGTTGAATGAGACCCATAGTTTCTCGGCGTCGGTACTCAACGATTTCCGCTTCAACTGGCAGCCGCGCTTTTTTCACCCCACGACCTTGTCGCTCGATCAGGGCTGGCCCACCAAGCTGGGACTGCGCGGCGTGTCTGACCGCGCGTTTCCGCGCGTGAACGCCGCCACGTATGCGAGCCTCGGCTCCACAACGCAGGAGCGCGTGCAGATCCCGATTCGCGACACGCACATCGTGAACCAGCTTTCCATCTATCGCGGCGGGCATTCGCTGAAGACCGGCGGCGAGGTGCGCCTTTCACGTAACGTGGATGACTTGAACTCGCTCATGTCCGGCCAGTTCGGCTTCAACGTACAGCCCACGGGCAATCCGGCCTCCGCGGGCAACACGGGCAATGCAATCGCCAGCCTGCTGCTCGGCTTTCCCAATTCAGCCAATATCCTCGACTCCGAGTCGCTGGACCGGCGCGCGAAATACTTCGCGCTGTTTGTGCAGGACGACTGGAAGGTAACGCCGAACCTTACGCTGAACATCGGAGCGCGCTGGAAGGCGCATACGCCGAAATTCGACGCGAGCGACCGGATGAACGGCTTCAACCCGTTGACGCTGAATCCGGTCTCGAACACGCCGGGCGTGGTGACCTTTGCCGGCCGCGACGGGCAGGGCCGCCAGCTCTACAACGGCGATTGGAACAACATTATGCCACGCATCGGCATTGCTTGGAAGCCCATGGGCCGCGCGGGTACGGTGATTCGCATGGGCTTCGGCTCGTTCTTCGGGCCGCCGCTGCCTGGCTCCAACAACAACAGCCTGGGCTTTGCGCGGCAAGCCGATTTTACGACGCCGGACAATGGCATCACCGCACCGTTCTTCCTGCGCGATGGACTGCCGGGCAACGCTACGAGCCCCACGCTGGGTCCAGGGTTCGGCGCCGTGCCCGTTGGCCGGCCGGCAGCGCTGAACGTCGATTTTGTGGAGACGGACCGGCAACTGGGCTCCACGATGCAATGGAACTTCTCAGCGCAACAGGACGTGGGGCGCAACTCGGTGGTGGAGCTGAGCTACGTCGGCACGGTGGGCCACAAGCTGAATGGTCCTGGCGTCAACATCAATCAGGTGCGTCCGGAACTGATGGGCGCGGGCAACGCGCAATCACGCTGGCTGTTTCCGCAGTTCGGCAACGTGAATCCGACTGCGCCGATGTGGGGCAACTCGTCCTACCACGGGCTCAACCTGAAGTACGAGAAGCGTTTTTCGCAGGGCCTCAACGTGCTGGCCAACTACACCTTTTCCAAATTCATCGACGACGTTGCCGCGGGTTTTGAACTGGGCGCCGAACCGGCCCAGCAGAACTACTACAACCGGCACGCTGAGAAGGCGCTGTCGGGGAACGACGTGCGAAACCGGTTCGCGTTCAGCTCCGTGTACGAGTTGCCATGGGGCAAGGGACGCCGCTTCCTGACGGACGGCCCGGCGGGCTTGGTGTTGGGAGGCTGGAGCATTGGCGCGATTCTGACGCTGCAACAGGGCAGCCCGTTTGGGCTCACGGTGCTGAACAACACGTTGAACGCGTTCTCCGGCGCGCAGCGTGTCAACGTGATTCGAAGCCCGGCGCTGCCTCAGAGCGAGCGCCAAGTGAGCCGTTAGTTCGATACGGCGGCTGTCGCTGCGCCACCTGCCTTTACGTTCGGTACGGCGGGGCGCGCGTTGTTGACCGGGCCCGGGCTTGCCAAGGTGAATCTCTCGCTGCTCAAAAACTTCCGGTTCCGCGAAAGTTGGAATCTGCAGTTCCGCCTGGAGTCGTTCAATGCATTCAATCGCGTGAATTTCCAGGAGCCGGGCACGGCGCTGGGTGCGCCGAATTTCGGCGTCATTACGGTGGCGCAGGATGCGCGGTCCATGCAACTCGGATTGAAACTCACCTTTTAGCGAACGCGTGCTACCGTGGCGGGTGAGGTGAAGCAATGAAAGCCATTGCCGTCCGCCCACAAGCGCGGCAGGTGGGATTGGTGGAGGTGGATGAGCCTGCGCTCGTTGGCCGCCATGATGTGCGCGTACGTATTCTCGAAGTGGGCGTCTGCGGCACCGACAAAGAGATCTGCCGCTTTGAATACGGCCAGCCGCCCGCGGGGGTGGACTATCTGGTGCTGGGGCACGAAGCGCTCGGCATTGTGGAAGACGCGGGCGCCGATGTGACGCGGGTGCGGCGCGGCGATCTGGTGGCGGTGATGGTGCGGCGGCCGTGTGCGCATGCTGCCTTTGCGCCTTGCCGCGGCGCGCGCCAGGATTTTTTCACCACAGGCGAGTTCACCGAACGCGGCATCAACCAGATGCACGGCTTCATGACCGGCATCGTGGTGGATCACGAGCAGTACCTGTGCCCTATCCCGGTGGACTTGGCGGACATTGCGGTGTTGACCGAGCCGCTGACGATCGCCGAGAAGGGCCTGGACCAAGTGGCTGCGGTGCAGGATCGTTTGCCCGGGTCAACGCAAGGGCATCGCGCCGTGGTGTTGGGCGCTGGTCCGGTAGGATTGCTGGGGGGCGATAGCGTTGCGCGTGCGCGGCTTTGAGACGCACGTGTATTCGCGCGAGCCGCACAACGATGCACGCGCAGAATTGGTAGCGGCCACGGGCGGGACCTATGTTTCGTCCGCCGAGCGTGGACGCCGCGCAACGGGCTGAACAGGTGGGCACCATCGATCTGGTGTACGAAGCAACGGGGGTCACCAGTGTGTCGTTCGCCGTGCTGCAGCATTTGGGCATCAACGGCATCTATGTCTTCACCGGCATTCCGGGACATCAGGGCCCCAGGCCCACCGACACAGCAGCCCTGATATGTTCCATGGTACTAAGGAATCGGATCGTGCTTGGCACGGTGAACGCGCACAGGCCCGCGTTTTAAGCTGCGATTGCCGACCTCGGCCATTTCCGGCGCGCCTTTCCGGAAGCGATCGGCGGCTTGATTTCCAAGCGCTGGCAACTGGAAGAGCATGCGGATTTGTTGCTGGGCCGCGCGGGCGGCATTAAGAACGTGATTTCACTCGAAAGGGCGGCAGCGGCATGAAGAGCGTAGTGAGTGTGCATGGCGCGGGATCGAGCCACATGGTGGGCGACGGGTTTCCGGTGCGGAACCTGTTTCCGTCCAATGGCGTCGACGCCAATCCGTTCCTGATGTTCGACTACGCGGGGCCGCTGGAGTTTGCGCCCGCGGGCGAGCCGCGCGGTGTGGGCGAGCATCCGCATCGCGGCTTTGAGACTGTGACGATTGTGTACGAAGGCGTGGTGGCGCATCGGGACTCGGCGGGCGGCGGCGGTGTGATCGGTCCGGGTGACGTGCAGTGGATGACGGCCGCGGCGGGCATCGTGCATGAAGAGAAGCACGAGCGTGAGTTTGCGCGGCGCGGCGGCGTGCTGGAGATGGCGCAGTTGTGGGTGAATCTGCCAAAGACGCACAAGATGTCGACGCCCGGCTATCAGGCGATCACGAGCGCGCAGATTCCGGTGGTGGGCGCGGTGCGCGTGATCGCGGGCGAACTCGATGGCGTGCGCGGGCCGGCGCGGACGTTCACGCCGATCAATGTGTTTGACGTGCGCTTGACGGCGGGCGGGCGCACGGTGATAACGGTGCCAGAGGGACACTCGGCGGCGCTGGCGATGCTCTCGGGCGAAGTGTCGGTAAACGGCGTGGCCGTGAGCGGCGAAGCGCAACTGGCGGTGTTGAGCCGCGAGGGACGGCGCGTGGAGATCGAGGCGCAAGCGCAGTCGAAGCTGCTGTTTCTTGGCGGCGAGCCGATCGATGAGCCGGTGGCCAGCTACGGCCCGTTCGTGATGAACACGCAGGACGAGATCCGGCAGGCGATTGACGATTACCGCGCCGGGCGCATGGGGCGGCTTCGACCGTAGAAGAGCAACAGTGTTCGGCTGCCCGGGCCCCGAACTTCTTGGCTACACCTTCACGCGCGAATAGTCGAAGGGCTCGTTCACCAAGTGATACTTGGGCTCGCCGGGGCGACTGAGGTAGTACGTCACCAGCGGGGTGCGCTGGAAGTCAGTGAGATTGCGGCGCACGGGGGCTTCGCCTTCCACCCACTCGTAGACCGGCACTTCCCACGGATTAAACGTATCGAGCAGCCCGCGCTCCTTGGCGATGCGGAACAGATTGACGTTGCCTGGTTCGTGTCCGCCGAGCCACATGCCGATCATGTCGAGCTTGAAGCGGTCTTTCGAGAACATGACGAGGTTGGTGAGATAGTCATGCCCCACGCCGAAGCCATCGCCGTCGCGGCCGTAGATGCCTTCAATGATATTGAGGCCCGGCTTGAGTACCTGCGCGTTGTCGCATGTCTTGTGCGCCCAGATTTCCTGGTTGATCGGCGCGAGCCTATCTTTGGAGTCGTAGCGCGAGTAGCCCATGCGGCCGTGATTATCAAAGTAGCGGTTCACGTTACGTTCCACGTCCGCTGCGATATCAGGCTTCATGAACGCAGGCGCGCCGGTCACCATCTCCCAGCCGGGGCAGAAGCGCACGAACGGGGTGACGACGAGGCCCTGGAGGTTTTTCGCCGACAGCGTCATGCACATGCCGTGCGACTTCCACTTGGCGATGTTGAGTAGCCACGTGTCCGGTTCGTTCACGGGCGCGTAGTGCGGGATGCGGCTGTAGATCACCGGATTGGGCACCTTCGTCCAACTCATCTCGTAGCCGTCTTTGAAGTGGCGCGGGCGGCGCGAGGGTTCGTTCACTTCCACGCCATGCCGGTCATTGATGTCCGCCATGCCGCGGTAGTTCCAGCTATGGAAGTTGTTGGCTTCGAGGAAATGGAACTTCTTCAGCCCGAGTTCCTTTAGGCCCATGATGATGCCTTCGTAGAACTGCGGATCGGTGCCCGTGCCCCAGTTGTCGTGATGGGGGCGGTGGTTGCGCACGCTGGTGAAGTTGGGCTTGAGAATGACGCGATTCGACACGGGCACCGCGGTGGGTGCGCCGGCGATGGGCACGAAGACCTCGCGCGCGAAGGTGAGGCCCGCGGCGAGTTTGGACGGCGAGTCCATCTTGCGCGGCACTTTGGTGCGCATGAGAAACACGGCGTTGGGATTTGCCTCAATGAAAGGATGCACGATGAAGTGCGACTGCGGCATGCGCGTGGCGGGCGCGGCCGCG
This sequence comes from Acidobacteriota bacterium, assembly GCA_016871115.1. Lineage (GTDB taxonomy): Bacteria > Acidobacteriota > Terriglobia > Bryobacterales > Bryobacteraceae > VFZP01. The sequence goes on from VFZP01000055.1 coordinate 17,644, forward strand.
AGGGGCCCGCCGAGCGCAGCTCCCGCGGCCATGCCGAGAAACTGCCGGCGGGAATGATCCGGGTGCATAAGCATTGAGACCTCGCTTTTCTTCTTCGCTACAACCAATCTATACCTATTCTTCTCTTGCTCGGAAGCGGACCACGGCGACCCGCTCCAAGTTGGGCAGAAAAACCTCGGAAGCCAAGCCGCGCGGACTCACCTTGAGCGTAGCCGGCGCGGCACTTTCCGGGCGCAGGAGTACGGCCTCGCGGAAGTGGCCGTGGATACGGGCTTGCACCTCTTCACGCACGGGAGAGCCGTAGTTGATTAAGTGCAGCAGCGCTTCGCCCGGCGCGGCGCCGGAGGTGGCGAAGGTGACGGCCGATTGCGCGTTCCACAAGCGCGCGGTGCGGCGGCGGTGGCCGAGCAGGTCGATCACGTCGAGCGCGAATTCGCTGGGGTCGGCAATGCGTTTATTGTAGACGAGCACTTGGCCGCGTCCGGTGGCGTAGAAAGCGCGGTCTTCTTCCTGCTTGGTCTTGCGCCACGACGGGGACACCGCGGAGGTGTCATCGGTTACCACCATGCTGCCGGCTTCGGCGTGCTTCCAGACAAAGGCGGGCGGCGCGGCTTTGAGGCCGGCGGCGACGAGGACCGCGAGGCGGCCGGGGTCTGGGGTGAGCGAAGCGGTGGCGGGCACAAAGCGCGGGCTGGCGTTGCGGCGGCTCAGGAGATTGGAGATCTCCAGGTTCATGTGGTTGCCGGGTTCCACCAGTTGGGTGATGCCGGCGGGCGCGGCATGGCCGCAGAGCGCGGCGGCGTTGGCGGCGAGCCAGGCGTGGGTGCGCCCCAGCGAGGTCCAGGCGGCGACGGCGGCTTTGTCGCCGGCGAGGAGAGCGGCGCGGTAACGCGGGTCGAGCGAGAGCAAGTAGTTGCCGCCGCCGAGGCGCGCTTCTATGAGCGCGATTTCGAGGGTTTCAAACGGCACCGAGCGGTCGGCAGCGAGTCCGGCGGCGGCGTTGGCTTGGTAGGCGATGACGGGCGCGGTGTTGCCGAGCGCGCGTTCGAGCGGCGCGACGTAGACGTTCGAGTCAATCCAGGGCTCGGCGCTGGCGGATGAGAATAGATCGTTGTCCCAGTTGCGTTGGCGTCCGGGGCGCCGGATGCCGGGCCAGAGGCCGCGGGTGACTGCATTGGCAGGTGTGGCGGCGGGGTCCACCGCGAGGCCCGCTGTGCGGGCCGCTTCGGCAAAAGCCGGCGAAGGTGGCGTACCCAGATAAACGGTATCTACGCCGGCGCGCCGAAGCAAGGCGGCGTAGGCAGGTTCGGCCGGGGCGCTCCATCGCGCAATGAGCTGAGACATGGGGTGGACGGACACTGCCGATGATTATAGCGCCGGCCCTTCTTCGCGGCGGAGCTTGCGCGGCGTGACATAATTGCGAGGATATGCGCCAGCGCCATACTCTCCTCGGGCTCCTGTTCTTTCTGTCGATCATCACCTATATCGACCGCGTTTGCATTTCCGTGGCTGGGCCACTGATGCAGAAGGAACTGAATCTGACCGCCACCGATTGGGGCTATGTGGTGGCGGCGTTCGCCATCGCCTACGCGCTATTTGAAATTCCGACGGGCTCGATGGGCGACACGATCGGGCCGCGCCGCACACTGTCGCGCATTGTGTTGTGGTGGAGCGCGTTCACTTCGATCACGGGCGCGGTATCGAGCTTCTGGTCGCTCATCTCGGTGCGGTTTCTCTTTGGCGCCGGTGAAGCGGGCGCGTATCCGAACAGTTCGGCGACGATCTCGCGCTGGTTCCCTGCCACCGAGCGCGCGCGTGCGCACGGCGTGGTGTGGATGGCGAGCCGCGTGGGCGGCGCCATTTCGCCGTTCCTGGTGATTCCGATTCAGATCGCCTACGGTTGGCGTGTTTCGTTCTATCTCTTCGGTATTCTTGGCGTGGTGTGGACCGCGGTGTGGTGGATATGGTTCCGCGACAACCCGAAGGATCGCCCGGGCATGACACAACAGGAACTGGATGAGATCGGCCCGGTGCGCCCGGGTTCGAATCACTCGCTGCCGTGGGGCCAGGCGTTGCGCAGCAAGAACCTGTGGTGGATCATGCTGATGTATCACACCTATTGCTGGGGGGCGTTCTTTTACTTATCGTGGCTGCATACGTTCCTGGTGAAGGGCCGGGGCTTCAATAACACCGACGTGGTGGCGTATTCGTGGCTTCCGTTTGCCTTCGGCGGCACGGCGAATTTTCTCGGCGGCATCGTCAGCGACCATCTCGTCAAACGCATGGGCTTGACTTGGGGCCGGCGCACGGTAGGCATGGTGGGCTTGGGCGTCTCGGCGTTCTTCATCGCCCTCACCGGGTTCACCGACAACAAGCTGCTCTCGGTGTTGTTCCTGGCGCTCGGCTACGCGGGCTCGGACTTCATGTTGCCGGTGGCCTGGGCCGTTTGTCTCGACGTGGGCCGCAAGTATGCCGGGGCGGTGTCGGGCGCGATGAACACCGCCGGGCAGTTGGGTTCGACCCTTACCTCGCTGGCTTTCGGATATTTGGTTGACCAGTACGGCAGTTACAACGCGCCACTGGTGCCGATGGCTGTGATGACGGCCATCAGTGCCCTGCTGTGGTTAAAGATCGATCCGACGATTCAGTTGATTCCAGAGCAGGAGGGGCACTCGGACCAGAAGCTGCCAAAGGCCGCTTAGAGGACCTTGACGAGCGGCGCCGCGGGTCGCGCTTGTCACTGGTGGCCGCGGCGAAGACCGCACCTGCCACAGCCCAGAACCAATAGGAAAATGCCAGAAGCTGGAGCGGGTAGTCGACGGCCGAGTGCGCGACGGCGAAGGCGATACCCCAGCTCCAGAAGTGGCGGCGCGCGAACCATGCCGTGAGGCCGAGAAACCCGGCGAGCAGTAGCGGCAGGCCCAGCCCGCCGTCGGCCGCCCATTCCAGCCAGTCGTTGTGGGCGTGGTTCATCTCGCGGCCTGAGTCAAACGTGGCAAAGCGCGGGTATGCCTGTGGGTACGTTCCGAGCCCATGCCCGGCCCAGGGACGCTCGGCCACCATGGCCACCGAAGAGGCATAAACCTGCCGGCGGTGGCTGGACCAGTCTTCGTGGCCGAGCCGGTCGGCCAATGTATCCCATCCCGTAGCCATCACGACCACGGCGGCCCCGGTGAGCGGGAACAGCATCCGCGCGCGGATGCGCATCAATAGTAAGGCACCAAACTCGCACAGGATGAGAAAGCTGCCGGCGCGTGAGCCGGTGGCAATGACACTGGCGGGTATGAGGGTGGCTGCGGCCCACCAAAACCAGGCGCCCTGGCGCGCCGATACAGCTTTCCAGATCACGATGGGCAGCAGCAACTCGGCGACCGAGGCGTAGGTGTTGCGGTTGGCAAACGGCCCGGCAAACATATCGAAGTCCGGCACCGTGAAGCCGGCGAGCGTAACGCCGCGCAAAGGGATCTGCAAGAGGCAAACCGCCGCTCCGGCAAAGCCGGCGGCGGCGGCCGACAGGAACCGGTGGCGCAGAGGGGTGTGCGCCAGCGCGTGGCGGGCCGTGTAGGCGGCTGCGAAACAGACAGCCCAGGCCAGTACGGCTTTGGCCGTGTCAAGCGGGCTTGCCATCGTTCCCAAAGCCATTTGCGCGAGGCCGGCCACGGCGGGACCGACCAGCAGGAGCGGGGTGTTCAAAAGCCGGCGCGGCTGGTCGCGGTTTGACCAGATCATGCCGATGGCGGCGAGCAACAGGCCGGCTTCAAAGACGGTGCGGCACCAGCGCCACGGGGCCGAAATGGTCAAAATAGCCCAGACTAGTGCTTAGTTGCATAAAGTAATAAGAGTATTTCGCAGCTGGCTTCCCTTGACCTCACGTTTGCGCCAGTGAAAAGGCTTGGGGTGTTCATTGGTCTTTGCGATGAATGCTTCGA
>VFZP01000056.1 GCA_016871115.1 Acidobacteriota bacterium
TCTTCTGATGAACCAACTCTTTCAAAACCGGCCGACCTCCTCTGAACAATGGCCAATTGATTTATCGGCTAACAAAGCTTAACTGCGGAGGGGCTTGGTCAATAATGGAACCTGAGATCCGTTCAGAACGGACCGTAGTTTTATTCCAAGGCAGGCATGAGCTACCAAAGGTACTAAATCGAAGGTATTGGCCATATGGGCCAGAGGTTCATTAGCGGGATAGACCGGATCAGACTTGGTCGCGATAGTACGTCCGCAGACGGTCCAGCTCGGCTTTCAGCTCAGATTGGACCTTGGCGTAGGCGGGTTCACCATAGACGTTCTTCATTTCGCGCGGATCTTTGATAAGGTCAAACATTTCCCATTCCGGGGGCGTGGGCGTATCAACCGCGCCTTTGGATCCGAGTGCCTGCCCATAGTAATAAATGAGCTTGTGCGCATGAGAACGAACGCCATAGTGGGCCGTCACGGTGTGGCCACCGCCGAGGTGCATCCAGTAGCGATAGTACATCGACTTGCGCCATTTCTTCGGCGTCTTGCCCTGTAACTGCGGAGCGAAGCTTTCGCCCTGCATCGTGGCCGGCGCTTTTTGCCCGGCCAAGGCGAGGAAGGTGGGGGCGAAATCGATGTTGAGAATGATGTCTCGATTCGTGGAGCCGGGCCTGATGAGTTTGGGATACCGCGCCAGGAAAGGCATGCGCATGGTTTCCTCGTACATGAACCGCTTGTCGTACCAGCCATGGTCGCCGAGGAAAAAGCCCTGGTCGGAGGTGTAAATGACCAGCGTATCTTCGGCGAGTCCTTCGGCGTCCAGATAGTCGAGCAGGCGGCCCACATTGTCATCCACGCTGCGGACGCAGCGCAGGTAATCCTTGATATAGAGCTGATAGGCCCACTTACGCAGTTCGCGGCCTTCAAGTCCGGCGGGGCGATCCACTTTGAGGTCTGTCTTGGTCATGTCGTCGCCCACGCGAAGAGTTGCACGCTGGGCGGCGGCGGACCGTTTGGAGATGTCCTCATAGAGATTGCCGGGCTCGGGCACCGTCTCGTCCTTGAGCCAATCCTGGTACTTTTTCGGCGGCGTCCAATCGCGGTGCGGCGCTTTGTGATGGCACATCAAAAAGAACGGCTTCGATTTGTCGCGGCCGGTCTTGAGCCAGTCGAGCGTGAAGTCGGCAATGAGATCGGTGCAGTAGCCCTGGTACTTCTGACGCGAACCGTCCTGGTGGGTGAAAACCGGGTCGTAGTAAAGCCCTTGCCCCGGCAGGATGCGCCAGAAGTCGAAGCCCTCAGGGCTGGTCTGCAGGTGCCACTTGCCGATCATGGCGGTCTGGTAGCCGGCGTTGCGCAGCAGGTGGCCCACATGGATCGTTTTCGGATCAATGGAATCGTTCAGCGTCTTGACGCCGTTGAGATGGCTATACTGGCCAGTGAGGATGCAGGCGCGCGACGGCGTGCAGATGGAGTTGGTGACGAAGCAGTTGTCCAGGCGCAGTCCGCCCTTGGCGAGCCGGTCGATGTTCGGCGTCTCGTTGATCTTGCTGCCATGGGCGCTGATGGCGTGCGAGGCATGATCGTCGGACATGATGAACAGGATGTTGGGCCGGCGGCGGCCGCGCGACTGCGCAAAGGCCGGAGCGGCGGCAAACGAGGAAGCAAACAACTGGCGGCGCGAGATCATGGCTTAACAGTTTAACAGCGGCCAGGCGGCACCCGGCCATTCGCCGTCCCGGTGGATGGCTATGCCCCGCGCGACGAGTTCAGCAAGGAGTACCGTGACGGCCGCGCTCTGCCCCTCACCGTTCCCGGCGTCGAGCACCACCGCCCAGGCGAGTTCTTCGCGAAGCGCGCGTGTGACGATGCTCCAAAGCGGCGGTAACTCTGGCGCAACGCCGGGCATCGGCATTTCCCATGTGCGCGCCAGGCGCCGCGCGGCAGCCCGGTCAGGCAGCGGCCCTTCTACAATGAAGTGATTATCGCCGTGAACCAGAATTCCCCGCATTCCATCCACGCTATCTCGCGCCGTGCCCTTGGCGCATTTGCCGCCGCGTCCGCCGCCTCGGCGCAGGCTCCCGCGGGGCAGGCGCTGCTGAAGCCGCGCGCTCTGAGCCAGGGCGATACCGTTGCCGTCATCATGCCCTCCACGCATGTGCCGGACCCGGACCGGCTGGCAAACGTCAAACCCACTATCGAGCATTTCGGCTTGAAGCTGAAGCCCGGGCGGTTTCTCGGCAAGCGCACGGCAGCCTTCACCCAATCCATCGACGAGCGCATCGCCGACCTCCACGAGGCGTTCTCGGACCCGGCCGTGAAAGCCGTGCTGCCCATCGGCGGCGGCTACGGCACCATGCAGATTCTCGAGCGCATCGACTACGCGCTCATCCGCCGCAATCCGAAAATCTTCACGGGCTATAGCGACATCACCGCGATGCATCTGGCTTTCCAAAAGTTCGCCGGGCTCGTCACGTTTCACAGCCCAGTGGTATTGTCGCCGTTCACCAAATACTCGCAGACGCTGTTCCGCAAGGCGCTGTTTGAAGCCAAGCCGATCGGCGAGGTCGCCAACCCGCCCGAAGCGAACCCGCTGCGGCCGCAACACCCGTGGCGCGCGGTGCGGCCGGGGAAGGTGCGCGCGCCGATTGTGGGCGGCAATCTGACGCTGGTGGCGCATACCATGGGCACGCCGTATGAGATCGATACGCGCGGCAAGATTTTCTTCATTGAAGACGTGGGCGAGGACACCTATGCGATTGACCGAATGCTGATCCAACTGCACCTTGGCGGCAAGCTGGAGCAGGCCGCGGGCATTGTGTGGGGCGAGTGTAACGACTGCGGTCCGGGCGCATGCCGCACCTCGTCAGCCTCGCCGTTCACGCTGGGCGAAACGGTGGACAATATCTTCGCGCGCCTGAAGACGCCGGTGCTGGCCGGGCTCACCATCGGCCACACGGCAGACCAGGCCACGCTGCCGCTGGGCGTGATGGCGACGCTTGACGCGACCGCCGGCACGCTCACCCTGGAAGAACCGGCTACCACGGCATAATAGGAGACTCATGCGCAGCCGAATTCTTCTCGCCTTTGTGGTGGCTATCTTTAGTTTGGTTTCCTGCCGCAGCGGAATCAGCCCCGACGAGGCGCAGTTGGTGACGCCGCCCAAGGGACCGGAGCGGTATCGCGTGAAGTTTGAAACCACCAAGGGTGACTTCGTGGTGGACGCCGTGCGCCCATGGTCGCCGCTCGGCGCCGATCGCTTTCACGAACTGGTGACGTCTGGCTTCTATGAGAATTGCCGGTTCTTCCGGGTGGTGCCCGGGTTCGTTTTGCAATTTGGCATCAAGGGCGTTCCGGGGACCGACATGAAATGGAAGAAGCTCGCGATCGACGACGATCTGCCGGCCGTCGGGAACAGCACAGGTACCGTGACGTTTGCCACGGGCGGCCCGCGCACTCGCACCACGCAGGTGTTCATCAACTACAAGGACAACAGCCAGCTCGACACGCGAGGGTTCACGCCGTTCGGGCGCGTGACCGAAGGCATGGGCGTGGTGATGGCGATCAATGCCGAGTACGCCGAACGGCCCGATCAAGGCAAGCTTTCGCTCGAAGGCAACGCGTATCTGGACCGCGAGTTCCCGCGGCTTGACTACATCAAGAAAGCCAGCATCGTCCCGTAGCAGCCGGCACCCACGCGCATGGAACTCAAAATCGAGGGCCTCGTCAAGACTTACGCCACCGGCGTACGCGCGCTGGACGGCATCTCGCTGACGATTCCGTGCGGCATGTTCGGGCTGCTGGGGCCCAACGGCGCGGGCAAGTCCACGCTGATGCGGATTCTGGCGACGTTGCTGGAGGCAGACGCGGGCCGCGTGACGCTCGGCGACGTGGACGTGCTGGCCGACAAGGACGAAGTGCGCAAGCATCTCAGCTACCTGCCCCAGGACTTTGGCGTGTATCCGAAAATCTCCGCGCTCGAAATGTTGGGTCATCTCGCGCTATTGAAGGGCTAACTCCAAGCGCCCGTGCGCGCCGACGCGGTGGAAGCGATGCTGGTGCGCGTGAATCTGTGGGACGTACGCAAGAAGCCGCTGGCGGGATTCTCCGGCGGCATGTGCCAACGCTTCGGCATCGCGCAAGCACTCATCGGCAACCCGCGGCTGTTGATTGTCGACGAGCCGACAGCAGGCCTCGACCCCGGCGAGCGCAACCGCTTCCACAATCTGCTAGCTGAGATTGGCGAGAACGTCATCGTCATCCTGTCGACGCATATCGTGGCCGACGTGCTGGAGCTGTGCCCCAACATGGCGATCATTCACAAAGGGCAACTGCTCTACACGGGCGACCCGCAGTCTGCCGTACGCGAGCTCGAAGGCATGGTGTGGCGGAAGCTGGTGGACAAAGCAACGCTACGCGACCATGAAGAGCATTACCGTGTGACCTCCAGCAAACTGATCGCTGGACGCCCGCTCATCCGCATCCTGCGCGACTCGCCGTCGGGCGACGGCTTTGAGGCAACGCCGCCGGACCTCGAAGACGTGTTTTTCTCGCGCGTGGGCAACGCGCACTAGGCCCCGCCATTTGGAGAGAATTTCCACTGTTTGAGCTCCGCTCCTAATTGCGCGGGTTCATGGTGTGGATTTTTCTACTGGTAATCGCGCTGCTGATCTTCGCGGCGGCGAGTTGAGACTCGATCACCGTGGGAGCCTCGCTCGGCAACCTGCACCGCAATGCGCCCTACGTCATTCAGCGCTGGTACGGCATCATATCGATCATTGGCCTGTTGATGACCACAGCGATCGTCAACGCCTCCGCCACGCGCGACTTTGCGAGCAACGCGCACCAGATCGTGTTCACCACGTCGGTGCGGCGGTTTGACTATTTGTTCGGCCGTTTCTACGGCGCGGCGCTGGCGGCGACGATTCCGCCGCTCGGTATCACGGTGGGCATCGTGCTGGCGCAATTCATGCCCTGGGTGGATCCGCAGCGTTGGGGCCCGGTGCACGGGGGCGCGCATTTGCAAAGCATCGTCGCCTTTGTCATTCCCAACACGATTTTTGTCTCGGCCATCGTGTTTTCAATCGCCATTCTCACGCGCAGCACGGTGCAGAGATTCCTCGGCTCCATCCTGCTGCTCGTGGCCTGGGGCGTGTCGAACTCGCTGATCGACAATCTGGACAACGAGCGGTTGTCGATGCTGCTCGATCCGTTTGGGCTGGAAGCGTTTGGCACGATGACCAAGTACTGGACGCCTGCCGAACGCAACCGCCAGGCGCTGGGACTCGAAGGGATGCTGCTGGTGAACCGGTTGGTATGGGTGCCCGTCGGCCTCGCGGTTCTTGGCCTCGCGTGCATGCGCCTCCGGTTTGAAGAGCGCGCCTCAGGCGGCTCATGGTGGTCGCGCTGGCGGCGTAGCCGTGCCGCGGCGCCATCCTCGGAACCGGCCCCGCGCAGCTTCACATGACAGCCCGCCAACGCGCCTGGTGCCGCGGGACGGCTCCGGCAATTGTGGGGCTTCACGCGCAAGGAGTTCTTCGGGCTGGTGCGCAGCACTGCCTTTGTGGCGATTCTCGTGGCCGCGCTGCTCAACACTGTTCCCGGCCTTTACATGAATGCCGAGGCCGGCTACGGAAACCAGTCGTTCCCGGTGACGTACCGCATGGTGGAGATGATCCAGGACACCATGTAAGTTTTCCTGCTGGCGATCATCACCTACTCCGCGGGTGTGCTGGTGTGGCGCGAACGCGATGCGCGGTTCGACGAAATTCACGATGCGTTGCCATACCCGGCGTGGATGCCGCTCGCCGCGCTGCTAGTCACGCTGCTTTTGCTACAGGTGCTGGCCACGGGGATCGGCATGGCTGTACAGGCGAGCAAGGGCTACACACGCTTTGAGCCCGAAATCTAAACGATGGAGTTCTTCGTCTCTGGCATGACGTTTTTCTACTTCTTCGCGGCCCTGGCGTTTCTGATTCATGTTGTGACGCCGAACAATTATTTCGGCTATTTCGCGTTCGTGGTCTTTCTGGTAGCATCCGGTCCGTTGTGGATTCCGCTCGACGTGGTGAGCAAGATGGTGAACTTTGCCGAGCGCCCCAACATGGTCTATTCCGATCTCTACGGGTGGGCGCCGTTTCTGCCTGCCTGGCTGTGGTTCACTCTTTACTGGCTGCTATTCTGCACGCTGTTGCTGGTTGTGGCAACGGCGTGGTGGCCGCGCGGGCGCGAGACGGAATTCAGCCGGCGACTGCGCGGGGCCCAGTTGCGCGGCGGACTGCGCACATTGGCGCTGGCAGCGGGCGCCGGATTCGCGCTCGTCGCCGGCTGGGTTGTCTACAACACCAAGATCGTCAACACGCTGACCGGCCCCAGGCAAAACGCACAGCAGCGGGCGGACTACGAGAAGCGCTGCAAGAAGCACCATGCGTTGCCGCAACCGCGCGTTACGGCCGTGCACTACCGCATTGACCTGGTTCCCGAGCGCCGCGAAGTGACCATCGATGCCGAACAAACCATCGAGAACCCCACGAGCGCACCGATCGCCGAGCTTCATTTCACTGACAGTTCAGCCACCGAATACCCGACTACCATCTCGCTGGACGGCGCGCAACTCCGCACGCATGACCGCGAATGCCAATACCTCATCTACACGCTCTCACCGCCGCTGGCGCCCGGCGAACGCCGCATGCTTCGCATCCGCGCCCAGCACCTGAACCGCGGCTTCACCAACGACATGAAGACGACCGAACTTGTGCAGAGCGGCTCGTTCTTTAACAACAGCGTATTGCCGCAGATTGGCTACCTCAGCAACATCGAAGTGCGCGACCCGAACGAGCGCCGCAAACATGGGCTGCCGCCGCAAGACCGCATGCCGCCGCTCGACCGCGACTGCCGGAAAGGCGCCTGTGACAACACCTATATCAGCCACAACTCCGACGGGGTGAGCGTGGAGACCGTCATCAGCACCGCGCCCGATCAGATCGCCATCGCGCCCGGCTCGAAGCTGCGCGAGTGGACTGAAGGCGGCCGGCGCTTCTTCCACTACAAGCTGGATCGCGATTCGCTCAACTTCTACTCGTTCCTCTCGGCCCGGTACACCGTGGCGCGCGAGCGCTGGAACAACGTGGACCTTGAGGTCTACCACCATGCCGACCACGCCTGGAATGTGTCCAAGATGCTGTCGGCCATGCGCAAGTCGCTTGACTACTACACAACGAACTTCTGGCCGTACTATCACCGGCAGACGCGCATCATTGAATTCCCGCGCGTAGCCAGCTTCGCGCAGGCGTTTCCGGGCACCATGCCCTATTCGGAGTCGATCGGCTTCATCGCCAAGATTATCGACCCCGACGACATTGACTTTGTCTACTATGTGGTGGCGCATGAGATGGCGCAATAGTGGTGGGCGCATCAGTTGATCGGCGCGGACATGCAGGGCGCAACGAGTTTGTCCGAGTCGCTGTCGCAGTACTCGGCGCTGATGGTGATGGAGCGCGAATACGGCCGCGACATGATGCGCAAGTTTCTGCAGTATGAAATGGATCGTTATCTGCGCCCGCGCGGCGGCGAACAGTTGGAGGAGCGCCCACTGGTGCGCGTGGAATCTTCACAGGGCTACGTGCACTACCAGAAGGCGAGCATCGCACTGTACTACCTGAAAGAGATGGTCGGCGAAGCGGCCATCAACCGCGCGCTGCGGAAGTTGATCGAAAAGTACGCCTACCAGGGGCCACCGTATCCCACCTCGTATGTTCTGTTGGACGCGCTGCGCGCCGAGACGCCGGCGGATCTGCAGTACCTGCTGAAGGATCTGTTTGAAGACATCACGCTCCTCTCCAACCGCACCACCGTGGCGCGTGCCGCCCGCCGCGCTGACGGCACATTCGATGTCACCGCGGAAGTCGAACTGCAGAAGCTCAAAGTGGACGGCAATGGCGGGGAGACAAGCGTGCCGGTGGACGACTGGATCGAAGTCGGCGCGTTTGCCAAGCCCGAGAAGGGTAAGCGCTACGGACGCGCGCTGCATCGCGCGCGGCATCGCATGCAGGGCAAAAGCGCCTCGTTCACATTCATCACCGATCAACTGCCGGAGCAAGCGGGCGTGGATCCCTTCCATCTGCTGATTGACGGCGTGAAGGACGACAACCTGAAGAAGGTAACGGGCGCGTCATGAGCTTTGACGGTGCGCGTCGGCGTGAGTTTCTGAAGGCTTCATTTGCACTCGCCGCGCCCACGCCGCCCACTTCGCTGATTCGCCGCGAGAGCGCAAAGCCGGGCACGACGGACTGGCAGGTGACCAAGGTCCGCACGAATCAGGGTAAGGGCTTTCGCACGTCGCTGGTGGAAGGCTACTGCTCGCATCAAAGTGTCGAAGCCGGGCAGCGCCTCGGCATCTTCCTGAGCGCCGCACCGGCGCGGCGCGTCACGGTAGACATCTATTGCATGGGCTACTATGGCGGCACGGGCGCGCGGCACATCACTCAACTGGGCCCAATAGCGGCGAAGGAACAACCAGTGCCAGCGATCGGCGACAACCGGCTACGCGAGTACCGCTGGGAGCCGGCGCTTGAAGTTGCCGTCCCCCCGGACTGGCCGAGCGGCGTGTATCTCGGCAAGCTGAGCACGCTGTCCGAGTCCAGGCACGAGCACTCCTGGCAAAGCTACGTGGTGTTTGTGGTGCGAGACCGCCGCCACGCGCACTGCATCTTTCAGGTGAGCGACAACACGTGGCAAGCCTACAATCGCTGGCCTGACGACTACTCGATGTACACGGACCCGCGGCATCCGTGGATGTCGGGCGTGGCGGTGTCGTTTGACCGGCTGTACGGCAAGTACGCGCAGATCTACGACCATCCGTTGTCGGTGGGTTCCGGCGAGTTCTTGCTGTGGGAGTTTCCGCTGGCGTACTGGCTGGAGATGCATGGCTACGATGTGACCTATACGTCGAACTCCGACATGCTCACGCCCGCCGCGTTCGAGCGTGGCCGCGTGTTCCTGAGCGTGGGGCATGACGAGTATTGGGACCCCGCCAGTACGAAGCCGCGCTGGCGAGCGTGGGCACGGGCGTGACGCATCTTTATCTTTCGGGCAATGCCGTGTTTGGCGTGAAGCAGTTCCGCCCGTCTCACGATGGCCGCCCGAGCCGCATCATCGGCCGCGATGGCGTGTACGGCGGCAAGTATGGTGCGTTTGCCGATTGGATGAGGCACGATTTCCCGCTCGAAGGTCCGCGCGCGAACAAACTGATCGGCGCGCATTCGGTGTACCCGTTCAATGGCGGCGATGACTGGCGTGCCACGCAACCGCTGCATTGGATGTTTGCGGGCACGGGCATGCACGCGGGTGACAGCATTCCTGGGCTGATGGGCTGGGAGTTCCATGGCGACCCGGCCGATATTTCGGGCCTCGAAATCGTAGCCGAAGGCGATGTGCTCAGCGGAGGCGTGCGCCCGTCGCACTGGACATCGACGATTTATCCCGGCCCGCGCGGGAGGAACTTCGTGTTCAACGCGTCGACGATCTGGTGGGCACAGGGCTTGTCGACGCTACCCGGGCATATCTTGCCGTGGTCACACGGCGTGCGCCGGCAGGGGCCGGACGTGCGCGTGCAGCGGATCACGCAGAACCTGCTGCGGCGCGCGCTGGCGTAGGCTTCCGCACCACAGCAGCTGCCGCGATGCCCAGCACCCCCAGCACCGCCAGCGTGTAGAACACCTGATGGTAGCCCGCGGCGAGCGTGCCGTTTTTCTTCGCCGCTTCAATCACGGTCGCGCAGTAGCGCGGCACCACAAAGCCCGCCGCGCCCCACGCCGTGAACAGAATGCCATAGTTGGCGCCGATGTTCTTTGGACCGAAGAACGCCGCGGTGATCGACGGCATCACCGCCAGAGCGCCGCCGTAGCAAAAACCCACCAGACAGATGCCGGCCAGTACGCGTGTGAATGAACTCGCGCCAGGCAGCAGCACCGCACAGGTGATCGCCGCGATGGCCGAACAGCCGAGCATCGCCATCCGGTGGCCAGCCCGATCGGAGAACGCGCCCCAGCCCAAACGGCCGAGCCCGTTGAACAACGACATGATGCCCAGCGCCACGCCGCCCGTCATCACCGCCGACGTGCCGGCGAGTTCTCGCACCAGCGGCGCCGCTTCGCCGATGGCCGTGAGTCCCACTGAGCTCAGCAGGAAATAGGCCGCCCAGATCGCCCAGAATTGCCACGTGGCCACCATCACGCGCGGCCCGCATTCCAGGCCCACACCGCCAGCGGCAACCGCAGTGGCCGGGTTCCAGCCTTCCGGCTTCCAGCCCGGCGGCGGCACGCGAAACAACTGCGCGCAGCCGACGACAACGGCGAGGAACAACACGGACAACATGCGGAACGTAGCAGGCAGCGTCTCGGCAAACCGCGCCGGGTCTTTTCCGAGCAGCGACTCAAGGAGCGGCGCAAAAATCAGCGAGCCCATGCCGAAGCCCATCACGGCGAGCCCCACCACCATGCCGCGCTTATCCGGGAACCATTTCACGCAGGCGGCGATGGGCGTCACGTACGCAAAGCCCACGCCGAGCCCCGCCAGCACACCGTAGCTGAAGACGAGCCCGCTGTGATCGGCGCCGATGAACGAGGCCAGCATGCAACCCGCGCTCAACAGCACGCCGCCCACGGAAGCCACCAGCCGCGGCCCTTTGCGGTCCTGCCAGAAACCCGCCACGATCATGGCTAGCGTAAAAAAGAGGATGGACCAGCGGTATGGCGCAATCGACATCGTCTCGCTCCACCCGTACGCCTGCTCAAGCGGGGCGCGGAACACGGCCCAGGCGTAGATGATTCCCAGGCACATTTGCAGTACCACGGCGGCGGCGGCGAGAACCCAGCGATTGGCAGCAGGCATGACCGCTTATTCTATCTCGCCCGCGGCGGCAAACCGGCCGAAACAATTTTTTCGGTCTTTGTAGCTGACACGGCGCAGCCTTGGACGCTATCCTTTTCCTTGTATGCCCTTGATGGTGCAGTTCGACTCGCAGAAGGCCTTTCTGCGCGAGGGCGCGTGGCGGTCAGCCGACATCTCGCTCGAACAGGAATTGAACGACTCCACCACGCAGTGGATTCGGGAAACCGGTGGGCCGTCCGTGTCTGACAGCGACCCGGAACACGCCGTGGCAAAGGAAATGGCCGGCCGGTTGGGCGGCAAGATTCTGTTGCACTTCAAGAGCAGCACGGAGCGTTCGAAAGCCAAATTTCTGGGGCACCGGCAGATGACGCTGGAGTTCACGGCGGCGCTGCCGCTGGGCCACAGCAAGCGGCGCGGCGTCCGGCGCTAGCCGCGGCGAGCCAGCAGCACCAAGGCGAGCACGGCGCGTGCGGACCACGCCAGCGTGCGAGTCCAGTTGGTGGCGACCAGCGCGGCATGGGCCGAGGCGTCAAAACCGGCGGTGAGCTGAGCGTGGCGCGGCACCTGCAGAAAAAACGTCGACAGCCAGATCACCACCACCAGCGCGGCGCCGGCCCGCGCCAAGGTCCGCGTCTCCGCGTCAGCCAGCCACAGCAACGCTGCCGCGGCCGCGAGTTCCAACAGCATCACCGGCATCACCACCCACGTGGTGCGCGCCGAGTGGAGTTGCTCGTAGCGGGCAAAGCCGGCCACGCCCACTTCGGCAAACAGCGGGTAGTGGACGATCTGCACAAACCAGATCAGCCCCGTCATGAACCACGTGGCGGCGGCGTGAATCAGCAACAAAGGCATACCTCACTATATTCCCTGTTGTGGCTGCCCACCGGGGCGCGTTACCCTGAAGGCGGGCTTCCCGGTGGGTATCAATGAACGGCGCGCGCGGGAAAAAGAAGTACTGCGCCGGAGCATTCTCAACGCCGCCAGCGAGTTGATTCTGGAAGAAGGCTATCAGAGTCTTTCGATCCGCAAGCTGGCCGAATGGATCGAGTACTCACGCTCCACCATTTACCTCTATTTCCAAGACAAAGCCGACATCCTGTCCACCATCTGTCAGGAAGCGTTTGCCGCCTTGAGCGAAAAACTGGACCACATCCACGCCGAAGAGCCGGACCCGCGCACCGCGCTCCGGCAGGGCCTGCACTGCTACATGGAATGGGGGCTGACACATCCCAACCACTAAATGGTCACCTTCGGCACGCCGTGGCCCGCGCCCATCGCCTGTAACGACGATGCAGAAGCGCCGACCTCCTCCGAGCGCGCGGGCCTCGATTGCTTCGCCAAGCTGGTGGCCGCGGTGCAGCGCTGCATCGATGCCGAACAGCTTCCGCCGGGCGACACGGGCCTCTATGCTCAGATTGCCTGGACCTCCATTCACGGGCTCACCAGTAGCCTGATTGTGATGAAGGACGACCCGCACTTTCCCTGGGCGCCACGCGAACAATTGCTCGGCGCCATGGTGAACAACGTGATGGCCGGGCTCGAAGCCGGCGCGCCGTCACGCGCTGCCCTCGCCTCCCCGTCGCTTGCGCTGGCGTAGTAGTGTGTCACGCTAAAGCCATGGAGATCACCATCACGGGCGCTTCCGGATTCGTGGGCCGGCGTTTGTCGGCGCGGCTGATGGCAGCCGGCCACCGTTTGCGGCTGTTAGGCCGCACGGGCCGCCTGACGCCGGGAACAGAGTCCGCCAATGTGCGAGCGTTTGTTTGGGACCCGATGGCGGGGCCGCCGCCCGCCGAGTCGCTCGCCGGCTGCGACGCGGTGATTCACCTCGCCGGCGAGCCGGTGGCGCAGCGCTGGAGCGACGAGGTGAGGCACCGTATTCGCGACTCGCGCGTGACGGGCACCCGCAACCTCGTGGCAGGCTTGCGCGCCGCCAACCCGGTTCCCGAAACACTCATCAGCGCGTCGGCCGTGGGCTTCTACGGCGACCGCCCGAGTGAGACCCTCACCGAATCGTCCGCGCCGGGCGCGGGCTTCCTGCCCGACGTCTGCCGCGAGTGGGAGCGCGAGGCCGAAGCTGTGCGCGATCTCGGCGTGCGCGTGGCGATGATCCGCATTGGCCTGGTGCTGGGCGCCGATGGCGGCGCGCTCGAGCAGATGCTACCGCCATTCAAGATGGGCGTGGGCGGAAGGTTGGGTCCGGGCACGCAGTACACGCCATGGATTCACCTTGACGATCTATGCGCATTGTTTGAGTTCGCGCTCGATCATCCGTTGCATGGCCCGCTCAATGGCTGCGCGCCGAACCCGGTGACGAATGCCGAGTTCACGCGCGTGCTGGCCAGCAGCCTTCACCGGCCCGCGATCTTTCCCGTGCCGCGGTTTGCCATCAACCTCCTCTACGGCGAGATGGCGCAGATTCTCTTCAACAGCCAGCGGGCGGTGCCGCGCGCCGCCGAGGCCGCGGGTTTCCGGTTCAAGTATCCGGACCTGGGCGTGGCGCTCGCCGACGTGTTAAGCTGAGAAGGTTATGTCGATCCCGAATGTCCGCCGTCTGCGCATCACCAATCCGGAAAACGGTCAACAGGCGACGCTCATGACCGTACTGCCGAAAGGCACGAACATAGACGCCTATATCAAGGAAGCGTCGAACCGATTTGACTGGAAGGCTTGGGGCGAAGCGCAAGCTAAGCAGTTCAAAGTCCGCGTCGGTCAGCAGAAGCAGAAGAAGGCCAAGTAAGGCTTTTCTCGCGTTCTGGCGCGTTTTGTTTCCAC
The DNA here is from genome assembly GCA_016871115.1 of Acidobacteriota bacterium. Taxonomy (GTDB): domain Bacteria; phylum Acidobacteriota; class Terriglobia; order Bryobacterales; family Bryobacteraceae; genus VFZP01. The sequence continues at coordinate 13,657 of VFZP01000056.1, forward strand.
AAAGCGCCCGCAGCCAATGGCTGCGGGCGCTTGTGCTTTTGCAGGAGGAGAGACTGGTGGTCAGCGGGCGATGGCCGCGAGCATCGCCACTGTATCGATCCGCGCCTCGCCCAAGCCTACCAAGTGCAACGACTCACAGATGGGCCGCACCCAACCTTCATAGGCCGGGAATTCGACCACCGAGCCTTCACTGGCCGCGGGAATCACCTGGGGGTTGATATGAAAATCAGTGGAAGCCAACGTATCGAGCAGTTGCTCGAGCCGCCGCGGCTCCACCACGATACGCAACATCACGAGATCACCTTCGGGCCCGAGAGGGCCGGGGGCACGGGAGGTGGATACGGAAAGGCAGCAAAATTAAGCGTCACGCTCATCGCACAAACTACTTGTTGTCGACTAGCGATCGGCCGCCAAAAACAAAAAATCCCCGAGGGGCGAACCTCGGGGTTTGTTCCAACGCCGCTTCGCCTGTAGCACTTTTTTAGCGTGGTTGCAATTAACGAGGCGTGCTGCGCATTTCGCGCACAGGCGCTAAATCAATCCACGTGACTCCACTATACGCAGACGGCCGCCGTCCGACAATAGGTATTTCGCCTGTCCGTGTAAGGGAACGCTGAAAAGTTTTCATTCTACGCCCAACGCCGGGCATCTACTGAGGGTAGGTTGTTTCATTGTCGGCCATGCCGTTACGCTCCTTTGCCAATCTCATCGGCTTTCAACTGGTTTGGTTCACGTGTGTCTTGGGTGCAGCCGCGGGAATGCCGTGGCTTGGCGTCGGTGTTTTGCTGGGCGTGCTGGCGGGGCACTTTGTGTTTCCGGTAGCGGCATGGCGGCGGGAACTGGCGCTGCTCGGGGCGGCCGCGCTGCTGGGGATGGCGGCCGAGACGCTACTGCACCAAGGCGCGGCGGTGGTGGGCTATCCGCCTCAGGCGTGGACGGGAGCGCCCGCGCCATCCTGGATGGTGGCGCTGTGGATCAATTTCGCGGCCACGCTGCACGGGTGCCTAGCGTGGATGCAGGGCCGCATTCCTGCGGCAGCGCTGGCGGGCGCGCTCGCCGGACCGCTGTCGTACTGGGGCGGCGAGCGGCTGGGCGCGATCACGCTGCATCCGGACCCGGTGCATTGGATAGTGGGCATCGGGCTGGTGTGGGCCACCGCCACGCCGGTGCTGATTTGGCTCGCTGAGGTGACGGCATGATTGATACCTCGTTTTGGCAGAGGCTGGGCCTCGGCTGGCTCCTCATGATCGTGGCGATGGCGGTGCTGTGGGAAGTGCAACGGCGCCACGGCAAGGCGGGAATCGTGGACATCCTGTGGGCCGTGGGCGTGGGCGCGCTGGCGGTGATGTTTGCGATGTCGGGTCCGGGCTATCCCCCGCGGCGCTTGCTCATCGGATTGCTCGCGGGCGGCTGGTCTTTGCGCCTCACCTCGTATTTGCTGGTGCGCGTGCTGGGTATGTCCGAAGACGGACGTTACGAAAAGATGAAGCAAGAATGGGGCGAGCGCGCGCAGACGTACATGTTCGCGTTCTTCCAGATGCAGGCGTTCTGGAGCGTGTTGTTTGCCGCGCCGATGTTGGTGGCTTCGGGCAACGCGGCCGCGCCGCTGAACGGGTGGGATGCGGCGGGCGTGGCAGTGTTTGCGATCGCGGTGCTTGGCGAATCCACGGCGGACCGCCAATTGCAGGCGTTCCGTACGCGGGCGAGCAACAAGGGCAACGTGTGCCGCGATGGCTTGTGGCGGTATTCGCGCCATCCCAACTACTTTTTCGAATGGCTCCACTGGTGGGCGTATGTGCTGATCGGCTGGCAGGCACCGCACGGTTGGGCTACGCTGTTCGGCCCCGCAGTGATGCTGTTTTTCCTGTTCAAGATCACCGGCATTCCGCCCACGGAGGCCAACGCGCTGCGTTCGCGCGGCGACGCCTATCGCGATTATCAGCGCACCACGAGCGTCTTTTTCCCCTGGCCGCCGAAGGCCGCTTCTGGAAGGACTACAACCACGGCATGACCATGAACGACTCAGCCCTCGGCTTTGGCATCCGCATGGTGGAGCGCGGTGCGATGCCGGACGCCGCGATTCGCTGGGGCATTCGCCGGCTGTGCGCCGAGCGACTGGAAGAGGAGGCCGCGCGTAGTGACGTAGCAGCGTTTGCCGCGGAGATGGCGCAGGCCGAAGTGGCGCCGGTGCCGCAGAAGGCCAACGAACAGCACTATGAACTTCCGCCCGGCTTCTTCGGGCTGGTGCTGGGACGGCACCGCAAGTACAGTTCCTGTTTCTGGCCGGAAGGCTGCACGTCGCTGGACGAAGCGGAGGCCAACGCGTTGCGCATCACGTGCGAGCGGGCCGAATTCGCGGGCGGGCAGGAAGTGCTGGAGCTCGGCTGCGGTTGGGGTTCGCTCACGTTGTGGATGGCTGAGAAGTATCCCGGGAGCCGCATCACGGCGGTTTCCAACTCGGCTCCTCAGCGACGCTACATCGAGGGCGAAGCCGCACGGCGCGGGTTGCGCAACGTGCAGGTGATCACGGCGGACATGAACGGGTTTCAGGCGCCGGGCAGATACGATCGCGTGGTGAGTGTGGAAATGTTCGAGCACATGCGCAACTACGCCGAACTTCTGGGGCGCATCCACGCGTGGCTCCGGCCGAGCGGCAAGTTGTTCATCCATATCTTCACGCATCAGCGGTATGCGTACCGGTATGAGACCACCGGCGAGCACAACTGGATGGGCCGTTACTTTTTCACCGGCGGCATCATGCCGAGCGAGAACCTGCTCTGGCATTTCCCTCAGCATTTCCACCGCACCGGACAGTGGCGTTGGGACGGCACGCATTATCAGAGGACGTCCGAAGCGTGGCTCCAGAATCTCGACGCGCATCGCGCGGAGATCCGGCAGATTCTGACGGCGGCGTACGGCGCCGGCGAAGAGCAGCGCTGGTATCAACGGTGGCGCGTGTTTTTCCTCTCGTGTGCGGAGTTGTTCGGGTATCGCGCGGGCAGCGAGTGGGGTGTGTCGCATTATCTGCTGGAGAGGCGCTCGGAATGACGGCGCCGGCATTGCGTTTTGACGGCGTGGCGAAATACTACGAGTCCGAGGGCACGCGCGTGGCGGCGCTCGATGGCATTACGCTCGATTTTGCCGCGGGCCGATTTGTGGCACTCGTTGGGCGTAGCGGATGCGGCAAGAGCACGTTGCTGAATCTCGCCGGCGCGATGGATCTCCCGTCGGCAGGCGAAGTGTGGATCGGCGGCCAAGCGGCGTCGCGGCTTTCCGACGGGCAGTTAACGGCGCTACGCCGGCATCGCATCGGATTCGTCTTTCAGTTCTTCCAACTGATGCCCACCCTGCCGGTGGTGGAGAACGTGGAACTGCCCGCGCTGCTGGCGGGCTTGCCGGGAGCGCGCGAGAAGGCGCTGGAAAAACTGCGGTGGGTGGAACTCGAGTCGCTCGCGGGCCGGTATCCGCATCAGCTCTCAGGCGGACAAGCGCAACGCGTGGCGATTGCACGAGCGCTGGTGAACTCACCAAGCCTGCTGCTGGCCGATGAGCCCATCGGGAATCTGGATACAGCGACGGGCACGGTGGTGCTGGAACTGCTGCGCCGCGCGGCGCGCGAGCAGGGGGCGCTGGTGGTGATGGCCACGCACTCGCACGAGTCGACGCAGTATTGCGATCGCGTGGTGCGGTTGCGCGACGGGCACGTAGAGAGCGCCGGCTAGCCGATGGCGCGTCTTTTCCTCCGGCTGATTGTGCGCCCGCTGACCGCCGACAAGGTGCGCTCCGTACTGATGGCATTGGCCGTCACACTAGGCGTCGCCGTGGTGGTGGCGATTGACCTTGCCTCCGACGCCGCCGCCGGATCGTTCCGCGCATCGATGGAGTCGCTCACGGGCAACTCCGAGATCGAAGTGACGGCGACGGGCGGAATCGACGAAGCATTGTATGTCAAGCTCGCCACGCTCCCGGTGGCGCTCCAATGGACGCCGCGCCTCGAAGGCTACGCCGAAGTGGCAGCGACGCGCGCCGTGGTGCCGCTGATCGGGCTCGACCTCACGCAGCCACCACCGGATCTGAAGAAAGTAGACCAGGCCTCCAGTTCTACAGACCTGCTGGCCGACCCGCGTTCCATCTGGGCCTCACGCGGGCTGGGCTGGAAACCGGAGCAAACCGTGCGGTTGACGATCAATGACCGCACCGCCGAATACACCGTGCGTGGCGTGTTCGACGCACGCGATCAGGTGATTGCCATGGACATCGGCGCCGCGCAGCAGGCGATGGGCAAGCCCGCGCGTCTCGATCGTATCGAGGCTTCCCTGCCCCGCTCCGCGCCGGACCCCGCGGCGTGGATCGCGCGGCTCCGCGCCGAAGTGCCGGCGGGTGTGGAGGTGCGCTCACGGGGCTTGGCGCAAGAGCAGAACAAGAAGATGCTCACGGGCTTCCGTTGGAATCTCCGCGCGCTCAGCTACATCTCGCTCGTGGTCGGCGGGTTTCTCATCTATAACGCGATTGCGGTTTCCGTGGTGCGGCGGCGCGCCGAGATCGGCATCATCCGCGCGCTGGGCATGACGCGCGGGCAGGTGCTGACGCTGTTCCTCGGCGAAGCGGCGCTGTTCGGGCTCGTGGGCGGCGCGCTGGGACTCGCACTGGGGCGAGTGATGGCCGAGGGTGCGGTGAAGATGCTGGGCGCAACGGTGGAGGCGCTCTACGTGAGTTCGCGGCCTGGCGAGATCGCCTTCGATGCAGCGATCGTGGCAAAAGCCTTCGCGATTGGCCTGGCCGCGTCGCTGCTGGCCGCGCTCGCACCGGCACGCGAGGCTTCGCAGGTAGCACCGGTGGAAGCAATGGCGCGCGGCCACAGGCAGCATCAGGCGCGGTTGCACTTGGGCCGGCGGTTCGCCTTCGGCCTCGCGGCAGTGGCGCTAGCCTTGTTCGCCTACCGGCAGGACGCCATCGACGGGCAACCGGTGTTCGGCTATGCCTCGGTATTTCTCGCCGTGGCGGCCAACGCATGGTTCATGCCCGCAGCGGTGGTTGCGATCTCGCGCCTGCTGGACGGCGCAGCGTTGCGGCTGCTGGGAATCGAAGGACATTTGGCCGCACGCAGCTTGTGGGCGTCGGTGGATCGTACGGCGGTGCTCGCGTCGGCACTCGCCACGGCCATCGCGATGTTCGTGGCCGTGGGACTGATGGTGGGCAGCTTCCGCGAGACGGTAGCAACGTGGATGGAAGGCCAACTCCAGGCGGATCTGTATCTACGCGCGGCCGCAGGCGGCGGCGCCGGCCGTTATCCTACTGTCTCCGCCGACGTACCGGAGGCGATCCGTGGCATTGATGGCGTGGAGGCAATCGACCGCTTCCGCGTCTACGAGATTAACTACAACAACAAGCCTGCGCTGCTGGGCGGCGGCGATACATCGGTGGTGCGCATCAGCCGGCGTACCAGCTTCATGCCCGGGCAAGACCGCGATGCGATCCTGTGCAAAATGGCCAAAGGCGGCGACCATTGCATCGTGAGCGAGCCGTTCGCGAACAAACACAACGTCCGCGCGGGCGACCTTCTGCGGGTGCCGCTGGGCGGCAAGACCGCCACGTTCGAAGTGCTGGGGATTTATTTCGACTATTCGAGCGAACGCGGCTACATCATTACAGACCGCACCACGCTGATGCGCTATCTGCCGGACCCGGCCATCTCAAGCCTCGCCATCTATCTGCGCCCCGGCGCCGACGCCGAAGCCGTGCGACGCCGCATCGAAACCGCCACCGCGGGCCGGAGCCTCGCCATCTTTTCCAACCGCAGTCTGCGGGAAGAGGCGCTGCGGATCTTCGACCGTACGTTCGCCATCACCTGGGCGCTTGAAGCCGTGGCAATTCTAGTGGCCGTGCTCGGCGTGGCCGGCGCGCTGCTGGCGCTGGTGATCGACCGGCGGCGCGAGATGGCGCTGCTGCGTTTCCTCGGCGCAGCCGCACGGCAGGTGAGCCGGCTCATTCTATGCGAAGCCGCGCTGCTGGGCCTCATGGCCAACGCCGCGGGCCTCGCGCTGGGCTACGCGATGTCGTTCGTGCTGATCTACGTGATCAACAAGCAGAGCTTCGGGTGGACGATGAACTTCCACTGGCCGGTGACGCTGCTCCTCACCGCGCTGTTGCTCATCTATGTGGCCACCATCCTCGCAGCGCTGTACCCGGCGCGGATCGCTGCGCGGCTGAATCCCATCGAAGTGATTCACGAAGAGTAGCAATGCTACTTCGCTTCGTTGCGCGCCACGCACGCCTTCACAAGCTTGCGCACAAGCGCCACGTGCGCGGGCTGGCCGATCGGGAACCTGATGCCGCCCCTCGAAACTTCGTAGCCGGTGAGATCAAGCCCCAGATCTTCGACGCGCCCCATCGGGAACAGACTCCAGTGCGCGGCGAAGGCGCGGTAGCCGATCAGCGGGCCTAGATAATGTAGTGCAGGCATACCGTAGTGGATCGCCTCGGTGGCGGCTTTCGGCGCGGCGGCGCGCAGGTGTTGACGCATGACGGTAAGCGTGGCGCGCGCGGGTTCGGCGAGTCCGGCAAGATAGGCGTCAATCTTGGCGGCGCCGTCGGCGGGAGGCTTGGGCATGGCTATTTTCCCGGTGCGGTGATCTGGAGTTTCTCTTCGAGTTCGGCGGTGGCCGCGCCGAGCTTGGCCTGCAAAGCCTGATACTTCGCCAGCGCCACCTTCGCGTCGCCCGCGCGTCCTGCGCCTTGCAGCGCACGCACAAGCTGGAAGTGGAGGCTCGCGTCGGTATCGAGCCGGAGCGCGGCCTGGAGGTGCGGAACCGCATCCGCCGGGCGGCCGGCCAGCAGCAGCGCGCGTCCGAGCGAGGCGCGCGCCAGGAGGATGACTGTGGCCTTTTCAAGGAACGGAATCGCTTCGGCGGCTTGCTGTTGATTCAGCAGCAGGTCACCCATCAGGAAGTTGACGTCGGGCGCAGCGGGGTCGGCGGCCAGATGCTTTTCGGCGATGGCGCGCGCGGAATCGTAGTCGCGCGTGGCCATGAGGCTGGAGGCCAGTTCGAGTTCGAGGCCCGCATCGGGTTGCGGAGTAAGTTCCAGTGCGGCGCGCCAAGCCTTCAGCGCTTCGGCATGGCGGCCCACGTCGCGCGCCAGTTCGGCTTGGAAGCGCCAGGATTCAGGTGACGGCGGCAGTGCACCCAACTTCGACACGGCCTCGCGCGACAGCGCCTCGTAGGCTCGCGCACGCCAGTAGTGCGCTTCGGTAGTGGCCAGCGCGGATTGGGTCACGCGCAGATGCTGCCCGGCCGCGAACAGACATTCGAGCGAAGCCGGTGCAGCTTTGCAATTCGGCGCGCCGAGCGCGGCTTCGGCGGCGCGCTCCTGCGCGGCCCACTCAGCTTGCCCCGCGCGCTCGTAGACGCCCGCCAAGCCCGCATGCACGCCGCGTAACCTGGGCATCGCGCCGAGCGCTTGGCGGTAGAAGTAGAAGGCCGCGCGGTTTTGATTTTGCTGCGAGCGGGACTCGGCCGTGAGCGCGAAGAAATAGCCGGAGCCGGGCGGGATCTTGTCGAACGCCTGCGAGGCAAGCCCGGCGTAGGCGCGCGCGAGGTTGGCCCAGATCATTGGCTGCGCGGCGTCGGCCTCGG
>VFZP01000057.1 GCA_016871115.1 Acidobacteriota bacterium
GCGCTTTGGCACTCGATCCTGCGACGGATCTTCCACGATTTCGGGCGCTTCCCGTTCGACCAGACCGCCTCTCGAACTCGTCTGGCCGATTCCAACTGCAGGATTTAGGTTCAAGGCCGTGAGCGTCGCGGACAACAAGGCGATGGACCGCGCGCCGGTCACCATCACGGCGCCGCGCGAGGTCACCATCAACGTGACGCCTCGGGCCGCGACGGTCCGCTCCGGCGACATGCGAGACTTCGACACCGATGTGGACAACGCCTCCAACGGCCGGGTCAATTGGTTCGTCAACAATGTCCCAGGTGGCAACGCTACGTTTGGCACCATCGGCGCTACGGGAAGATATACCGCGCCCTCCAGCATTCCCTCTCCGGCCGTAGTAACAGTCAAGGCCGTCAGTGTGGCGGACCCCACCAAGTCCGATACCTCAGAGGTGACAATCGCTGTGCCCAGGGTGACCGTTACACCCGCCACCGCTTCGGTGCGCAGCGGCGCCACGCCGGATTTTGACGCGAACACACCCGTGAATTGGTACGTCAATAATGTGGCCGGTGGCAACGCGATGCTCGGCACCATCAACGCCTCCGGCATGTACACCGCGCCTGCGGCCGTTCCGTCTCCGGCCACGGTGTCGGTAAAAGGCGTCAGCAAAGCTGACAACGCCAAATTCGACACGTCCGCGGCGACAATTACGTCGGCCGCAGTGGTCGTGACGCCCGCCACCGCCTCTGTACAGACCGGCGCCACGCGGGATTTCGACGCGAACACTCCAGTGAACTGGTACGTCAACGATGTGGCCGGCGGCAACGCGACGCTGGGCACCATCTACGCCTCCGGCATGTACACCGCGCCTGCGGCCATTCCATCTCCGGACACGGTGACGGTGAAAGGCGTCAGCAAGGCTGACAACACCAAATTCGACACATCCGCGGTGACGATTACGTCGGCCGCCGTCAACGTGAAGCCGGGTACCGCGTCGGTGCAGACCGGAGCCACCAGGCAATTCACGTCGAACACACCCGTGAACTGGTCCGTCAATGACGTGGCCGGCGGCAACGCAACCCTCGGCACCATCAAGGCTGCGGGCCTCTACACCGCACCGGCCAACGTGCCCTCTCCCGCGACGGTCACCTTGAAAGGCGTCAGCACGACGGACAACACCAAGTCCGACACCGCTGCCGTCACCATCACCGCAGCCGCCATCACGCTGACTCTAACGCCCGAAACCGGCACGGCCAACACAGGCGCCACGCTCCAGTTCAGCGCCGTCGTCGCCAACTCCGCCCATACGGCAGTGTCGTGGACAGTGAAAGACGTGGCCGGCGGCAACGCCACGCTGGGCACCCTCAATGCTCAGGGACTGTACACCGCGCTCGCCGCCGTACCCTCGCCGGCCACGGTCACGGTGAAGGCTGTAAGTGCCGCCGACGCCACCGTCAGCGACACCTCGGTCATCACGATTCAAAGCGGCGCCACAGGCGGCCCGTCGGCCACACCCACCATCGTGCAACCTGGCGCCGTTACCTTCACCGTGCGCGGCACGGGATTCGTGCCATCCACCACGGCGAAGTTTGCCGGTGTCGACGCGGCGGTCACGGTGGTCTCGCCCACCGAACTCCGCGTCAACGCCAATACGCCCGCGGGCAAACTCGGCGACATGGTGCTGGCCGTGCGCAACCCGTCGCCTGCGCCCGCTCAGATGCTCTTCCGCATCGAAGTCCGCTCCTATAGGGGCGCGCCGCGTCTCAGTCTGGCTGACGCGCATCGTCTCCTGCGCAAAGCCACCTTTGGCCCAACGCCGGAAACCGTCGACCGCCTGCAGGCGATCGGCGTCGATGCCTGGCTCACTGAGCAACTTGCCGCCGCCCCGCCCGACCCCTACCCCACGGCGCTCGAAATGGAAGGCTCGCTCTAATCGCTCCAGGAGCGCTTCATGCGCCTCGCCATCACTAAGCCTGAACAACTGCGCCTCAAAATGGTCTGGGTCCTCAGCCAGATCTTGGTGGTCTCCGGCGTGGAAATCAGCCGGGCCGACGAGATGGTGCCATATCAGCGTCTGCTCTACAACAACGCGTTTGATAACTACGCCACCATCCTGCGCAACGTGACGCTCAATGCGGCGATGGGCGAGTATTTCGACAACGTGAACAACGGCAAGGGCGACCCCGCGCGGGGCAGCGTACCGAACGAGAGCTTCGCCCGTGAAGCCATGCAGTTGTTCACGATCGGCGTACACAGGTTGCAGATCAACGGCGCGCCGGTGATGAACTCTTCCGGTATGCCCGACCCAACCTACAACCAGGACATCGTCATTGCGCTGTCTCGCGCGCTCACCGGCTGGACCTTCACCGATGGCCGCGCCGGCGCGCCGGTCGAATGGCAACCGGAGAACTACTCCGGCCCCATGGAGCCCGTCGAGCGGTACCACGATACGGGCGAAAAGATCCTGATGGACGGCTTCCGGATTCCCCTCGGGCAGACGGCCACCCAGCACCTGAACATGGCGCTCGATCATCTGTTCCGCCATCCGAATGTGGGCCCGTTCATCGGGCGCCTGCTGATGCAGCACTTCGTCACCAGCAATCCAAGCGGGGCTTACATTCAACGCGTGGCCGAAGCGTTCAACAACAGCGGCGGCGTGCGGGGCGACATGCGCGCGGTGCTGCGGCAGGTGCTGACCGATCCGGAAGCCACCGGCACGCCGTCAGTGGACTTTGGCCGCATGCGCGAACCGTTCGCGTTGATGGCCGCGCAAATCCGCCCGCTCCGGCCCGTTGTGAGCGACTATCCGTTCACTACGGATCTGTCCGCGGACATCGGGCAACGCATTTTCTACTCCCCCAGCGTGTTCAACTACTGCTCGCCGAACTACCGTCCCGCCGGCGTTCCGCTGTACGGCCCGGAGTTCCAGTTGTTCAACACTGCCACGGCTCTTCAGCGGATCAACTTCGTCGGCGATCTCACCATGGGTGGCTTCTCCGGTTCGGCGCAACTCGACTACGGTCCGTTTGTCGACGCCGCGGCCGATCCGGCGCTGCTCACTGAACTCGCTGACCGCGCGTTTTTCGGCAACACGGCCTCACAAAACGTGAAGACCGCGATCACCGATGCCATCCGCCAGATTGCCTAAAGCAATCCATCGATGCGCGCCAAAATGGCGCTGTATCTCTTGCTCAGTTCCACGCAGTTTCAAGTGGAGCGCTAAACCACACCCTCGCTATCAGGAAGAAAAGGAAAAAATCATGAAAACGAGAAGAGAATTTCTGCGCAGTTGGCGCAATGTAGCGATGGCAGGTGGAGCCGCTGGATTTACCCGCCTGGGCCGGATGAGCGCGATGGCGCAATCCTCCTCAACGTATCGCGCGCTGGTCTGTGTGTTCCTGTTCGGCGGCAACGACAACAACAACACGATCGTGCCGATGAGCGCCTACTCCGACTATCAGAACTCGCGGCGAAGCCTCGCCATTCCACAGGGCTCGCTCCTGCCGGTGAATGCCAGCGGTGGCCGTGTGTTCGGATTGCATCCACGGCTCACCGGTCTCGGCGCGCTATACAACCAGGGGCGCGCCGCGGCGGTGCTCAACGTCGGCATGCTGGTGCGGCCCATCACCAAGGCCGACCTCCGGACGCCAGGTTCCACGCCGACGCAACTCTACAGCCACTCCGATCAAACGGCGCAGTGGCAAGCCGCCAACCCGATGGGCCCGGCGGGGACGGGATGGGGAGGGCGCGCGGCCGATATCGTGCAGTTTGCCAACTCCGGCGGCATCTCGCCGTCGGTGTCGGTCAACGGCAACCCGCTCCAACTCACCGGCCAACTCACGCGGCCGCTCGGCATGTCGCCGGGGGCGCGCTTCGGACTGGATTCGTTGGGCAACACCGCGTTTAACAACCTGCGCGACGGGGCGATGACCCAACTGCTGACGTTCGACACTGGCGCCACGCTGGTGGCCGCGGCCAGCGGCATACAGAGCGCCGGCCTCCGCAACGCGAGCGCGATCAATGCCGCGCTGGAGGCGGCCACGCCCGTTGCCACGCCGTTTCCCAACACGTCTCTGGGGCGGCAACTGGCGCAGGTGGCGCGCGTGGTGAAGGTGCGCGCAGGGCTGGGGATGAATCGCCAGATCTTCTTCTGCGGGATGGGCGGCTTTGACAACCATTCGAACCTGTTGCCCGATCACGACAATCTGCTAAGGCAGGTGGACGCCGCGATGTCGGCGTTCGACCAGGCCACGGTGGAACTGGGTGTCCAGAACGACGTCACCGCCTTCACCGAGTCGGAGTTCGGCCGGACGCTGGATGGCGACCCCACCATCGGGAGCGACCACGCGTGGGGCGGCAATCATCTGGTGGTAGGCGGCGCAGTGCGCGGCGCCGAAGCCTACGGCCGTATGCCGACGCTGCGGTTGGGCGGCGCCCGGACGATGCGGGCAACCGCGGTCTCTTCATTCCCACGCTTTCGCTTGACCAGTCGGCGCCACGCTCGCGCAGTGGTTTGGCGTTCCCGCGTCGGATTTGCCGGCGGTGTTCCCCAACATCGTCAACTCCCCCACGCGCACCCTCACCTTCCTGTAGAGGCCAAGGGTCTCGGGCGCCGCGCTGCCATGGCAGAATATAGCGATGGCCGAGACCCCGTCCGATCGACCGGCGTTGAGTTTCGAACAGGAACTCGCCGAACTCGAAGCTGTCGTGAAAAAGCTGGAGTCCGGCGACCTGCCTCTGGAGGAATCGATCCGGCTGTTTGAACGCGGCGTGGCGTTGTCAGACTCCTGCCGCGGCAAGCTCGACGCGGTGGAAACGCGCGTTGAGATGCTGGTGAAGCGCGGCCGCGGCGTCGTGGCGCAGCCGTTCGATCCGGAGAAGTAATGACGATTCACGACTACATGGCGCGGCAGGCCGCGCGCGTGAACGAAGCGCTCGAACGCCTGACGCCGCCTGAGCACGCCGCACCCGAGACCATTCACCGCGCCATGCGCTACAGCCTCTTTGTCGGCGGCAAGCGTATCCGTCCGGTGCTGGCGATTGCGGCGGCCGATGCCGTGACGCCGGATATGGCGGGCATTGAGGACGCCGCGTGCGCCCTTGAGATGATCCACACCTATTCGCTGATTCACGACGATCTGCCCGCGCTCGACAACGACGATCTGCGCCGCGGCCGCCCCACGTGTCACAAGGTCTTCGGCGAGGCAGTGGCGATTCTCGCCGGTGACGCGCTGTTGACGCTCGCGTTCGAAGTGCTGGCCAAGCTGCCCTACTGCGGCCCGATGCGCCGCGCGCGCATCATCACCGAAGTGGCGGCGTCGGCCGGGACGCAAAACGGCATGATCGGCGGGCAGGTGCAGGATCTCGAAGGCGAGGGCCAGCCGCCCACGGCAGAACTGCTGCACGCGATTCACAAGGGCAAAACGGGCGCGTTGCTGCGCGCGAGCGTGCGCCTGGGTGGATTCTATGCCGGCGCGTCGGACCTCCAGGATGAGGCACTCTCGCTCTACGGCAATCACATCGGGCTCGCGTTTCAGATCGTCGACGACATTCTGGACGTCGAGCAATCGTCCGAACAACTCGGCAAGACGGCGGGCAAAGACGCCGCGCAGGGCAAGATCACCTTCCCGGCCGTGTATGGCTTGAAGGAGTCGCGCGAGATGGCCGACGAGCAGCTGGAACTGGCGCTGGCTGCGGTGGAGCTGTTTGGTGGCCGTGCGCACTGGCTCCGCGAACTGGCGATGCTGGTGGTGCGGCGCCGCGCCTGATGGCAAGCAAGACGCGGCTGGATCAGTTGCTGGTCGATCGCGGACTCGCCGAGTCGCGCGAACGGGCCAAGGCGCTGATCCTCGCCGGCGAAGTAACGGTCAATGGGCAACGCTCGGATAAACCCGGCCACCCCATCGCCCCGGATGCGCGCGTCGAAGTGGCGGCGCGTCCGCCATACGTCAGCCGCGGTGGTTTCAAACTCGCAGCAGCGCTCGACCGCTGGCAGATCGATCCGGCGGGCCGCATCTGCTTTGACGCCGGAGCGTCCACCGGCGGCTTCACCGATTGCCTGCTGCAGCGCGGCGCTGCCAAGGTCTACGCCTACGACGTGGGCACAGCGCAACTCGATTGGAAGATCCGGAGCGACCCGCGCGTGGTGGTGCGCGAAGGCATCAATCTGCGCAACCTCACGCGCGCCGACGTGCCAGACCCGATTGCTTTCGCCGTCTGCGACGTCAGCTTCATCTCCGCCACGCTCATCCTCCCCGCGCTCGCCGCGATTCTCGGACCCGCGGGCGAAATGGTGGTGCTCGTCAAGCCGCAGTTCGAGGCCGGCCGGGGGCAGGTGGGCAAAGGCGGTATTGTAAAAGATCCGGCGCTGCATGCAGCGGCCTGTCAGCGTGTGCGCGAGGCAGCCGTGGCGCTGGGTTTCGCGCGCACTGACTTGATGGAAAGCCCAATTCGGGGGGCGGAAGGGAACCGAGAGTTTCTCCTCTATGCAGCCCATTAAGACCGTCGGCATCTTCTCGCGTGCCGGCATCCAAAAGGGTGAGTCGCTCGTGCCGGGCCTGCTCACCTGGCTCGAACAACGCGGCATCACCATTCGCTACGACAAGATCACCGCGAAGTACGCCGGGCGCGAAGATGGCCTCCCGCACGAGCAGGTGCCGGAGCACTGTGAGTTTGTCATCGTGCTTGGCGGCGATGGCACGTTGCTGGGCGCGGCCAGCGCGATTGGTGCGCGGGCGATTCCGCTGTTTGCGGTCAACCTCGGCAACCTCGGGTTTCTGACGGCCATCACGCCGGAGGAGATGTACCCGGAACTCGAACGCGCGCTGCGTGGCGAACACCGCATGGGCCACCGCCGCATGGTGCACTGCACGCTCGAACGCGCCGGGGAGAAGATCGCGTCATACCTCGCGCTGAACGACGTGGTGGTGAGCAAGGCCGCCAACGCGCCGATGATTAACCTCGAAACCCACGTGGACAATCACTTCGTGTGCAACTACCGCGCCGACGGGCTAATCGTCTCTACGCCCACCGGTTCCACTGCCTATTCGCTGTCAGCTGGCGGTCCCATCATTTTTCCCACCGTACAGGCGCTCGCGCTAACGCCCATCTGTCCGCATAGTCTGACGTTCCGCCCGGTGATCGTGCCGGACTCGGCCACGGTGAAGATCATCTCGCACGCGCTGGACGACTCGGCGTATCTCAACGCCGATGGTAAGATGGGCGAACATCTCAAGCGGGGCGATCGCCTCGTGTTGCGGCGCTCCAATCACACATTGAATCTCATCCGGCCGCCACGTCTGCTGTACTTCGATGTTTTGCGCCAAAAGCTTAAGTGGGGGGGGCGATGAAAAAGCTCTCGATTACAGCCTGGATTTTCATTGCCATGCTGTTTGGTATCGCGCTCGGCATTGTCGCGCCGGAGTTCTCGCAAAAGCTCACCATCGTCAGCAATATTTTTCTTCGCCTGATCAAGTCCGTGCTGGCGCCGCTGCTGTTCGGCACGCTGGTGGCGGGCATCGCGGGCTCGGGTTCCGTCCAGACGATGGGCCGCATCGGCGGCAAGGCGATTCTCTATTTTGAAGTCGTCACCACGCTCGCGCTGGCCGTGGGCCTGCTCGTGGTGAATGTGGTGAAGCCGGGCGCGGGCATGAGCCTGCCGGCCGAGGCGACGAATCTCGCCAAAGAGCCCGTGACGCTGATCAAGATTCTGGAGCACACCTTCCCCACCAGCGTGTTCGATGCGATGGCTAAGGGCGAGGTGTTGCAGATTGTAGTGTTCTGCTTCCTGTTCGGGGCGGCGTGCACGGCGGCAGGCGCCAAAGCGAAGCTGGTGGTGGAGTTCGCCGAGTCCGTTGCTGAGGTGATGTTCAAGTACACGGGCTATGTGATGTATCTCGCGCCGCCCGCCGTGGCCGCGGCGCTCGCTGCTACGGTGGGCAAGAACGGCCCTGGCGTGATCATCGATCTCGGGCGGCTGGTGCTGACTCTCTACGGCGCGCTGGTGTTGTTTGTGGTGGGCGTGCTGCTGCCGGTGATCCTCATCTGCCGCATTCCGCTGAAGCGCTTCATCAACGCCGCCAAGCAGCCTTGGCTCATCGCCTTCTCCACCGCCACCAGTGAAGCCGCGCTGCCGCTGGCGCTGCGGAATATCGAGCGGTTCGGCGTGCCGAAACATATCGTGGGTTTTGTGTTGCCCACGGGCTACAGCTTCAATCTCGACGGCACCACGCTGTATCTATCGTTGGCCTCGATTTTCGTGGCGCAGGCCGCCGGACATGAGTTGAGCTGGAGCCAGCAGATCGTCATGATGTTGACGCTGATGCTGACTAGCAAGGGCGTGGCCGGCGTGCCGCGTGCTTCGCTGGTGATCTTGAGCGGCACCCTTGCCGCGTTTGACCTGCCGCTTTCAGGCGTTACGCTCATCCTCGGCGTGGATGCGTTGATGGACATGGCCCGCACCTCGGTGAACGTGCTCGGCAACATGCTGGCCGCCGCGGTGGTGGGCAAGTGGGAGGGCGTGAACTTCCCCACTGAGCCGGAGCTCGGCGAACTCGCCGAAGAAGCAGAGGAGACCCAGGACCGGCACACCGCCACCGCCGCCATGTAGGGCGGCGCGTTAAACTGGTAGTCCATGAGTCAAGGCACTAGCCTGAAGCGCTTCATCCTTTGGGACTACGCGCGGGCCTCCTGGCAGTACGACGTGATGGTGGGCCTGATCCTCGCCTTCATTTTTCTCACCCCGCGCGAGGTCTTTCGCGATCAGCCGCGTCCGAAAAACGTGACGCTCGTCGATACGGACGCGCAAGGCAGCGGGTTTCTCGTCGAGCCGGAATTACTCTCTGGACTGGATGATGCTGCGCGCCGTGACGCCGTCAACCGTCTCATGCACTCCCAAGCCGGCGGCCGTAACCGTCAGGTAGAGCGGATCGAACCCATCTTCAATGCCGAAAAGGACGTACGCGGCTACCTCGTGTACACCAAGCCTTAGGCCGCGGCGTCTATCAGTGCGGCGGACCACATGACTCAACAACTTGCCCTTCTCCTTACGGCGGCGGCCTCCACGGCGGCGGCGCAGAATCTACCGGCCGTGCTCGGGCGCATAGATGCCGCGGCGCCGGGCTTCCGGTCGATGACCGCGAAGATGGACCGGCTGACGCATGTGGCCATCATCAACGACAGCACGTCAGAACTCGCCAGTGTACGGCTCCTGCGGTTGAAGGCCAAAGACGTGCGAGTATCGCTCGACTTCACCAAGCCCGACAACCGCCAGGTGGCGGTCTCTGACCGCAAGGTGGAGATCTACTATCCGAAAATGAATCGGGTGGAAGAGTGGGATATCGGTAAGTACAAATCGCTGGTAGACCAGTTCATGCTGCTCGGCTTCGGCACCAGCGGCAAAGATCTGTCCAAGAGTTACGCCGTGAAGTATCTCAAGGAAGACGTCGCGGCCGGGCAGAAATGCTCGCGCCTCGAGTTGACGCCCAAAGACGCCAAGGTCAGGCAGCACTACACGAAGTTCGAGCTCTGCATTGCCGAACCGGGTGGCTATCCCATCGTGCAAAAACTCGTGGAGCCGTCAGGCAACTACACCAACATCACTTACTCTGACATCAAGATTAATCCGGCGCTCGCCGCCGAAGCCATGCCGATCAAAGTGCCGTCCGGAGTGAAACGGGAGTTCCCGCAACGATGAATGCGCCTTCCGGCAGGGCGGCGCTCGCCAAGCCGAAGCCCAGAACGTCAACCAGCCGCTTGTCGTTTCTCGACTGGTTGCGCGGCGTGGCCGCCGTCGTCATGCTCCAGGGGCATGTGTTCCATTCCTTCACGGGCAAGGAGTATCGCGACGGGTCCGTTTATATCCTGTCCCAATCTGTGGGCGGCATGCCGCCGGCGATCTTTCTGTTTCTGACCGGCGTCACGCTGGCCTTTCTGATGGATTCCTGCGAGCGAAAATCGCTCACGCAGTCTGAGCGCTGGGTCATGGCGCTGCGCCGCGCGGGCTATCTGTTGATGCTCGCTTATCTGTTCCGCCTCCAGTTATGGCTGGTGGCCTGGCCGAAGAGCCCGTTTAGCGACGTGTGGAAAGTGGACATCCTCAACTGCATGGGGTTGTCGATCGCCGCGCTGTCGGGCCTCAGCGTCTTCAGCACCAGCGAGCGCATCCGCCTAGGCGCGGTGCTCGGCGTGGCCGCGGCCGCGCTCGCTCCCCTGGTTTCCGCGCTCGACTTCAGCGGCTTCCCCGCGCTGGTAAAAATGTACCTCGCGCCGGACTTCAACTACTTCAGCTTTTTCCCGTGGGCAGCGTTTCTCGCCTTCGGGCTGAGCTTCGGCAGCCTGCTGCGCGTCGTGCGCGAGGACAACTCCGAGCGCCTCATGCACTGGATCGCGCTGCTGGGTTTTGCGCTGATTCTCGCCGGCCAGTTCTTTGGCGGCATTCCGTTTTCCATCTATCCGAAGTCGGATTTCTGGCTCGATAGCCCGGCCCTCACCTTCATCAAACTCGGCGTGATCTTCGTGGCACTCGCCGCGGCGTTTGTGTGGAACCGCTGGGTGATTCGCGACCGCTGGAACTGGCTGCGGCAAATCGGCACTACCTCGCTCCTCATCTACTGGGTGCACATTGAACTGGTTTACGGGCGTTGGTTCTGGTGGTGGAAAGAGAACCTGAACGTGACGCAGACGCTCGGGGTGGCCGTCTTCGTCGTGCTGCTGATGCTGTACTTGTCGCTGGCGCAAACCAACTGGGCAGCGATCCGCGCTTGGCTCGCGAGCCCCCGGTTACGACCTGCTGCAACCGGGGCGGAAGCGGATTAGTCAAGCGGCGGTCGCCGCCGGTGCCAGCCCGTCGCGCGTTGATAGGCCTGTGCGGCCGCTAGCACCCGATCGTCCGCGCCGGGCGCGCCCACCAACTGCAATCCCACCGGCAGCCCGTCGCGCGAAAAACCACACGGGATCGTACTGGCAGGGCACCCGTACACGTTTCATGGCGCGACGTTGCGCAGATAGAGGAGGTCTGCCGGGCGCTCAAACTCAAACGCTACACCCGGGGCGGTGGGCAGCGCCAGCAGATCGCAGGCGGCAAAGAGCTCACGCCGCGCGCCCTCCCGGTGGCGTTCGATCGCCTGCCGCGCGCGCAGATACTCGGGCACGGCGACGCCTGCGCCGCCTTCAAGCGATCGGCGCGTATCGGCGTGATACTTTCCCGGCGCGGCGCTGAGCATCTCCTGGTGAAATACGTGCGCCTCGGCCACCACCACCACTCCGTAGTCGCGCGGCAGAACCGGCAATGCGGGGTGCGGCGGCAGTGGCGGCAAGTCCGCATCGCGTAACGTGCCGGCTGTGAGTTTCCCCAGTTCACCCAGCGCCGATTCCACTGCGCCCGCCACGTCAGCTTTAATGGCCTCGAAGTACCGGCGCGCCACGCCAATCTGCACGCGCCTGAGCGGCGGCACGGCGGCTGCCGGAGTGTCGCGCAGCGCATTGAACAGGATTGCGGCATCTTCGGCGGTCCGCGCCAGCGGCCCGGCATGATCGAGCGTCCACGCCAGCGGCGCGCCCCCCCCTCGGTACTGATCGCGCCATAGGTCGGCTTGAACCCAGTGACGCCACACAGCGCCGCGGGCAAACGAATTGAGCCGCCGGTGTCTGAGCCCAGCGTCGCTGGACACATTCCCGCAGCGACGGCCACGGCTGACCCGCCCGAACTGCCCCCTGGCGTGCGGGCTGTGTTCCATGGATTGCGGATGAGGCCGAAGTGGCTGGTGGACGACGTGAAGTGATAGGCAAACTCATCGAGGTTGAGCTTGCCGATGAGGATTGCCCCGGCGCGCCGGAGCCGAACAACCGCTGCGGCATCCTCGCGCGGTACACGCGTGGCCCACTGCGCACTGGTCGCCGTTGTGCGCACGCCCGCGGTGTCGAACAGATCTTTCACCGCGACCGGAATTCCCTGCAAAGGTCCGGACCCGTGAGGTCGGCGCGCGTGGGCCAGTGCCTGCTCAGCCATCACCGTGATGAAGGCATTCAGCCGCGGGTTCAGCCGTTCAATCTGCGTGAGCGTCGCGCGCGTGAGTTCAAGCGGCGAAACCCGCCGCGCGCGCACCCACCGGATCGCCTCCGCCAAAGTCGTGGGGAGCCCGGATTCCGAAGCGGCGTTGGCCGCCGCTCCCGCAGCGAGGAATGCACGGCGCGAAAGCGTGGCCATCCCCTCAGTGGACCACACCCTACTGCCTGGCTACCTCGGCTTCTCGGCCCCGGAATTTCGCAGAAATGGACCCGGCGTGCCGTTGGCAGCGTGGTGGTGGAATCCATGCGCTCTTGTGACAACTGATCCGGCGTCAGATCCCGCGCGCCGCGCAAATTCGCCCCCCGCAGATCTGCCCCGCTCCACTGCACACCGCCCAACCGCGCACCTTGCAGAGACGCCCGGCTGAAGTCGCAGCCCGGCATCTTTGCCTCACGCAGATCGCAGTTATCGAGAAACGCCCGGTCAAACTGCGAGCGGCTCAGATCGGCCCCCTGCATCCGCGCGCCCGTCAGGTCTGCCTGCGGTAACTGGCAATCAAGAAACTGGCAGTTCGACAAATTCGCTTCTGTCAACACGGTGCCAGCCAACTCGCACATCTGCAACCGCGCTTTATAGAAGACGGCCTCGGCAAAACTGGCGCGCGACAAATCGCAGTCAAACAGCTTGGCGTGCTGGAACTGAGCCTTGGCCCCCCCGCACTTCGCCCATCTTGCAACTCTGCAGATTCGCCTCGGGGAAACGCGCCTGCTCAAAGCACGCCATGGTGAAGTTCGTTTCGTCCGCACGAATCTCACCGAGGTTGGCGCGCTCAAACCACGCTCTCTGAAACCTCGCGCTGCTCAGATCCGCTCCGGTGAGGTCCGCCCCGGTTAGCACCACCCCCGGCATCACAGCCAGCGAAAAGTCCGCACCCGCAAGGCCAGCCTCAGACAGCACGCATTCCATACCGGAACATGACTTGAACCAAGCCTCGCGCAGCACCACGCCTGACCACTGAATACCTGCAAGCGACGCCTTGGAAAAATCAGCCCGGCCCGCCCCCCCCTCTTCGTCTCGAGCCACACGCGTGGCGATCGATCACTTTCTGATACGCAGGATCAATCAGCCCAACCGCTGAGACCTTGGTAACCGTTGTCTTGCTGGCTGGCGCCGCTGCTGCGGCTCCACCCGGGTCGCTCTTACGAAATAAGGAGAGCATATCTGTCTCTCAGGCTTATCGAACGGCGGCCTCGTTAGTTGAGCGTATTTTTTCTGCCGGACGCCTGGCGTGTTCCCGAACGAATACAACGCGCTGCGTGTGCGCACCAGCACCCGGTCGCCGACGATGGCGGGCGTGGCGTAGCACTCCTCGCCCATGTCGTTGACGGCCAGCGTCTCCCACTCCGCGCCCGTCGTGAGCACCGTGATCTTGCCTTCCTCGCTCGCCAGGTAGACCTTGCCGTCACCAGCAACGGGCGAAGCAAGATACTGGCCCGGCGCCTTTTCCGCGCGGCCCTGTTTGCGCAGCGCACCCGTCTCCGGATCGAGTGTGGTGACGATGCCGCCGTCCTTCACCATATAGAAGGTGCCGTTGTAGAGCACCGGCGCGGGCACGTACGGCAGGTTGCGCTTGAAGCGCCAGCGCGCGGCGGAAGCTTCGAGCTTGCCGCGGCTATGGAGCGGCAGCGCCACCGCGCCGAACTCGCCTATGCCCAGCCCGCGCATTATGTCCCACTCACGCTGATCCACGCGGCCGTTGCCGTTGCCATCGAGACCCGGAAAGTGCTCGAACCAGTCCTGTTCGTTTCTTGACTCGGCCGCCGACAGTTGCCCGTCGCCATCCTTGTCGAGCTTGGCCACCGTAGCGGAAAACGCCGGCAGCCAGGGCTCGCTGAAGCCCGACGCCCTGACAATCACCGTGTCGCCGTGAATCACCGGCGACCCCATGGAGCGGGCCGACGGCAGCGGGTACGTCCAGCGCGGTTCGCCGGTTGTAAGGTGATACGATCACACGCGATTGGTGCCGACGGCGATGAGCTGATCTTCGTGCACAATCGGGATGGACCAGCCCTCCATCGCATCGGTGCGCTCGGCGCGCCAGCGTTGCTTGCCCGTGGCCGGATCCACGGCCAGCAGGAACAAGCCCTTCGACTGGTCCACCAGTTGAATCAGCAACCCGCCGGCGAGAATAGGCGACGACGACACGCCGTCGTAGTTACGGAACGGCCCCAACAGCATTCGCCAGCGCTCCTTGCCTGTGTGCGAATAGGCGGCGAGGCCAAAATCGGAGAAGAACACATACACGCCGGACGCATTGGCGGCGGGCGAGGGCGAGGCCGTGTCATTCGCCTTGTAGCGTTTCTCGTTGCGCGAGCGCGGCACTGCGCGGCGCCACAACTCGCGGCCCGTCGCGGCGTCGTAGGCCAGTGTCAGGAGCGACGAGCCTTCGGCCGCCGTGAGGAAGATCTTGCCTCCGGTCACCACGGGCGACGAACGCCCAAACGGCACAGCGGTCTTCCAGACGGCGTTCTTCGCCGGCCCGAACTCGACGGGCAGATTCTTCGCATCGGCGGCAACGCCCGAGCCGTTCGGACCGCGAAAGCGCGGCCAGTCCGCGGCGCCAGCAGCGGCGAGCGAAGCGATGAAGAGCAGTAGCAGCAGGCGGAAACGAGGCACACTTCACGGTAACCCACCCGGCGCATTGCTGGACGTTCCGACCGGCAGCCCATAGGCATCAGAAAAGCCGCCACCGAGTGGCCCACATTCTTGTCTTCGCGATCGCGTCAGATGTACGAGTGCGCGTGATTGGACTGCGCGTCGCTTCCTACCGTGGCTGGGACCCGCTGCGGGGCCGGTGGCACTGGTACGCTACGGCGCACGGTTCCAGTTTACGGTTGAGCATTGCGACTCTCGGCGGCTCTGATCGGGCGATTGGCTGTAAACTAAAGACCGTGACGGTCCGCGACCTGATCCGGCTGATCGAATCCGACGGATGGAATCACGTGAGAACAACCGGTAGCCATCGTCATGTCAAACACAAGTTGAAGCCGCACGTGGTGACTGTGCCCGGCAGTACCAACGACGACGTCCCAACAGGCAGCCTCAAAGCAATACTCAGATCAGCGGCTTTGGAGCACAAGAAATGAACGTGAAGTATGCCGTGATATTCGAACAAGCGCAATCCAACCGGGCCGCATACGTTCCGGACTTGCCGGGCTGCATGACAACTGGCCGGACGCTCGACGAAACGAAGCAGAACATCCGCGAGGCCATACAGGGCCATTTGGAGACTCTTCGAGAATTCGGCGATCCCATTCCTGTGCCTTCGAGCCTCGCTGGCGAAGTTGAGATTGTCACCGTCGCCTGACCCGAAAGCGCGAGTTGGCAATGCCGCAAGGCGATCCGCATCGGCGATATGGCAATCCGGCTGGAGGCCGCAGCGATAAGTCCATACTGACCCACAGCGTATAGTGGTGTCCGTGGGGCGCATCGTCGGCTACTCGTATAGAGCCCTATAGAGCCCGGATCCAGTTGACCTGATCGCGAAGTCCCAGTATGGGAAGTTGCAAATGATCGGGCACGCCCGAGACGGGATCGCTCTTGCGGCGACCCCATTCCGTGTTCACTGCCCGGTATTGAGCGGGTCCGCCCACCGGAGAACAACACCAGTCGCTGGAGGTCGTTCGCGCAGTGCTCACAGACAATCCGGAGCCGTTCGATTTCTGGACCGTGCAGATCAAGGCGAGCTTCTACGCGTTGGGCCCCTAAACCGCCGCGATCTCCTCGTTGCGCTTCATCACGCGCAGAAAGTTCGCGCCCATGATCTTGTTCACATCGCCCGCCGAGAAGCCCCGCGCGCGCAACGCCGTCACCGGCGCCGGCGTTTTGCCGATGTCTTCGAGGCCTGCCGGCAGCTTGTAGCCGATGCTGTCAAAGTCACACCCGATGCCCACGTGATCGATGCCCGCCACCTTCGCCGCATGCTCGATGTGATCGATCAACCGGCTGAGCGGCGGCAGCGGGACAATCTTGCCCTCTTCCTGATTCAGCCGCCAGACGGCTTCGCTCAACCGCGGCTTGTCGTCGCAGAATTGCCGGGCCGCCTCGGCGCGCCGCTTGCCGATTTCGGCGAGTTCTGGGAGGCGCGCGCGATAGCCGTCGTCGAGCATCGCCGCATAGTAAGCCACGCCCAGTAAGCGACCGTTGCGAGCGAGCGCCCTCAGCATGTCATCGGTGAGGTTGCGCGGATGGTTCGCCACGGCGCGGCAGGCGGCGTGCGTATTTATGATGGGTGCGCGCGAGGTTTCAATGACGTCGTAGAAGGCCTGATCGGACGCATGCGCGAGATCGATCATCATGCCCAGCCGGTTCATCTCGCGCACCACGTCGCGGCCGAAGCCGTTCAGCCCTTTCGGCCCCTCGTTCGGATACTCGGCCGCGCCGCACCATGGCGTGTTGCCGCTGTGCGTGAGGCCGAGATAGCGCGCGCCGAGGCGATGGAACTGGCGCAGCACGGCGAGACTGGAGTCGATCATGTGCCCGCCTTCGACGCCGAGGAAGACTGCGATGCGTCCCTCGCGGCGCGCGGAGCACGTCGGCCGCAGCAGAAGCGAGGAACAGATCGCGCGGGTAACGGCGCACTTCTTCCACAATGACGTCGATGATGTGGAGCCCCTGCTTGACGGCTTCCACCGGGGTCATGCTGCGCGCCGGAGCGAAGACGCCGAAAAACCAGCGTGCAATCCGCCGCGGCGCATCTTGGGAATGTCAACGCAGGTGTACCAGTGCGTGTCGCCGAGGCGCAGGCCCTCAGAGACGATGCGCGACGGCGTATCGATGTGCATGTCGAAGTAGAGCGGCGCCGGAGTCTCGGCGGCGGCCACCGCCGTCGACGCTGCGGCGATCCAATGGCGGCGAGTGAGCATACGGCCTTCCACTATATCGCCGCCGCCGGGAGTGTTTTTACCCACTACCCCCTTGGCAACTTCGATATTTCGAGTATTATCGAAATATTCCGGCCAAGCCCCCCGATGACCTCACCGCCCGCTGCGCGGACATGTTCTCCGCCATGGGCGCCGAACCCCGCCTCCGCATCATGAAGCTGCTCTTAGCAGCGCATCCCGGCGGGCTCGTCGCCGGCACCATTGCCGACGAACTCGGCATGGGCGCTTCCACGCTGTCGCATCACCTCGACAAGCTCCGCAACGAGGGGCTCATCGTCTCGCGGCGCGACGGCACGTTCTTGTGGTACTCGGCCAACGCCGAGGCGCTGCGCGAATTGCTCAGCTTCCTCTATGCCGAGTGCTGCACGCGCAACCAGGTATTGGAACCGCAGCAGTTCACCTGCTGCTCGTAGGAAGGAAAACCATGACCCCCACCGAAAGCATCCGCGAAGTGGTGAAGGAAAAGTACGGCGAGGCCGCGCGGCGCGTCGCCTCCGGCGAGGCGAACTCCTGTTGTGGAGCCGGCGCCTGTTGCGGTACGGACGTCGATCCGATCACCGCCAACCTCTACGGCGAGTTGCAAAAGGAAGGGCTGCCCGAACAAGCCGTGCTCGCCTCGCTCGGCTGCGGCAACCCCACCGCGCTCGCGCAACTCAACCCCGGCGAAGTGGTGCTCGACCTCGGCTCCGGCGGCGGCATCGACGTTCTCCTTTCGGCCAAGCGCGTCGGTCCCACGGGCAAGGCCTACGGACTTGATATGACCGACGACATGCTGACCCCGGCGCGCGAGAACCAGCGCAAGTCGGGCCTCGTCAACGTCGAATTTCTCAAGGGCGAAATCGAGCACATCCCGCTGCCCGACAACTCGGTGGACGTCATCATCTCCAACTGCGTCATCAATCTCTCCGCCGATAAAGACCGCGTCCTCCGCGAGGCGTTCCGCGTGCTGAAGCCGGGTGGCCGCTTTGCCGTCTCCGACGTAGTGACGCGCGGCGTCGTACCCGCCGAAATCCGCGAGAAGGTGCTGCGCTGGGTGGGTTGCATCGCCGGCGCGCTCGACGAGCAGGACTACCGCGCCCGCCTTGCCGCCGCCGGCTTCACCAACCCCGCTGTCGAGCCGACGCGCATCTATCGCGTCGAGGACGCGCGCGCGTTCCTCACCGGGCAAGGCCTCGATGTAGACGCGCTCGCCGGGGAAGTGGACGGCAAGTTCATGAGCGCCTTCATCCGCGCCACCAAGCCCGCGGCCAGCCCGGCGCGCCCGGTGGCAGGCTCCTCCTCCTGCTGCGCGCCCGGGTGCTGCCAGTAACCTCATGGCAAGCGGCCTCTAGGACGAGGTGTCCTAAAGTGCCGATTTGGTCTGCTGGCCTAACGAATGCAGGCAAATGTCCGATAGAAGCTCAAATGGGCTTTCTCGACAGTCTGCTGGGCGGTGGGATCGACAGCAAACTCAAGCATCTCAATAAGTTGGTGGAAGACGCCAGCTACGATGCCGCTGAGGAGTCGCTGCTCGACCTGCGGGGAGCCTGCGCCAAGAAGTACCCGCCCGGCTCGGCTGTCCAGACGCGTCTCGATCTTGCCGAAGTGCGTCTGCGCGTCAAATACCAGCAGTTTGACCGGGCCGATTCGCCGGCCCGGCGCGCGCACGCTGCCGCCAAGGGGCTGGGCGCAAAGACCTGCTGCGCGCGGCCACCGAACAGATCATGGCTGCCGCTGTGCGCGGTGGGCGTCTGGCTGAGACCGTGGAACTGGCCGAGCAATGGATCTTCGTGGCCTCGCCGGACTTTCGCCAGCGGTTGGATGTGCTGATCATCAAGGGTAACGCGCTCAATCAGTTAGGCCGCTATAGCGATGCGCTGCGCGCGTACGAATCGGCCATCCGGCTGGTGGACGCGATGCCGGAGGCGCCCGACAAACACGAGCGCTTCATCACGGCTGCCTCCGGCATGGGAGACGCCTATCTCGGCCAGGATAACCGCGTGAAGGCCATTGACTCCTGGCGTCAGGCCATGGCGGCTACCCGCATCCAGTTCGGCGACGACCATCCGCAGGTTGCCTCCATTCTCGTCTGCATCGGCACCGTGCAGTTGAACGCCGATGAGATCGAGCCGGCCCGCAATAGCTTCGGTGAAGCGATCGCGGTTTTCCGCGCCTCCGGCCACTCAGAGAGCTTCGGTGCGGCCGTAGCTCTGCAGAATCTTGCCCTCACGCATCTGATGAAGGGCGAACTGCCGCGAGCCGCGCAGTTTGCCAAGGAAGCATTCGTGGCAGCCAGCGCTCACGGCCCTGAGTTGCGCGGGCAGGTGCAGGAACTGCAGCGCAAGATCGAAGACGCCAAGATCTGCCCCATGGCCGCCACCATCAACCCGCAACTACTGAAGCCGGAGGCCACCGAATTCCCGGAAATCCCGCTGAATGACAGGACGATGTCCCCGCCGTCTCCGCTGGCGGCTCGGCCCACGGCCAACCGGCCTGGCCGCACGCGCCTTGCCGCTGCCCGCCCAATGGGCCGCTAAAGCTGGCGGGCCGGAAAGACGATAGTAACCATGCGCGTAGTAGTGTGCTATGTCTGACGATCTGCTCCGGTCCTACTTCATTCTCGACTTGCATCCGACCGCCACGCTCGAACAGGTGCGCTCCGCCTATCACGACTTGGTCAAGGCCTGGCACCCGGACCGGTATCAAAACGAATCGACCCGTTTGAGAACGCGTGCTGAAGAGAAGCTCAAGGCGATTACGAACGCCTACACCCGGATCACGTCTGCTCTGGAGCCAAGCGAAGAAGGTGCTCCGATTGCCATGGATTTCGGGGAGCGCTGGGGGTTTGCGAATCAGCGCGGCCACACGGTGATCTATCCGGACTTCAAAGCGGTCCACCCGTTTCAAGGCGGGCTGGCGGCCGCGAGGCCCGTGGATAAGTGGGGCTATATTGACCGCACGGGCACCTTCCGCGTGACGCCACTGTATGAAGACTGCGGCGACTTTTCCGAGGGGCTCGCGGCCGTAAAGTGGTACGGGCGCTGGGGCTACATCGATCGCGACGGACAGTTCATCATCCAGCCAAAATTCCAGTCCGCCGAGCAATTTGAAGACGGGCGTGCGCGCGTGAGGCTAGGCGCGCGGTGGGGCACCATCAATCGTATCGGTGACGTCAATTTCGACATGCCGCCGGGGCAGGGACAGATTGACGGCGATACGAACGACGCCGCCTAACGGTTGTACGGCGTCTCGTTCACCCAATGAAATCCGCGTGTCGTAAGCCGGGACTTGTCCGCGTTGCGTTTTAGCTTCACCACCACGGCGCGGGAAAAGATCGTGCCCTCCAGGCGCAGGCCGTTGTCACCGGTGCGCGTGTAGGTGAAGGCAAAGTCGTCCAGCTTCAGCCGGCCCGCTTTTTCGTCCACCTGAAGCTTGAATCCTCCCCGTGTGTTGTTCCCCCAGAGGATGGTGGCGCGGCGGTACCGGTCGTCAAAAATCGCCCGCCGCCATTGTTCAATCTCCGGCACGGGGCCGGCTGATGCGTCCGCCGCCGCGTACTCGCTCACTTCCCGCACTCCCCGCACGGCCGGCCACGGTTCGTACTCTTCGCGCTTGGCCACATCCCGGTAGGTGGCAAACAACGCCGAGCACGTGGCCGTTACCAACACGGCCCACTTCAGCCAAAACGCGAAGCGTTGGAAGCGGGCGCCGGGGTAAGCGGGCGGCGGCGCGGAGGCGGGGTCGAAAAAGAAGTCCACCAACCGGCGGGCGTCGTGGGCGGCGAGGAAGACGGCGAGGGCCAGTAAATGCACGGAGAATTGCTTCATATCCACGTCGTAGCAGAAGTTGAGCGCCACGATATTGATCATCACCCCCGCGGCCATGAGCGCGCCCTCCAGCGTCGCGCGGGGAAAGGACAGCAGCACGCCGGGAATCATCTCCGCGAGCCCCGCAACGGCGTTATAGGCTTGCGAAGAGCCCATGAACGTCCAGAGCAAACCCATCGGTGAGAACTCGCCGAGCGATTGGTCGAGCCGGAGCAGGCTGGGCGGCGGAAATTGCGATTGGAAGACTTTGACCGCGCCATAGGTCAGCATCGTCATCCCCAGCATCAGCCGCGCGCCTACGCGCAGGCCGAGATAAAGGCGGATGTATTCGGCGCGCCGGCGGTCGAGCACGGATTACACTGCCGCGGCAACCACAGCCGGCACCAGAACGGCGAGGCACTGCACCCAATGAAACATCGTGTCGCCGCTGCCGTTTGG
>VFZP01000058.1 GCA_016871115.1 Acidobacteriota bacterium
TGCTGCCTTGGGTGGCGCTGCTGGCGCTCTCCGGCTGGTCTCCCTGAGCAGACCACGCTTTCCCCACGTCTGCGGCGCACGGCGTCACGCAAAAGCCGGGGGAAATACTGACGGCGGTACCGCGGCCTGTGCTGGTGTGTGCCAGCGGCGGCGGCATCACGGCCGCTTTGTGGACCGCTACCGTACTCTCAGGGCTCGATCAGGCGAACCCGGCTCACTTCCGCGCCAACCTGGCGCTGTTCAGCGCAGCCTCAGGAGGCAGCGTGGGCGGACTGCACTTTCTTACCGCCGAACCACGCGATGCCGTTCACCGCGCCGGCCGGTCCTCGCTCGACGCGGCTGCCTGGGGGCTGGTCGGCCCGGATCTGCTGCGCGCCGCCGTGCCGTTTGCCGGGGCTGCGCTGGGCAACGTGGGGCGCGGCTGGGCGCTTGAGCGCGCCTGGAACGTTCCGCAGCCGCAATGGCCCGCCGCGCCGCCGGCGGTCGTCTTCAATGCCACTTCGGCGGAAACGGGAGAGGGGCTGGCACTGGGCAATGTCGATCTGGCGCCTCTGCTGCGCGGCCACGCAGGCGTGGCCCCGGTGGTAGCCGCCCGTTTGTCCGCCAGTTTTCCCTACGTCACGCCCGCGCCCAGGCCCGCGTCCGGACCCGGCACCCATGTGGCCGACGGCGGTTACTAAGATAACTACGGGGTGGGGGCGGCGGTGGCCTTCTTGCGGCTGGCCTATGCGGAGACGGCCCACCGGCCCAATCGTCTGCTGATCATCGAAATCCGCGCGAGCCAGACGGGCGGCGAGCCGGCCACCGAACCGGCCAGCCGCGCGCCGCTGTTTCAGTGGATCGCCCCCGCGCTCACCATCCTGAATGTGCGCGATGCCGCGCAACGCAGGCATAACCGGATGCTCTTGGACCTACTGGCGAGCGACCTTGCGCACCTTAGAATTACACTGAACCGAGTCGTTTTCCAGCTGTCGCGCCGCGATGTACCGCTTTCCTGGCATCTCACCGCCGCCCAGCGCGCCGATATCGAAGCCGCCTGGCGCACCCGCTTTGCCCGGTCTGCCGAGGCAGCCGAGGTGGCGGCTTTAATCGTGGCAAACACAACTAATTAGCTCAACCGGGGTTAAAAGCTGGGTATGTCCCGGATCG
Organism: Acidobacteriota bacterium; assembly: GCA_016871115.1. Taxonomy (GTDB): domain Bacteria; phylum Acidobacteriota; class Terriglobia; order Bryobacterales; family Bryobacteraceae; genus VFZP01. The sequence continues at coordinate 1,150 of VFZP01000058.1, forward strand.
GTTACTCCCTGTCGCCCTGGCTCCTGTTGGTGGCCGCGGCGCCCGGCTTCGCCCAAGCTCCCGTCATTCTGCAGCGCGGCGTGGTGAACGCGGTAACAATGGAGCCTGCTCCGTCGCGCGTCACCCCGGGCGATGTCCTGCTGGTTCGCGGGATCAACCTGGGGCCGGCTGAAGGAGCGCGGGCCGAAGGCCAGCCGCTGCCCATCACGCTGGGGGGAACGCAGTTGCTGATCGCCAATCGCCCGGCGCCATTGTTTTCGGTGTCGCCCGGCGAGATTCGCGCGCAGGCTCCCCGTGAAACGCCCAACGGGCTGCTGAATGTGGTTGTGGTTCGCGGTGAGCAGCGTTCCCGCCCCGCCACCGTGCGTGTGGTAGCAGTGGCTGCCGGAATCAAAACGAAGAACGGTGCGGGCTACGGCGAAGCCGGCACGGTAGAAGGCGGCAAGTTGACGCTCTCGGCATCGGGGCTGGGCGTCACCGACCCCGTCGTGCCTAACGGCGAACTCGGGCCCGCCGATCTCGCCACGCTTCCCCGTGTGTATGTGGGCGGGCGGCCGGCGAGCGCGGCGGTGAAGTACGGCAGCAAGAACGTGGGCGAGTCTGAGGTGGTGGTGGATGTGCCGGAAGGAGCGAGGCCCGGCGACCTGATTACTCTAGCGGCCGGCGGAGCGCCGGTAAACCGTGCGGTGTATGGCGGCGCGGGCGAAGCCACGATGCAGTTTTTGCGCCTGCCGCAGAACGCGCGCGACATCCGCGCGATCCGGCAGTCGGACCTCAACCCGGCCTTCGTGATGGCCAATGGCCCGCGCGGCGCGGACGGCTGTTTCCCCACCTGGACCTTCGACTTTGCTTCGAACACGGCAGCGGCGGCGGGCGGTTGTCTGATCTCCCAGCAAAACGCAATCTCGCCCGTAGTGCCCGGCAATGAAACGCCGGTGCTGGCTGCCTTTGCCGGACCGGCCAGCGATCAGCCGAACACGCTGTCTTCGAACCTGATGATTTTCAATCCTGCCCAGCCGGAACGTAAAGTGGAGTTGCCCTCGCCGGCGTCGAACATTGGCTCGCTCGGGAATGGCTCCCTGCTGGCGACCGGCCCCAACGGCGTATACACGATCGACCCAACCACCGGAGAAGTAATCGAGGGGGCGCCGGGCATCGGCGTGCCGGGTGGCGGCGGTCTCCCCGGTGCTGCGGGTGGACTGGTGCTGCAGGTCGATCTCGGCGATGGGTTGAATGTGGTGATCTCCCCGCCAACCGGCGTCGGGCAGGGCATGGTTGCGCTGGTTGTGGCGGACAGTGCCACGGCGCCCACCAAGGCGAAGCTCGCGTTGATTCAGGGAGCGGCCGCGCCGCAGACGCGTGACCTGCCGTCCGGCTGGCTGCCTATGCTGCCGCCTGTTGCTGCTGCTGGAGGTGGCGCAGGCGTACCGCCGGGCGGAGTACCGCCGGGCCTCGCGTTCCGTTTGCCGGTGTTCTTCGATGGGGCCACTCGCGCCTACTACCTGCTGGCCAAGAGCGGCTCCACGCAGGGCTTGGTGACCTTCTCCGGCGCGGCCCTCGAGCCCAAGGCGATTCCGTTCCCCGAAGGCTGGTTCGCCGCCACTTGCGCGCCGCAGTTTCCGATCCTGAGCCTGGAACTCTCGCGCCGTCTCGCGTTGTTCGGCGCGCGCCGCCCGGAAGACGAAGTCCGCCCCATCTGCCCGGCTCAGGGGTACCTCACGTTGGATCTTGCGTCGCAAGCCATCTCCGCCGTGCCGCTTCCGGGCGTCGGCCAGATGAACATGCGCGCGGCCAACGGCGACGTGAACGACTTCCTTTTTGCCAGCAACACAGACCCGCAGAACCAGACGATCGCCGACACGTTGTTCGTCTACGACAGCGTGGCCGGTTCGCCCTTCCGTCTCGATCTGCCCGCGGGCATCGTGGGCTTCCAGCAAGTGACGCCCGTGCCTGCTTTGAACGGACTGCTGGCGACGGCGATTGCCACGCGCCTACCGGGCGATGGCGGGTTGGTGTACTTTGACTTGGAAACCGAAAAGACTACGCTGTTCCCCGTGCCCGAAGGGTTCCAGACGGTGAGCCTGGTGGGCGTCTTTACCGCGACGCGCAAGGTCCTGGCACGCGGCAACAAGGCCGACGGCTCACAGTTTTTGATCTACAATCTGTTGACCGGAGACCTCGCCATGCCTCCGAATCCGGCTGGTGTGGCGTGGGTGGGCGTGTTGCCGGCTGCTGCCGGTGGCGGCGGCCAACCGGGGCAGCCCGGCCAGCCCGGCCAGCCCGGTCAACCCGGTCAACCCGGCCAGGCGCAGCAGGTGCAGGGGCAGATCGTCAATCTCAAGTCCAACGCGGTAGCGGCTATCGGCTATGACTCGGCGCGCGCGGCCGCCGGAATCCTCGTGCTCCGCATTCCGTAATCAAACGAAACCGCCGGTGGTATCCTCGGGGATCTCATGATGTCTTTCCGCATCCTTACGGCCCTGCTTGCCGTTTCCGCTACGCCGCTGTTCGCGCAATCCGCTCAGATTACCGGTGTCGTTTCAGACCCCAGCCAGTCCGGCGTCCCCAACGCGTCGGTGGAAGTGACGAACGTCGCTACCGGCGTCACCCAGGCCACCCGAACCGGGTCCGGCGGCGCTTACACGCTGCCGCTGCTGCGGCCCGGCCTCTACAAAGTAGCGATTCAGGCGGAAGGATTCCGCCGCTCGGAACGCTCGGGTATCCAACTCGCCGTCGATCAGGTGGCTCGGCTTGACTTCCAACTCGAACTCGGCTCGGTCACCGAAAGCGTGCAGGTCACCGCGCAGACCCAAAGCGTAGACCAGGAAACCTCGTCGCTCGGTCAGATCATCGACAACCGGCGCATCGTTGAAATGCCCCTCAACGGGCGCAACGTGATGTCGCTCATTCAACTCACTGCCGGCGTGACGCAGCAGGCGGGCATCAACTCCGGCTTTGCGGATCCAGCCGGGTTCGTCACTTCGAACGTCGCCATCGGTGGCGGACGCGGCTCAATGAATCAGCTATTGTTCGACGGCGCCAATAACGCCGCGCCCGAGCGGCAGGAAGCGGCCGTTTCGCCCAGCGTCGATGCGGTGGCCGAATTCAAGGTGTACACCAACGGCTCGCCCGCGGAGTTCGGACGCACCACCGGCGGCGCCATCAGCATGGTGACCAAAGGCGGAACCAACGAACTGCACGGAACGCTGTACGAATTCCTGCGCAACGATAAGCTCGACGCGCGCAACCCCTTCGCAGCAACCCGTCCACCGTTTCGCTACAACCAGTTCGGCGGCTCGGCGGGCAGCCCGATTCTGCTGCCCAAGCTCTACGACGGGCGCAATCGCTCCTTCTGGTTTTTCAACTACGAAGGCTACCGCTACATCACCTACCAGAACAACGTGCTGACGGTGCCCACTCCGTTGCAGCGGGCTGGCAACTTCGCCGACACGCGCCTCGCCAACGGCACCGTGTTGGGCGTGTTCGATCCGGAAAGCGCGGCCACCAATCCGAATGGAGCCGGCTTCGTGCGCATGCCATTCCCAGACAATACGATACCCGGCAGCCGGTTTGACCGCATCTCCGCACAGATCGTTCGCGACGTGCCCCTGCCCAATCAGACACCCTCCAACGCCGTCACCAACATCAACAACTACGGCGAGCAGACACGGCGGCTCACGAACAACGATCAGTGGATCGGCCGCTTCGATCACAACATCGGCAGCCAGCACCGCCTCACCTACCGGCTGGCCTACAACAAGAATGTGATCCGCCCCGACGGTCAATTCGGCAACTATCTCAGCGCCGGCGAGGGCAACGATCTGTTCGACCGCAACTACTCGCAGCAGGTGGCAAGCTGGGCCTACACGATCAGCCCTACTACTTTCAGCGAACTGCGCACGGGCTACGTGCGCACGTTGCTCCAGCGTGACCCGCCCACTTCCGGCGCGGACCTGGACCGCCTCAAGTATCCCGCCGTCATTCCGCGCGTGCAATTTCCCAATCACGCCATCGCTGACTTCACCACGGTCGGCGGCGGCCAGACGGTGGACGGCGGACTGCACACCATCTCGCTGCACGAGTCGATCACCAAAGTGATGGGCGCGCATACCCTGAAGTTTGGCGGCGAAATCTGGACGATACGCCGCAACCGCTTCCAGTTCGGCGGACTGAGCGGCGTGTTCAATTTCAATCGCGACCTCACCAACAACCCGCAGGCGCCGCAGACCACCGGCTACGGAGTAGCGACGTTCTTGCTGGGCGCGGTGAACTCCGGCTCGCTCACCGTGGGCAGCAAACGCCACGAACGGAGCAAGTATTTCGCGGCTTTCCTGCAGGATGACTGGCGTGTGAACCGGAGGCTGACGCTGAACATCGGCCTGCGCTATGACATCGAAGGCAACGCCTATGACGTGTTCAACGAGCGCTCGAATTTCAATTTCTTCCGCACCAATCCGGTGACCAACCTCGCGGGCGTGGTGGAGTTTGCCGGCGTGGACTACGGGCGGCACCCGGTGCCGACGGACCGCAACAATTTCGGCCCGCGGTTCGGTTTCGCCTACACCGTGGACCGCGAGGCCAAGACGGTGATCCGCGGCTTCTACGGGATCCTCTATCAGGGGATCTTCGAGAGCTTTGAGTCGAATCTCGGCTGGAGCCAGAACACGCCGTTCTCGGATCCGAGCATCGGGCCGCGTCCCACCTTCTATCTCTCGCAGGGTCCGCGCACGATCCTGCAGCCGCAGAAGAGTTCGCAAGGCGCCGCGAGTTTCCTGGGGCTCAGCGCGGAAGGCCGCACGGCCGATGACCGTGTGGGCTACACGCAGCAATGGAACCTCGGCGTGCAGCGCGCGTTGCCCGGCGGATGGAGCGTCGAGACAGTCTACGCCGCGTCGAAGGGAACGCGCATCGGCATCGGCGCGCTCGGCATCGCCGAGAATGCGCTGCCTACTCAGTTTCTCGCGCAGGGCTTCGACCTGCAGATGCTCGTGCCGAACCCGCTTTTTGAGCGCGGAAGTTTTGGCCGCACCGTCGCCCGGCGCCAACTCCTGCTGCCCTATCCGGCTTTTCAGGGCATCACGCGGCGCAATCCCACGTTCGGCAGTTCGATCTATCACTCGCTGCAGATCAACGCGCGCAAACGAATGAGCCGCGGGCACACGGTGAATGTGGCCTACACGTTCGGCAAGGTGATTGACGACACCGTGGCAAGTCTCAGCGCGGGGTTCGCCGGCTACAACACAGGCGTGACGGATTATCAGGACCCCGAAAACCGGCGGGCGGAGCGCTCGATTTCGCCGGCTGATGTTTCCACGCGCCTCGTGATCGGCTACCTGGCCGAGTTGCCGTTCGGAAAAGGCAAGCGGTTTGCGCTGCGCGGTCCGGCCGAGTGGGTGCTGGGGGGCTGGCAATTGAGCGGCATCTTGACTCTGCAATCCGGGTTGCCGCTGGCGATTCGTGGCGCCAACAACAACGCGGCCAATCGCCCCAACAGCACCGGCCGCAGCGCGAAGCTCGACGGCGGTACCGCGGCGCGGTGGTTCGATACGGCGCAATTCGTCCTGCCACCGCTGTTCACACTGGGCAACGTCGGGCGGGTACTGCCGGATGTACGGTCACCGGGGCTCGAGCAGCTCGATTTCGGACTGCACAAGTACTTCTCATTCGGCGAGCGCGTACGCCTGCAGTTGCGCGGCGAAGCGTTCAACGCCACCAACCGCACCAACCTTGCGCCCCCCAACGTGACGTTCACCTCGCCTGCGTTCGGGAACATCAACTCCACGGCCACGCCCGCGCGCGTGGCGCAGGTGGGCGCCAAGGTGAATTTCTAAGCCGCCGCGGTTAAGTTACAATTCGGGGGCTTGCTGATACCACTTCCAGTCTGGGGAACGCCCGCGTGGGGGCTCGGCTTAGCCATCTTCGGTGCGCTGTTGATCGCGGCCGTAACCGGCTTTGCGCGCCATACCCGCCCGTATATTCCACGCGCTGAGCAGGCCGGGGCGGCCATCGTTGCCTTCGGCGTGGCGATGTATCTGCGCTCGGCGCTGTTGTTGTGGATTGCGGCGCCCGTCGCGGTCTTGCTGGCAATTACCCACGCGCGGCTCCATCCCGCCGGATGGTCGCCGGTGCTGCCGGTCGGCGACGATGCCTCGCGTCCTTCGCTCGCCGAGCGGTTCCGTTTCTGGTGGATCGCCGCGCTGCCCTGGGTGGCGGCGTACGAGTTCACGGCGCACCATGGTTTGCCGGGCTACGCGTTCATGTTTGCGTGGGAAGACTCGCTGCCGGTCTACCCGCTGACGTCGATGGTTTATCAAAGCACGTACGTGGCTGTGACCGCTGCGCCGTTCCTGGCGCGCACGCGGGGGGAGTTGCGGGTTCTCATTTACTCGGCGTGGGCTTCCACAGCGCTGATCTTCCCGTTCTATTGGCTGGCGCCTTCGGCTGCGCCACGGCGGCCGATGCCGGAGACGCATGTGCTGGCGAAGTTGCTGGAGTTTGAACGCAAGTCCAACCCGCCGTCCGCGGCGTTCCCCTCGTTTCATGTGTTGTGGTCGCTATTTGCCGGGCGCCTGATGCGGCCCGCGTGGGTGGGCGTTGCGTATGCCGTAGCAGTAGGCGTCACTTGCATCACCACGGGCATGCACTACCTGCCTGACGCGCTCGCATCGCTCGTGATCGCGCCGCTGTTCATGTGGCGACCCGAGCGCCTGGTGGTGTGGGGGCGCGAGTGGTATGCGCTGCCGTTCGGCGCGGCGGCGGTGCTGCGGGTGGCGATGCTGGGGTACGGCGCGCCCGCCCTCGGAGCGACAGCCTGCTTTGCCGCGATTCTCGCCTGGCCGCGCTACTGGCTGCCGCTGACGGCCGCCGGCGCGGCCCTGCTTGGGTTAGTGCTGTGACTGCCGGTAGAACGCGTAGCCGGCCACGATAAAGCCCATCGCGATGACGATGGAGCGCACCACCGGCGCGGGCAGCTTCCGCGCCAGCCGCGCGCCCACATAACCGCCGGCAATCGAAGCAATCGCCATCGGGATTGCAAACTGCCACACCACCTTGCCCTCAATCACAAAGATTAGCGCGCCAATGCCGTTCATCACCGAAGCGAGGATCGACTTGATGCCATTCATCTGGTGAATGTCGGCAATGCCCATGAAGCCGAGCGAGCTGAGCATCAGGATCCCGATGCCCGCGCCGAAGTACCCACCGTACACGCCGACGAGAAACTGAAAGAACACGACGGCCGCCACCGTGGACCCGCGCGGGGCTTCGTGTGGATGCGCGCCGATCCAGCGCGCCACGGGCTTCTGCAGCAGCATCAGCAGGGTGGCGCCCAGCAGCAGCCACGGCACCAGCGTTTCAAAGACGCTCTCCGGAAAACGCGTGAGCGCGAGCGCGCCGACGATGCCGCCGAAAAGGCTGGGCAGGAACAGCCGCATCAGCATCGCGCGCGAAGCGGCCAGTTCCGCACGGTACCCCCACGCCGAGGCGAACGAACCGGGCAGCAGCGCGAAGGTGGAGGTAGCGTTGGCCGGCACGGCCGTGAGCACGCTGAGCAGCGTCGGGAACGTCACCAGCGTGCCGCCGCCAGCAATGGAGTTGATGGCCCCGGCTAACGCAGCCGCGCCGCCCAGCAGCGCCATGGTGGAGGAAGATGTATCCGGCATGGAAGAGAAGGTCCAGCGTAGCAGACGATCGGCGCGCACGGCGAAATTCTACAGATAATAGGCCGGATGTTGCGCGCCATTCTATTCCTGTTGGCCGCCGCCTTGGCTACGTTCGCCCAGGACTATCGGGGCCGGTTGCAAGGATTTGTCACCGATCCCTCTGGCGCGGCGATTCCGCAAGCCAACGTGACGCTGACCAACGCCAACACGAAAACCGTGACCACGCGCGCCGCCGACGAGAACGGGCGATATCTGTTTGACTATGTCGAGCCGGGTACCTACTCGGTGACCGCGGAAAGCGCGGGCTTCGGCCGGTCGACGCAGGAGAACATCCAGGTGCTGGTGCGTTCGGATCTGACGGTGAACCTCGCGATGCGCGTGGGCGACGTGAGCCAGACGGTGACCGTCGCTGACACGGCGGTAGAGCTACAGTTCAACACGACGACGCTGGGGCAGACCATCGACGGCAAGATGCTGAAGGAACTCCCCGTGCTGGCGCGCAATCCGTTCACGCTGGCGCTGCTTGACCCGGCCGTGGTGAACCGCTACTCCGACGTCTCCAAGCGCAACCCGTTCTACCAGCTCTCCTCCACCGGCGTGGACGTGGGCGGCCAGACCAGCGGACACAACGAAGTGCAGATTGACGGCTCGCCCGTCGGCGTGGGCTCGCGCGGGTCCTACGCGCCACCCATGGACGCCGTGCAGGAGTTCGCCGTGCAGCAGAATTCGGTGGACGTCGAGTCTGGCTTTTCGGCCGGCGGCGTGATGAACATCGGCATGAAGGCCGGCACCAACGAATTCCATGGCAGCGCTTATTACTTCGGACGCAATCCGACGTTCAACGCCGCCTCGAACGCGTTCACGCGCGCGCCTAACGTGGTGCGCAATCACGTCTACGGCGGTACGCTCGGCGGCCCCGTTCTGAAGAACCGGTTGTTCAATTTCTTCACGTTTGAGAAGTGGGATAACCGCCAGCCCTACACGCGTGTGATGACGCTGCCGACGGATCTCGAACGTGCGGGAGATTTTTCGAAGACGCTGAATCGCGCCGGCGCGCTGCGGCCTGTCTTTGACCCCTGGACGACGCAGATGAACGCGAGCAACAACACCGCGTCGCGCACGCCGTTCCCGGGCAACATCGTGCCAGCCGCGCGCATCGACGCCATCTCGCGGGCCTTCCTGGCCGATATCTAGAAGCCCAATGGCCCCGGCGACGATCTCACGGGCGTGAACAACTACCGCACCGGCTATGCGTGGTTTCTGAAGTATTGGAATCTCTCGAATCGCGTGGATTTCAATGCTACCGATAAGTGGAAGATGTTCGCGCGCTACAGCGTGATCCGCACGCGCCTCGATAACGACAACTACGGCGGTACGACCGCCACGCCGTACGACAATGACGGATTGATGGACGCGCTCAACGCGGCCTACGACACGGTCTACACGCTCAGCGCGCGCACGGTGCTGAACTTCCGGCTCGGCGTAGTGTACTCGGAGGACGAGTACGATTCGGAATGGGCGAAGTTGGGCGAGAAGGGCCTAGAACGGTATTGGCCCAACAACCCCTGGTACAAGCCCTACACGGCGGGTGTGCCGGCCATCTACTACCCGAACCTGAATATCGGTGGCGCAACGTTCGGCAAGTCAAGCTGGTGGAGCTACCGGCCGCGTAAGTACTCCTATCAAGGCAGCGTCGGGCACGACCGCGGCCAGCACTACATCAAGGCCGGCATGGCGTATCGCCACGCCTACGAATACTCGCAGCTTCCGAACTTCGGCACGTTTCCGTTCAACGCCGCCAGCACCGCCGAGACCTTCCTCGCGCCGAATCTGCTGAACAACGGCAGCGCCTGGGCCACGTTTCTGCTGGGTGCCGTGGACAATTCGCTGCTGGCCAACTACGTCTCGCCGCGTTACACGGAGCAGGATCAATCCGGCGTGTTTGTGCAGGACGATTTCAAACTCCACCGCCGCGTGACGCTGAATCTCGGTCTGCGCTGGGAGTATAAAACCGCGCCGTCCGAGCGCGAAGGGCGTCTGGCGCGTTATCTCGATTTGAACAACCGGATTCCCGAGTTCCAGTCGAAGCCGCCGGTAATGCCGCCGCAAGTGGCCACCATCCCTGGGGCGCCGAAGCCTACCTACAACGGCGCGTTCATTTATACGACGCCCGACGCCAAGGGCCTCTATCGCGCGCCGCGCGCCAATTTCCTTCCACGCCTCGGTGTCGCGATTCGCGCGAACGATCGCACTGCCATCCGCATCGGCTACGCGCGTTACGCCGCGCCGATCATGAGCATCCTCGGCTATGCGTGGCGGCTGCCGGCTACCGATGGATTCTCCATCACCTCCACCGGACCAGTGCAGTTGCAAGGAGTGCCGCAGGGCGTGATCAGCAATCCGTTTCCCGCGTCGAACCCGCTGGTGATGCCGGTGGGCCGCGGCTATGGGCGAAACACCAACCTGGGCGGCGCGGCCACGTGGGCGCGGCAGAACCTGAAAACGCCGATGAATGACCGCTTCAACTTCACCGTCGAGCGCGACCTGTTTGCAGGCTTCAAACTGGACGGCACCTTCTTCACGAACTTCGGCCACAACATGGTGCCGGAAGGGCAGGGAGGCAACGCGGGCTTCGGGCGGCAGACGAACATGGTGGATCCGCAGCTAGGCTACACCTACAAGACCGCGCTTACCGCGCCCGTGACCAACCCATTCTTCGGGTTGCCCGCGTCGTTGATGCCGGGCCAACTGCGCGGCCAGCGCACCGTGCCGCTGTCTTCGCTCTTGCGGCCGCATCCGCAGTATGCCGATTTGACCGAAGGCTTCCTGCCGGGCGTGGAGAATCGCTACAAGGCCCTGCAACTGCGCGTGCAGCGGCGCTTTGCGTCGGGCTATAGCGTGGTGTGGGGGTACAACTACAATCGCGAGTCGACGGGCGGGTACTTCAACGCGCCGGATGACTACGCCAACAATCTGACGATGATTCCGGGCAACCTGCCGCGCCATCGCATGACGCTTGGTTCGACGCTCGATCTGCCGTTCGGCAAGGGGCAGCGCCTCGGCGGGAATCTGCATCCGGTCTTGAATGCCATGTTCGGCGGCTGGTCCACCAGCCACATCTTCATGTGGAACTCGGGGAACTTTCTGCGGTTCGGGCAACTCGATGTGACGGGTGAGCCGGGCGCTTCGCCGCGCGAATGGTCAAAGTGGTTCGACACCAGCGTGTTCCGCCAGGCCACGCCGTTTACCCCGCGTACGAACCCGTATCAGTACAACCACCTCACCGGGCCGAACTACTGGAGTCTTGACAGCACGCTGTCGAAGAACTTCGCGCTCACCGAACGCTTCAAGCTGGAGCTGCGGTTTGAGGCCTACAACCTGACCAATACGGTGATGCCAGGCAATCCGAATCTGGCGGTGACGAGCACGCAGTTCGGCGGCATTACCTCGCAGGTGAACTACGGGCGCGAAGTGCAGTACACGCTGCGGCTGCACTTCTGATGCTCCTCCACTCCTTGGTGCTGATGGGTGGGACGGTCTGGATGAGTCCCGCCGCTGAGCCGGTGCGCAATGCCACCGTGGTGGTGACGGACGGCCGGATCGCTTCCGTGGGCCGCGGGCGCGTGAGCGTACCCGCCGGTGCCCGCGTGATCGACTGCAAAGGGCTCACCGTACTCGCTGGGTTCTGGAATAGCCACGTGCACTTCTTACAGCGCAAGTGGGAGAACGCAGCTACCCTCGACGCGCAGGAACTGGCGCGGCAGGTCGAGGCGATGACCACGCGCTATGGGTTCACCAGCGTGTTTGACATTGCGTCGGATGGGAACAACACACGGGCCATCCAGGACCGTATCGGCCGCGGGGAGTTGCCCGGCCCGAGCATCAGAACCACCGGAGAGGCCATTGTGGCGCCCGGCGCTGTGCCTGCGCCCAACATCCTGCGCATTCTGGGGAACATGGTCACCTCAAACCACGAGGTGACCAACTCGAGCCAAGCCGCGTTGGCCGCGCAGGCTATTCCCGACGCGGGTGGCGACGGCATCAAGATTCACCTCCCGCGGCCGATTCCCGAAGACGCGGTCCGGGGGGCCCGGCGTGGGCAGATAGCGCCCGGCCTCGCCGGCGATCTGGCGGTGGTGGAAGGCGACCCCGCGCGGGACATCTGGAAGCTGGCCGCGGTGCGCTACACCGTTCGCGAAGGGCGCGTTGTGTTCAGCGCGCGGCAGCAGCAGGCTCGGCGCTAGCTCGCATATCTCATGGGGTTTTGTCGCGAGATGCGTGACAAGGCCGTGGATACGAGGCGCGCGCCGCTCAGTGCGGGGAGGCATACTTGAACAGTCTGTCGAGCTCGGGTGAGCAAGCGCAACGAAGTAGACGCGGCCTTATCGCGCGTCGCAGCAGAAAGCCTGTGAGATATGCGGGCTAGCTACGCGTCGTGGCCCACTTCGGTGAAGCAGCTCTCAAAGGCGTGATCCATCACTTCGTCGGTGAGCCGCCACATGCGCTTTTCAAAGCGGATCAGATCCATCGCGTGGCTCAGCACGTCGCGCGGATGGCAGCGCCGGCGCCGTTTGCCGGTGGTGCGGTAGTGCTTCTGCATGAACCGGTCGAACATCTCGGGTTCGTACGGCAGCTTGTTCTGCTGGCAGAACCGGTCCAAGATCTCGCGGAATTCGCCCTCTTCCTGGCTGCGCAGCAGCATCTTGTGTTGAGTACGGCGGAGGAACGCTTCGTCGCCCAACTGCGTGGGCTGCAGGTTGCTCGAGAAGATCAGGAACGACTCAAACGGTACGTGAACCTTCGTGCCGTTCTTGAACGTCAGATAGTCGATGCGGCGTTCCATTGGCACAATCCAGCGGTTCAGCACTTCAGCAGGCGTGGCTTTCTGGCGACCGAAGTCATCGATGAGATAGATGCCGTTGTTGGCCTTGAGCTGCATGGGCGCGGTGTAGAACTTCGCCGCTTCGTTGTAGTTCAACTCCAGCATGCCCATTTCGAGTTCGCCGCCCGAAACGATAAATGGCCGGCGCACTTTGATCCACCGAATATCGAATGTGGGCTGCTTGGCGAGCGCGAGCAGGCTCCCGTCTTCCTCCTGCGTCTCCACCGGTTGATGGTGTAGCGGATCGAACAACTCCACCACCATGCCCTGGGCTTCAATGGCGTAAGGAATGTAGATGGGCGCGGGATCGAGTCCGAAGAGCGCTTCGGCCAGATACGTTTTGCCGTTGCCCGGCTGTCCGTAGATGAGAAAGCTCTTGCCTGCGTTGACAGCCGGGTCGACGCGCGACAGGATCTCGTCTGACACCACCATGTGCTTGAAGGCCTTGCGCAGCATCTCCATGGTGAGCTAACTGTCGGGCAGTTTCTGCGCGTGCACCATCTCTTCGTATTGATCGATCGGTACGGGCACTTTGCCCGCGTACTGCGAGTGGTTGAGATGCTCGCGCGAGACCGTGCGCCCGGAGTCGGTGAGCGAGTAGATGGCCGAGATGTTGCCCATGCCGAGCGACTTCTTCACCTGCACCAGGTGCTGGTGTTTGAGTAGCTCAATGACACCCTCGATGACGCTGAACTTCAAGCCCAGAGAGGCGGCGAGGTCTCGCCCCAGCGTGTCGCCTTGAAAGTAGAGCGACTTCAGCAGGATTTGCTCCACCATCGACTCGGGCAGGCCGGTGTCGGCCAGCGTCTCCGGAATGGGCGGAGTTGGCGATTGCGGCTTTTGGGAATCGAGGATGGGACTCTTGCCTTGGGCGGCGCCGAGTGCAGCGAGTGCAGCGAGGGTATTTGCGACGCTCATATGCTTACGGACCTTCATCGGCGTCGATCGGAAGTTTGATTAGCCATACAGTTGTTTACCGCAGAACGGGCGCGGGAAAAGCCGCAGACAATCACGCCTAACGCGGTTCGCAGCCGTTGCCGAAGGAATCACCATGGGCATACGGGCACTGACAGCGCTGGCGTTGAAGGCATTTATCGCCTTGGGGAGCTGCTTCATTGTTTTTGAAATTTCGTGCTGGGTGCATCCGCCGTTGATGGCTTGGGGTCTGGCGGTGGCCGGGCGTTCGCGAGTATGCCCGCCGCAGGATGTCTACTCGGGCGCGAACTATCGCGTGGACGAAGCGGCTCTGGCTGCCGGGCTTACCCAATCGGCCCGTCTGCGGGGCCGTGAGGGTAGCCTGGCGCATTGGAGCACTTCGGCAGGCTCGTGGTGGATTCCTTCCGGAAGCGAGCAGGTTCTGCCTACGCTGCTGGCCCAGCAGCGCAGCGGATTGTACAGTCCCAAAACCTTCCGCGGAAGAGTGGTGCTCGATTGCGGGGCGCACATCGGGCTCTACACCCGCGAGGCCGCTGAGGCTGGCGCGCAGCGCATTGTGGCGATCGAACCGTCGCCGGAAAACATCGCCTGCCTGCGCCGCAACGTGGAAGCGATACCGGGCGGTAAGGATAGAGTTACGGTCTATCCAAAGGGCGTATGGGACGAGGAGAAGAAACTGCGCTTTTTCCACGCTCCGAGCAACTCAACCGGCGACAGTTTCTTGGCCCAGGCCGAGGGAGACCAGGTGATTGAAGAAATCCCGGTAACCACGATTGACCGGATTGCCGCCGAGCTCAAGCTGCCGGAAGTGAATCTGATCAAGATTGACATCAAGGGCGCCACGCTGCGCGCGCTGAACGGCGCGGCGGGGGTGGTGGCGAAGTATCACCCGAGGTCTGTCATTTCCACCGAAGAGCTGGAAGACCCGGTGGAGCCGATCGTTGCCTGGATGACCGCGCGCGGCTACCGGATGCGGTGCGGGGCCTGTGCGGTGAGCGGTTCGCTCGAAGTCAGCCCCACGGTGCTCTACTTCGAATAGCTGACGCCTGCCTTTTTGAAATCACCCGCCCTGAATATCGCAATGCGAGAAGCATCCACCTGACGCTTCAGGGCGTCGACGATTTGCGCGCTGGTGAGGGCGGCCACGCTGCGCTCGATCCCGGCCGTGTACTGCATCGTGCGGCCTTGACGGGCGAGCGCGCGCAAAGCGTCAGCCAGCGCGGCATCCTGAGAGCGGCGCACCTGCTGTGTTTGCAGCCAGCCGTTCTTGGCAGACTGCAATTCCTCGCCGCCAAAGCCGCCCTCCAGCGTGCGCGTCAGTTCTTCCTTGAAAGCCGCTTCCACTTTAAGGATATTCGCCGGGTTGGTGATGGCGCCCATCAGGAATCCGCCGGGCTCTTGAAAGCCGGCGCTGAACTGCGTGAACACTCCGTAGCTCAATCCGTCTTTGCCGCGGATACGGTCATAGAAGCGGGCCTTGGCGTGGCCGCCCAGTAAGTAACCGGCCAGAACGAGGGCAGGATAATCGGGCGAACCGTCGTTGACGTTGACGTTGAGACCGGCGACGTACATCGCGTTGGCTTTGTCCGGTGTCTCAAACCACTGGTTGACGGTCGCCGGTTGATGAAACGTGCGGCGCACGGGCGCCGCGGCTCGCTTGTTCTTCCAATCGCCGAACAGCGTCGAGATGAGCGATTGCACTTCGGCAGGATCGAAATCGCCTGCCAGGGCCAGTTCGCTGAGAGAAGCCCCGTAGAACTCCCGATGAAAAACGCGCGCGCCGTCGAGCGTAGCCGCTTTGGTCTCGGCGAGCGAGTCAGCCATCGACAGCACCGCGCGCGGGTCGGCGGCGGCGTAGGAGGCGTTGAGGTGCCGGCCGAATTCGTTGACGGCCACCGCCTGCGGTTCGTTGCGCTGGGCTTCCAGCGCGGCGAGGCGGCTCTGCAGGTAGGTGTCGAACTCGGTCTGAGGATAAGCGGGCTCGCGCAGGATTTCGGCGACGAGGCGCATCACGCCGGGCAGCGTGGCTCGCGTGGCTTCCCACGTTACGTCGACACTGGCCGGCGAACCGCTGATGTTCACGCGCGCCCTCAACCGGTTCAACTCATCCTGGATCTGTTGGCGCGTGTGTTTGGCCGTGCCGCAGAGCAGCAGATCGCGTGCCACGGTCGCATCCAGGCGGCGGCCCTGCAGGCTCTTTTCATCGCCGAGGCTCAGCCGCAGCGCGCCATGCACGGTCGCGCCACGCGTCTTCTTGGACAGTAGCGCGAGCTTAATGCCCACCGGGAGTTGCGTGCGCACGGTACGGCGGTCGATGTTCTCAGGCGACGGATCGAACGCTTCGCCAACGCTCGCGCCCGCGTCGCCTTTGTAGTCTTTAACCAGCGCTTCGATATCCGGAGCCTTCGAGATCTCAGCGCGCACGGATTTGTCCTCGGGGATGAACTGGCCGAGCGTGCGGTTGGAGGCAACCAGATACTTGGCCGCTACGCGCTGCACGTCGGCCACGGTGGCGGCGCGCACGCGGTCCCGCTGGATGAACAGCAAGCGCCAGTCACCCGCCGCGATGGTTTCATTAAGCGTCATGGCGGCGCGCTGCGGATCGCGCAGGGCCTCCTCAAAGCCGTTGAGCGAGCTCGAACGCGCTCGTTCTACTTCTTCGGCGGTGATGGGCGTGGCGGCGAGGCCGTCGATCGTCTTCAGCAGAATGTCGCGCACTTCATCCAGCGAATTGTCTTTGCGCACGGAGGCGAGAATCGTCAGGTAGCCCCGCTCGTTGAACAGGCGTGAGCCGCCGCCGACTGACGCGGCTTTCTTGGTTTCCACCAGTGCTTTGTAGAGGCGGCCGGCCGGGTTGTCGGTGAGCACTTCATCGAGCAGATCGAGCGCGCCGGAGTCTGGATGCGCCGAAGACGGCACGTGGTAGCCGGCGATCACCGCCTGCAGGTCGCCGGTGCGGCGGAGCGTTACCATGCGTTCGCCGTCCTGCGTGGGTTCGTCGGTGTAGGTACGTGGGATGGGATGGGCTGAGCGCGCGATGGGGCCGAATTTCTCGGCAATCAGATTGAGCGCCGCCGGCTCGTCGAACTTGCCGCTGATGGTGAGCACGGCGTTGTTCGGATGATAAAAGGTGTCGTAAAAGGCCTGAAGCTTCTCAATCGACACCTGTTCGATATCCGAGCGCGCGCCAATGGTGCTCTTGCCGTAGTTGTGCCACAGGAATGCCGTGGAGAGCACGCGCTGGAACAGCACTCCGATCGCGTTGTTCTCGCCTGCCTCATACTCGTTGCGCACCACCGGCATCCGGCCCTTGAGGATGTCGGCCTTCATCGGCGCGGTACGCATGCGGTCGGCTTCGAGATCAATGGCCCAGGCGAGATTGTCCACTGACGCGGGAAAGGTTTCGTAGTAATTCGTGCGGTCGTAATAGGTGGTCGCGTTGCGCTGCGCGCCGCGGGCGGCCTGTTCGGCCTTGGCGTCCGGGTGGCGCGACGAGCCGTAGCTCACCAGATGCTCGAGGATGTGGGCCATGCCCGTTTCGCCATAGCTCTCATGGCGCGAGCCTGCCAGATAGGTGATGTTGACGGTGACGGTGGGCTTGGACGGCTCCGGGAACAGCAGCACGCGGAGCCCGTTCCCCAGGCGGTACTCAGTGATGCCTTCGACGCTGGCCGTCTTCTCCACCCCCTTGGGCAGCGGAGCGGCGGCGGGTTGAGCGGCCAGGGGGAGGGCAATGAGGAGGGCAAAAAAACAGCAGCGCATGGATAACGCTTAGTGTACCCATGCGCCGCGCCGGCGTGTTGTGTGGCGGTGCTACCAGTCGACGACGCTGCCGTCCTCGCCGTCGTAGGTCTCCGGATTCTTCCAGTCGTGGCCGAGCTTGTCGGCCATCGCATTTTCATCCAGCTCAATACCAAGACCCGGGCCCGTGGGTAGTTCGAGATACCCTTCGCGCACCCTGAACGGGCTCTTGATGTAGCCCTCGCCGAGCGACACTTGTTCCTGAATGAGGAAGTTCGGAATCGACGCGGCAATCTGCACGCCCGCGGCGAGCGAGATCGGTCCCAGCGGATTGTGCGGGGCAATCGACGCATAGTAGGCCTCGGCCATCGCGGCAATGTTGCGCACTTCGCTGATGCCGCCGGCGTGGCACAGATCGGGCTGCAGGATCGTGGCGGCTTTCTTCTCCAGCACCTCGCGGAAACCCCACTTGGTGAAGACGCGCTCACCGGTGGCGATGGGCAGATGTGTGCCGCGCGCGATGTCGGCCATCACGTCGTGCTGCTGGCAGTTCACCGGCTCTTCGATGAACATCGGGTGATAGGGTTCGAGGCCCTTCACCAGGAGCTTGGCGGTGGCGGGGGAGATGGCGCCATGGAAGTCGATGCCGATGTCCACCTGATCGCCCACGGTCTTGCGGAGTTCGGCGAACTTCTCGATGGCGTATTGCACGTCGCCGGGTGTGTCTACATAGCGCGACCAGCCGCGCCGCTTGGCTGGCCCGGTCTTGAAGGCCGTGAAGCCCTTGGCCATGTCTTCTTTCATCTTTTCCGGCATGCGCGCGTGCGAGTAGACGCGGACGCGGTTGCGCGTGGGGCCGCCGAGGAGTTCATGCACCGGCAGGCCGAGCGATTTGCCTTTGATATCCCACAGTGCCATGTCGATGCCGCTGAGCACGCTGGTGAGAATCGGGCCGCCGCGGTAGAAAGCATGGCGGTAGATGGCCTGCCAGTGGTGCTGCACCGGGCGCGGGTCTTTGCCGATGAGGTACGGCTCCAGTTCCTTCACTGCTTCAGCGCAGGTGCGCGCGCGGCCTTCGGTGATCGGCTCGCCCAGGCCCGTGATGCCGGCGTTGGTGTGGATGCGCAGGAACAGCCAGCGCGGCTTGACGAGGAACGTCTCCACTTTGGTAATCTTCAACGGATCGCGCGGTTTGATCGGCGCGTTCTGCGCCTGCGCCTGCGACATCGCCAGCGTGAACATCGCACCGGTGGCGCCGGCGGCGGCAGCCAGGGCGCGCCGCGATACGGCGCCGTCGTCTTTGGGGTCTTGTGATTCGCTCATGGGTTGAGTCACTCCTGTTTAATTTAAAAGCGTTCGACAAACATCAGGTCTGCGACGCGGTAGTCGTTCTGCGCAAAGATCAGGTGCCGGTGGTCTGGAGAGACAGCCATGCCGAGGTCGATCGGCTTGGGCGGCGCGTAGATCTCGCGTGAAGAGCCGGTAGATGGATCGGTCCATCGAATGGAACTGAGGCCCGCAGGCCCGGGCCAGGTGCAATAGTATGCGCCGCGAGAGGTAACGGCATAGGAGCTTCGGTAGACGGACTCGGCGACCCGATTTTCCGGCCCGCCGGCGATGGGCCTGCGCCACAGCCCGCCCCGGCCGATGTCCCGGATGAAATACAGCCAGGCGCAGTCGGGCGAGATCTGCACCGATTCGCCGCCGGTCTGGGTAACCTGTTGAGGCTCGCCGCCTGTGACGGCCACGCGCCCTATCTGCGACTGGCCGGTGCGGTAGGATGAGAAGTAGACCCACTGTCGATCGGGCGACCAGGCGGCAACCACGTCCGAGGCGGGGCGGGAGGTGAGCTGCCGCGGCTTGCCGCCGTCAGCCGGTGCAACGAAGAGATGGAACGACGTGCTGCCCGCATTGGAGTCAAACGCGATCGAGCGCCCGTCTGGTGACCACCGCGGCGAGCCCGTGGTGCCATCCTCACTGAAGAACGTAAGCTGCGTGGGATGAGATCCGTTGGCCTCCGACGTCCAGATCTGCAAGCTGCCGCCGCGGTTCGAAAAGAAGGCAAGACGGCGGCCATCGGGTGAATATTGGGGGACAACCTCTCGAAAGCTTGAGGTGGCGACCGGCTGCGGCTCCAGCGCGGCTGAGTCCAGATTCAAGCGCCACAGGTTGGTGTCGCGCGTGTCGCGGGAGAAGGCCAGGCGGCCGTTGGCGGAAATCTCTGGGCTTTGCGCGCCCGGGCCGGACCATGCGAGGGCCTCGACCGCGCCGCCGCCGGCGGGAATCCGATACAGCCCACGGTTCATGGCGACGTAGTAGCTGAAGATGACATGCCGGTCATCGGGCGTGAGCGCGAAGAATCCGAGGTTACGCACGCCGGGAACCGGCTGGGGTGGGCCGGCCGGCCGTCCGGCGTCGGTGAGTGGCGCCGCAACCAACCGTAGATTGGAGTTGCCCATGGCCATGAACAACTGGCGGCCGTCATACGAAACCATGGGCGAGCTGTACGATCCATCGGTCGGGTTGGACTGCAGGAGTAAGTTCTTTTCCCCGGTATCGAGCGAGAGCCAGTAGACCGGGATTTCCGTTTTGGGTTTCCCGGACTCCACCAGCATACACCCGACGCCTCACTCCCGTGCCGGAGTTGATCAGAATCCCCATTCCGAGGGCGGGCCAGTGCCTTGCCGATGGCTTCTTCGG
>VFZP01000059.1 GCA_016871115.1 Acidobacteriota bacterium
GTATGCCGGGCCCGCCGTGTGCACGTAGGCCGTCATGTCCTCGTCGCGCCGTGGCGTGTAGCCGTCCACGCTGAAGCCCATGGAACTATTCCCGCTGAGCGACAACGGCACGCGCCGCACGCTGGACACACTGGCAACGCCGGGCAGCACAGCGAGACGTACCAGCGCCTGCCGCACAAACTGCGTGCCGCGCTCACCCGTGTACCCATTCGGCAACAGGTCGATACTCGCCACCAACACACCGCGCGGGTCGAAGCCCGGGTTAGCGGCCATGGCGTACCCCAGGCTTTTCAGCAACAAGCCCGCACCCGATAGCAGCAACACGGACAGCGCCACCTGCACCACCGCCAGAGCCGAGCGAAGCCGCGTGCCTCCGAGCGACGCGGCGCCCTCCTGCTTCAAATCGGTGACCGCATCGACCCGCGCGGCTCGCCACGCCGGCACGAGGCCGAACAGCAACGTCGCCACCGCCGCAATGCCCAGGGTGAATGCCAACACCACCCAGTCCGGCTCCGCGCGCAGATCGATGGCGACGGAGGCAGGCGGCGCAAAGGCGTTGAGAAGACCGCTGGTTACCGGCATCACGGCCAGCGCCAGCACCGCGCACGCGGAGGCGAGGAGCAGATTCTCAGCAAGCAGTTGCCGCAGCAAGCGGTCGCGACTCACGCCGAGCGCAAGGCGCACCGCGATTTCCCGCCGCCGCTCCGCCGCGCGCCAGCAGCAAGTTGCCCACGTTCGCGCAGGCAATCAGCAGGATCACCGCCACCACGCCGCCCATCACCAACAGTAACGGGCCCAGCACCTGCCCGGCCGCGTGCTTCCAGATGGGTACCGCATCCACGCGGGCAAACCAGTCCGACTTGAAAATCTCGCGCGACAGTTGCGCGGCGATGGCGTTCAGTTCCTGCCCAGCCTGCGCAAAGCTCACGCCGGGCGCGGCACGGAAGTAGGCTTCCAGCCACCGGTCGCCACGCTCCGTCAGCTCCGCATCGCTGCCCATGATTGCCCGCCGCATCGTCACCGGCAACCAGACGTCGTGCCACAGGCCCACAGTGCTGCCCTGAAAACCGGGCGGCATCACGCCCACCACCGTGAACGCGTGCGTGTTCAAGCGAATGGTACGGCCGGCGATTCGCGGATCAGCGCCGAGTAGATTGCGCCACAACGCATCGCTGATGACGGCTACCGGATGCGCGCCCGGGCCGCGGTCTTCCTCCGGCCGGAACGTGCGCCCTTGCTGCGCACGCACGCCAAGGAGGTCAAAGAAGTTCGCCGAGACCAGCATGCCGAAGACGCGCTCCGGGCGGTTCCCTTCGCCGAGGCTGAGCGCGGTTTGCCTGCCTACGGCGAGGCGCGAGACGGTATGGCTGCGTTCGCGCAGATCCTGGAACGTGGGCCACGACGTGCTGCCGCGGTGCCCGCCCGGCAGCGTCCAACGCAGGTAGTAGAGGTTGGCGCGATCCACGCCAGGCAGCGGATGGCGAAACAAGCGATTGCCCCAGTTGAAGATGGTGGCGTTGGCGCCGATGCCGAGCCCGAGCGTGAGCACGGCCGCCAGCGTGAAGCCCGGCGAGCGGCGCAGTTGTCGGAGCGCGAAACGCAGATCGTGCAACAAGGACTCCATGTGGAGACCATACGCAGCCACCCGCGCAAAAGTTCCGGCGCCGGCGATTACCGCGTGCGCGGCGGGGGCGGCGGCACGGGCGTACGCACGGTGTTGCTGTCGTTCGTGCAAGCGGCGGCAAACAGCGAAGCGATCATCGCGGCGGTGAGAAGCAACTTCCTCATATCAGCGCTATTGTGCCTCACTCGGGCCGCCGCTCGACGGGCAGCTTCGGACCAGCGAGCCGCATCGGACTCCACGTTTCGTCTTCGTCGCCGTTCCCCCAGATCATCAGGTGGCCGCCGTAGGCGCCGCCGTCGGGGTCGGTGTGCACCACCTCCACGCTGTACTCATCGCCTTCGCGCGGCGCGCGCCACGCCGGACTGCTCTTGCCGAACGTGGCCGCCATGTCCACGCGCGCTTCCAGCACAAAGTCGCCGCCGCGGCCGGTCATGCGAATCGCGTAGTCTGCGGCGCGCAGCGGCTCTTCGATGTAGGTGCGGGTCTCATTGCCATGCCGCCACCACGCGCCATAGCCCGCGGGTTTGCGCGCGTCGATCACGAAGCAAAACGCGTTATCGCCTTCGCCGAAGCGCTCTGGCTTTGCGTCGCGCGGCGCCTCGATAAACCAGCAGATCGCGTCTTTGAAGTACCAGCGCTTGTCTTCATGCTTGGGGTCGGCCACGTCGTTCACGTTGTCGCGCACTTCGGCGCCCAAGTACAGATACTTCGCGTCCCACGCCATGTAGTAGCGCGCGGCGAGATCGTCCTCGGGCGCCGGTTCGTTCGCCGCGTGTTTGGTCAGGCGGTTGCGTTTGCCCGCGTCAAACCACGGCGCCTGCGAGACGCGATGCACGTCCCAGACGCCATCATGAAACGCGCGCTCCTCCCACTCGCCGAGGTTGCCGTCAATCTCCACCGCCGGGCCGCCGCTGAGCAGCGGCATCAGAAGCGTCAGGATCTGCGCTGCTGCCTGCATCTTGAAATGATAGCCTATCACTCACATGACCGGACTGCTGCTGGACGCAATTTCGAAAGAACATCACACGGGCGACGGCCATCCGGAGCGGCCCGCGCGCTTCGATGCCGTGGCGGACGCGCTCGCCGCAGCCGGACACACGAAGGCGATGAAGCCGCTGGCGAGCCGCGTGGTAACGGACGATGAAGTGCTGGCCTGCCACACGGCGACGTATCTCAAGATGGTGGAGCGCGACGTGGCCGTGGGTCACGGCGTGCTGTCCACTGGTGATACCGAGATCGGCCCGCGGTCATTGGAAGTGGCGCGGCGCGCCGCCGGTGGTGTGTTGAATGCGATTGACGCAGTGGCCGCGGGCGCCTTGAAGAATGCGTTTTGCGTCGTGCGTCCGCCGGGCCATCACGCCACGCCCGGCCGCGGCATGGGCTTCTGCATCTTCAACAACATCGCCGTGGCGGCGCGCTACGCGCAGAACAAGCACGGCATCAAACGCGTGTTGATCGCCGATTGGGACGTGCATCACGGCAACGGCACGCAGGATTGCTTCTACACGGACGGCTCCGTGTTTTTCTTCAGCACCCATCAAGCCCCGTGGTATCCGGGCACCGGCGCCGCGCAGGAGACGGGCGAAGGCGCGGGCAAAGGAACGACGCTGAATTGCCCGTTCCCCGCGGGCTCGGGCGCCGAGAAGATTCTCGGGGCATTTCGTACGCGGCTCGTTCCCGCGATGAAGGAGTTCAAGCCGGAATTGGTGCTGCTCTCGGCGGGCTTCGACTCGCGCGCCGGCGACCCGCTCGGCCGCTTTCAGTTGAGTGACGACGACTTCACCGCGCTCACCGATACGATGCTGGAGATCGCTGGCCATAGCGCCGGCGGGCGCTTGGTCTCGGTGCTTGAAGGCGGCTACTCGCTCACCGGTCTCGCCGCCGCGGCCAGCGCGCACGTGGCGCGGATGCGGAAGGCGTCGGCGTAGGGCGCGCAGCCGTTGGCTATCATCTAACCATGAGAGCCAGCGTCTACGAAGCCAAGACGAACCTTTCGCGTTATCTCGAAAAGGTGTTGCTGGGCGAAGAGATCATCATCACCAAATCGGGCCAGCCCATTGCGCGCCTGGTGCCGATTGAGCCGCGCAGGACGCAGCGCAAAGTGGGGTCGGCGCGCGGTGCGTTTGAAGTGCCCGCCGACTTCACCGCGCCGCTGGACAACGAAACTGAAGGCGGATTCTGGCGGTGAGCGGTCCGGCGGGCGTCACGCCGCGGAGGCTACTGCTCGACACGCACGTGTTCCTGTGGGCCATCACTGCCGACGCGCGATTGTCTGAACGCGCGCAGCAGGCGTTTGAATCGGAGAACCTGTTGCTGAGCGTGGCCAGCATCTGGGAGATCGTGGTGAAGCACCAACTCGGCCGGCTCTCGCTGCCGCAGCCGCCGAGCGTCTTCCTGCCGCAGCAACTGGAACGTAACGCCATCGGCATTCTGCCGGTGCGGGCGCGGCACGTGCTGCGCCTCGAGTCACTTCCGTTTCACCACAAGGATCCGTTCGATCGCCTGATCGCCGCGCAGTGCCTGGAAGAGGAAATCGGCGTCGTCACCGACGACATGCGCATGGCGATGTACGGCGTAGGAACGGTCTGGTAACGCGCTACGCCGCTACCGGACCTTCGCCCGCGCTGAGCGAGGCGATCATTTCTTCGCGGCGCTTCTCCACGGCCTCCACTGCCGACTCCAGCGCCACCCAATACACTGCGCCGCCGATCACGGCGCTCACCGCCATCACAGCCATGAAGGCCCACTCAGTCTGAAAGGCGTAACGAGCCAGGTAGGCGAGAACCGCCGGAATCGACACTACTGGATACAGCAGTATCAGGAACGCCTGGAACCGGCCCGCCGACGCCGAGCGCCATGAGTGCGTGGGATTCACCGGGCGCGGATAGTAGACCGAGCCCAGATTGCCCACCGCGAGCAGCAGCAACGTCATCACCGCCGTGACCACGTAGCATTCAACCAGTCCCATCCAGGTAATCGGCATGCGCAGAATCAGGCATACCAGCGCGATGACGGTGACTTCGAGAAACACAAACACCGCCGCGGCCATGTTCTTCGCCACCAGCACGTGGCTGAAGCCCACCGGCAGCACGAAGTAGTTCAACGCCGCGCCACGATCGAAGCCGAAAATGTTCCAGAAAGAAACCTCGCCGAGTAGCATCAGCGCGTAGGCGCTGACGAGCGTGAGATAGTTCTTCGCCAGAAAGCCGCCTTCCCCGGGGCCGCCACGGAACGCAAACGGCAGCCAGATGAGCAACCCGAACGAAAAGCCCATCAGGAAAACGATGCGAAAGCGCGGCGAGCGGCTCAGGAACCGGAATTCCTTCTCCACCAGCGCGCCCAGCGGGTCGGCAAACAGCCGCGTCGGCAGGCGGTAGAGCCACTCCATCACGCCGCCCTCAGCGGGTGCGTTCTGCGCTTCCGGAGTGGCGCGCGCTTCATCGGCATCGAAGGACAGGCCGCGCTGGAACTGCATCCACGCAAAGACGGCTGCGGCAGCGGTCCACGCCAGCAACGCCGCGGCATCGAGCACTCGAAACGGCTGCACAAAGAGCCGCGCCACCGCTGTCCACGGCCACCACGAAAAATCGGCCCGCGGCAGCCATGCGCGCAACCACTGCGGCACCCCGACGTGGAACAACACCTGCGGCAGTCCGGCCAGCAGCACAAAAACGAGCATGGCGATTTCACGCCCGCGCCGCCGCGCCAGGAGCCGCCCGATGAGATCGCGCAGACCGGTGGCCAGCGTCAAATTGAATACTACCCACGGCAGCGCAAAAAGCACCTTCGCCGCCGGCACCGCCGGATTCAACAGCAGTCCCAGCGCCGCGCCGATGAGGATAAGCAGCATGTCGAGTCCCGTGGTGAGGCGCAGCAGTACCTCCAGCAGGAACAACTCGGTGCGCGAGACCGGATAAACGGCCACACGCTTGAGGTCCAGCGCCGCCCCGGTGGACGCCATCAGGATCGGAATCACCTGCCAGTACAGGAACGTCCAGAAGAGCGCCCCGCCGCCCACGCGCCGCAGCATCGGCAGTTGACGCGGATCGGACGCGATATGGAACGTGGCAAACGCGCCGAACAGCAGCATGCCGTACCACAGGGCCGACATCACGATGGTGAACACCAGCAGACCAGTCTTGCCGCGTGTGTAGAAATTCAGCAGTGAGCGGAATTGCGCCCAGAGGATCGCGCGAATGTGGACAAGCAGCATGCGGCTAGAACCATTCCAGTTGCGAGGCCCTGCGCTCGGCGCCCACGAGCCGCACAAAGGCGTCTTCCAGCGTTTCGTTGCCACCCGCGCGCACGTCCGCCATGTCGGCTTCGAGCACCAGACCGCCGTCCGAGATGATGGCCACGCGCTGGCATAGCCGCTCCACTACCTCCAGCACGTGCGACGTCAGGAAGATCGTCGCGCCCTGCCGCACTTGCTCCAGCAGAATGTCCTTCATCAGCCGCGCACCCACGGCGTCCACGCCTTCAAACGGCTCGTCCATCAGAAACAACTGCGGCCGGTGAATCAACGCGACGGCCATCGCCACGCGCTTGCGCATGCCCTTGGAATACTCGGCGATCAGCTTGCGCGGCTGCGCGTCCAGCTCAAACAACGCCAGTAGTTCCTTGGCGCGCGAGCGCACCAGCGCGCGGTCCATCCCGTACATGCGGCCGACGAACTCGATGTACTCGGCTCCGGTGAGGTGATCGAACAGCAGCGTCTCGTCGGGCACGAGGCCGACCTGACGCTTGACTTCGGTGGCGCGCGCAGGTAGCGGGAGGCCCAGCAATTCGATCGAGCCGGAACTAGGTGGCGCGGCCCCCATCAGCATACGGATCGTGGTGGTCTTGCCCGCGCCGTTAGGCCCGAGAAATCCGAAGAAGCTGCCGCGTGGAACCTCGAATGAAAGACCGTCGACGGCTGCCTTCGATCCATAAACCTTCCGCAGGTTGTCCACGCGGATGGCCGGAGAGGCATCCGTCATACTAGCTTTATCCTAGCTTGAGTTGGCCCGCCCACTTTCTCAGGCGTTTCTCTAAGGCTGCTACTAAGTCTCCCGGAGCCTGCTCCATCCAGTTGCGCTGCTCGGCCGGGTCTTCCTTCAGATTCGATAACCAGCGCGGGGCGACGGCGTTTTCATTCAACCCCAGCTTCGGGCCCAGCATCAGCTTCCAATTGCCACGCCGAATCGCGAGTTGCCCCTGGTACTCCCAAAACAGATCGATGTGCGGCGACGGGCCGCGCTGCGCGATCACGCCCGCGGCGTTCACGCCATCGAGGGCGGGCGGCATCGCTGTCGCGCTGGCCCAGGCAAGAAACGTCGGCATCACGTCCATCGTCTGCCCCGGCGCATCCACCACCGCGCCCGCCGGAATCACGCCCGGCCAACTCATCAGCGCGGGCATGCGAATGCCGCCTTCAAAGAGTCCGCCCTTGTAGCCGCGAAACGGCGCGTTCGAGCCGCCGCGATACGGGCGGCCGTGCGAGTTAGACCGGTTTTCGCTCGTCGATCCGTTGTCGCTTTGGAAGAAGATGACGGTGTCGCGATCGAGGCCGCGGCGCTGGAGCAGGTCGAGAATCTCGCCGATGCCGTCGTCCACCGCTACCAGCATGGCGGCGTGCAGACGGCGGTCAATCCCAAGCGACGCCGGAACGCGATCCATGTACTTCTTGGGTGCGATCATCGGGTAGTGCGGCGCGCCGTGCGCAAGGTAGAGGAAGAACGGCTGGTCTTTCTTCTGGCGCTTGATGAACGCTTTTGCCTCGCGCGTGAACAGCTCGGTGGAGTATGCGGGGTCTTCGAAAACCTCTTCGCCTTTCCGCCACAAATCGCGGAAGATATGTTCCGGCGCCGTGCGCGACATGTTGTAGTAGCGATGCGAGTAGTAGTCGTTCCAGCCCGAGTAGAAACCGAAATGCTCGTCGAACCCCTGCTGCAGTGGGCGGCTGGCGGGTTCCGAGCCCAGGTGCCACTTTCCCACCGCCGCCGTGCGATAGCCGAGTTTGCGCAGTTCGCCGGGCAGCGTCACGGCGCCGGGCTTGAGGCCCGGCACATCGTGCGTCGCGCGCGCGGGCAGAAAGTTCATGATGCCGTGGCGGGCAGGATATTGGCCCGTCATCAACGCACAGCGCGACGGCGAGCAGACGGGCGAGTTCGTGTACCAGCTCGCAAAACGCACACCGCGCGCGGCGAGACGATCCATGTTCGGCGTCTTCAGGTCGCGCGCGCCGTAGCAGCCCATGTCGCCGATGCCCTGATCGTCGGTGTAGATGACGATGAAGTTCGGTGGACGGCGGCGCGGGGTCTGAGCAGCGGCGGCGGCAGCGGACGATGAAGCAAGGAACGTGCGGCGAGTCATCGACCAACTATGCTAAAGGCCTCCCCACTATTTAGAATGATCGCCATGGTGAAACGCCGCACGTTGTTCGCCGCCCCTGCCGCCCTCGCCTCCGCTTCCGCGGCCGCGCAGCCGCTCCGGCGGCCGTCGTTCAAGCTGCCGCGCAAGGTGATCGTCGGCACGGCGATGAAAGCCTTCTGGGTGAAGCATCCCGGCGTGCCCGCGCGCCTCGCCGAACTCACCGCCCTCGTCGACGAAATGGCCCGCGAGTCGCAACGCCGTTACGGGGGCGGGCTCGACCTCGCGATTCTCCCGGAAACGTCGATCAGCGGCGAAGCCAACGGCGACGCGCTGGCGAACTCCGTACCGTGGGCCAGCGCCGCGCAGGAAGCCTTCGCACGCACGGCCCGCCAGCATCGCTGCTACATCGTCGCCGCCACGTACCTCAAGGAATCCGCGCGCCGCTTTACGAACGCCGCTATCCTGGTGGACCGGCGCGGCGAGGCCGTCGGTACCTATCGCAAGGTCCACCTGGTGGTGGGCGCGGACGGCAAGACGATGGAGACCGGCTCCACGCCCGGCCGCGAGCAACCCGTGTTTGAGTGCGACTTCGGCAAACTCGGCATCCAGATCTGCTGTGACATCGAATTCGACAGTGGCTGGCGCGAACTTGCGGCGAAAGGCGCTGACATCATCGCCTGGCCCACGCAGTCGCCGCAAACCACGCAACCTGCCACGCGCGCCGCCGCCGGCAATTGCTACATCCTCTCCAGCACGTGGCGCCACAACGCTTCGATCTTCGAACCCACCGGCAAAATCATTGCGCAGCTCAAGGCGCCAGGCCAGGCGCTGGTCGAGGAGATCGATCTCAGCCACGCGATCCTGCCGTGGAGTTCAAAGCTCCAGAACGGCCGCGCCCTCCGCGCCAAGTACGGCGGCCGCGTCGGCTTCCGCTACTAAGAAGACGAAGACCTCGGCCTGTTCTGGTCGAACGATCCGAAGATGTGGATTCGTCAGATGATCGAGCCGCTCGGCCTCGTCGAAGGCGACGAAGAATTGGGCCGCGTGCGCGAAGCCTAGCGCCGCGCGGGCGTAGCGAGTGACTAAATGAAAACGTAGCGCTTCGCCGCATGATCTTCCTGCTTCGTGATCCTTCCCGCGCCAGATTTCCGAGCTCTATTTAATAAGAGGAGCGGTCCTTACGGGAGTGGGGAAGGCCGTCGCTTCGGCCCCGCTACCGGAGTTTTCATTTCATGGGGCAGGCCGTGACGGCGAACCGCGGCGGCCACGGAGGCCGGCCGTTCGGCATCGTCCGAAGCCTGGCGCGGCACTCGGAGACCGCGCTGGGCTTTGCGGCCCGTCATTTGCTGGTAGCGGATCTGACGCGTGACGCGATTCTGGATCTCGCCACTAGCGGCGGCGCCGCCGCAGCCGGCATCGCTGGTGCTGAAGGCGCGGCTCGTTTCGCTACCATGAGCTGGTGAGGCGGGCGCTCCTGCATGTGAGTAAGGCCTCATGCCTGGCGAGCGGCTTGGCGTGCCTGGTGGTGCATGTTGCCTCGTTTCTGACGACAGTCACGATGCCGTGGTTCTTGCCAGTGCTGTTTCTCCGGGCGGTCTCGGTAATCTGCGTGGGCTCAGTGAGTAGAAGCCCCAAGGCAGGTTTCCGCTGGCCTATGGCGGTGCTGTTCGCCTACGCCATCAGGACTTTCGCATCCGCGATCATCAGCTTCGATGGTGCGACGGGTCTCTAAATCATGGAGGGCCAGTTCGTCGCGGCGCACGGGAACCAGATCCTTCGCGTGATCGACGAACAGGAATACCGGATGCTAAACAGTCTTTGGCTGCGCGCCATGAGTGCCTGGTGCGGTGCGTTGGCCAGCGTCTTTTAAAGCGGCATCGACGGCCATCTGCGCTCTGAGCCGGAGCCGCCGCCCACCCGCTAGTGCTTCTGGTGCCCCAGCGCTTCGAGCGCGGCCCTCTCCATCGCCGGGCGCGGAGCAGACTCGCCGGTCCAGATCTCAAACTGATGCGCGGCCTGTTCGAGAAACATCTCCAGCCCCGGCACCACGTTTTTGCCCAGCGCCCGCGCCCGCTTGATCAGCGTCGTTTCAAGGGGGTTATAGACCATGTCGAAGACGATCTCGGCCGGCATCTTCTCCTTGAAGAAGCACTCTTCCGGGTGCGGGAACATGCCGAGCGGCGTGCAGTGCACCAGCGCATCGAAGCGCCCGGCCTCGGCCTGTTCGCGCGTCAACGGCGTGGCGCCGCACACTTTCGCCAGCGCCCGCGCGCGGTCCAGATTCCGGCCCACGATACTCACCTGCGCACCCGCGTCGGCCAGCGCAAACGCCGCACCCCGTGCCGCGCCGCCGTTACCCACAATCAGCACGTTCGATTTGCCGATGTTCAGCTTCTTCTTCAACGGCGCCAGCACGCCCGCCACATCCGTGTTCGTGCCGCGCCACTTGCCCGCCTTGTGCCACACCGTATTCACCGCGCCAATGCGCCGCGCCAGCGGATCCACGATATCGAGATAGCGGATGATCTTCTGCTTATGCGGAATCGTCACGCTAAAGCCCGCAATCGGCATCTTGCCGGCCAACAGGAAAAAGTCCCTCAGGTGCGGCGGCTTCACCAGAAACGGCAGATACACCGCATCGATGCGCTTGCTCTGGAAAGACCGGTTGTGCACGGCGGGCGAAATGGAATGCCGCACCGGATCGGCAATCACGCCGTACACCTTGGCCGCTTTCGAAAAGCGGTCCACGCGGTACACCTGCCGCAGCAGCCGCGCGCTGATCTGGCCCGGTGCGGTACCTTCCGCGGCGTTCGGCGCGGCGTAGGTATACACGGCGCCTTGCGCGGGCGACAACACACGCGTGGCGAGGCCCGGCTCGCCCATCGCCAGCATCACCAGCGGCAGCTTCGGATAAGAGTGCGCCAGCGAAAGCACGCGGAAGTTATCGGAAGGTTTCTTGGCGGTGGTCACTATCTTGTAGGCGTCGGCCGCCAACTTAGCCATGCGCTTGACGATCGGCTCGAGCGACGGCGTGCCGTTGAAGTTATGGAACGACAACACCAGCCACGCCTTGCCGCGTAGCTGCTCCACCTGGTGATGCGCCAGTTCGGCGCTTTCGATCTCAATATCGATGGCCCGGGCTCCGGCGTCGATCGCGGCATTGAGGATGCGCAATTGCTCTTCGATGCTGCCGGTGAACTTGCCGTGATTCTGGTGGCGGCGGCACGTGGCCAGCAGCGTCACGTCCGGCGCTTTTTCAAGGAATCTCCGGATCGCTTCCACGCCGTCCATCGGCCGCGGCAGATAGTCGAGCCGGAATTCGAGGAAAGTCTCGCCAGACTCTACCTCGCGCCGCGCATGCGACAGCAAAGTCTCGGCGTCGGGTAGCCCGAGAGCGATGCAGATATTGGGGAGTGCAGCCTTCCGGGACATGGGCAAAAACGACCTCCCAGCATACCACGTGTCCGGCGCGCCGCCCACGTCAACTTAAAGAGGCCGCCGCTTGCTCCAGCCGCGCGCGCCAGGCATCGAGAATCGTCACCGTGCGCGCCGTTCCCAACCGTGACGCACCTGCTTCGTACAGCGCGAGCGCGGCCTCCAGCGTGTCGATTCCCTGCGCCGCTTTCACCTCCGCCTTGAACCCGCACTTACGCGCCATCAGCTCCACGTCTTCCACCTTGGCGCCCGCCGGCGAGAAGCCCGAACTTGTTACGGCGAAATCCGACTCGGTCCGTTTCACCAGCTTGCAGGCGATCAGCTTCAACTCCAGATCGAGGTAGGCCGTCTCGATAATCACCTTGAGCTTGGCGCCTTCTTCATGGCACGCCTTGGCGGCCTGCAACAGCTCGGTCTCGAGAAATTGAAACTGCCGCGACCGCAACCGGCTCACGTTCATCATCAGGTCCACTTCGGCGCAACCGCGCCGCAACAGATCGCGCAGCTCATACATCTTCGACGCCGTGGTGGCGCTGCCGTGCGGAAAACCAGACACACTCACCACTTTCACCGGCGTGCCTTTCAGCGCGCGTACGGCCATGTCCACGTCGCACGGCCGCACGGTGACGCTGTGCGGGAGGAAGGCGGCCGTCATCTCGCAGCCATGACGTACATCGTCCTCCGTCAAATGCGGCGACAGCATCGCGTGGTCGATGATTCCGGCCAGCGCTTCGTACGTGGTTAGCGGCGGACGTCCGTCCTGATCCATGGTGTTCTGAAGTCCTTCAAATTGTTTCTGGTGTTCCGGTGGCCTGCCCGCCGGTCTTCTTGGCGGACGCCTCCAGAGTGCGGGGAAATTCGCGGGCCAGCAGGAGGGGAGAACAGGAAGGGAAAGAAATCGAAAACAGGAGAGGAATCGGCAGGCGGGCTAACGGCGGGTTTTCTTGGCGGCCTTGGCCCCCGTCTTGGGGGCCGCGGCACTGAATCCAATCTCTTTGAGCGCTTCCTTGGCGCGTTGTTCCCATACTGTTCCCTTGTAGTCTTCGGCCAGCCGCCGGAACTCGTCCTTGGCCGCCGTCGGCTGCTCGGCTTTCACAAAAGCCTTGCCTTTCATGTAGCGGGCGTTCGGTTGGAAGCTGCAACTCGAATCATACCGCTCAATCACCATGTCGAACTCCACGGCGGCGGGAAAAATTTCCCCCTTCTTCATCAGCAGTTCGCCCACGCGATATTGCGCTTCGCAAGCCCGCTCGCTGCGCGGATAGGTCTTGACGAACTCCCGGTATTCCTTAATCGCTAGGTCGTTCTTACCAGCCAGCCGGTCACGCTCGGCGTCTTCAAACAACGTGGCGCCCGCGGCCATAGTGGTAGGCGCAGTGGAGGCGGGGCCTTCGGCCTTCGGGCCATCCGCTGTTGGCTGGGGCGCCGGCGTCACGGGCGGCGGCGCTTGGTCCAGCTTACCGTTCAGCAGTTGGAGCGCCACCTTGATGTCGTCCATCTTGTCGTGCAGCTTCACCATGCGGGCGTTGGTTTCCTTGGCCTCTTCCTTCACCGCGCGAAACTCGTCGGCCATCGTATCCACCCGCGCATTCAGATTGGCCACTGTTTGCGCGAGGCTCTTTTCAAGCGACTGCATCCGCTCGGTCATCCGCGTTTCCAGCACCAGCACCGAGTTCTGCGACTTGTCCGAAGCATTGATCGACTGCTGCACCATCGTCTTGATGGCCGTAAATTCGTTGCTAAACGAAGCCTGCAGGCGGCGCAACTCCTCGCCCAGCATGGCGAGGTCGCGCTGAATGGCCTCGTGTTCCTTGTTGGCCGCCGGCGCCGGCACTGTGGCCGAAACGCCCAGCAGCAGAAGCGTGCAAATCCGGAGCAAGCTCATGGGATAAATGAAGTCCTCGTCACCATTGTTGTAGACCCGGCGCAATGTTGGCCATCCCACCGGGGCGTGATGTGAAAAAAAGGTGGCCGCCTGCCAAGGCAGCCACCTCGTATGGATCGAACCGAAACGATGCGGAACCGAACTACTGGGCTGCCGTGAAGTGCGCCCGGCGATTCTTCTGGTAGCAACCCTCGGTGGCATCGGTGCACTGCTGGCGCTCCTTGCCGTAGCTGATGGTCTTCAGCTTGTCGGCCGGCACGCCCAACTGAACCAAGAAGTCACGCGCGGCCGCCGAACGGCGATCGCCGAGACCGAGGTTGTACTCCGCCGAACCGCGTTCGTCACAATGGCCTTCCACCGTGATCACCGCGTTCGGATACTTCGCGAAGATCTGCTTCAGCGCATCGGCATTCCGCGTCAGCGTCGAACGGGCATCTTCCCGAACATCGTACTTGTCATAGTCATAGAACGAATCGCTCACCAGACGTTCCAGCATCTGCACCAGCGGCTCGTCCTTCGCCTGCTGCGACGGGGGCGGGGCGGTCGAAGCGGGGGGCTCTGTCACCGTCACGCGCGCCGTGCGCGAGTCGTTGCTGCCGGCAGCACGGGCCGACAGCGTGTACGTGGTGGAATCGCTCGGGTAGACTTGGCGGCTGCCCTGCGCGGGCACCGTGCCGATACCGGGCTCAATCGAAACCGAGTCCGCGCCCATCACCTTCCAGTTCAATGTGGCCGACTGGCCGCGCTGAATGCTCGAAGGCTCCACTTGGAAAAATTCAATGCGCGCCACGGGTTTCGCCGCCTCCACCGCGGCCTTCACAGGCGGTGGAGGCGGCGGTGGAGGCGGCGGGGTTTTTTTCTTACAACCGGACGCGATCAGAAGAAGCGTGCAAATCAAAATGATCCACTTGGATGATTGTCTTTTCATCGGGTGAATGAGTTCCTTCCTGGCTACACTACGCTCATCAGAGCTGAATACTGAATTCTCTCATGAAGCACCGGGTACCGCGCAACTACTTCCCCCACGCCGGGTTTCCGTTTCGGCCTTCACTGGTCAACTGGCGGACATTCGTTCCATCGGCCCACATTGTATAAATCTGTGTGGTCCCACTCCGGTTGGAGGAGAACACAATGTGGCGTCCATCCGGCGCCCACGAGGGGTTTTCGTTGCGCCCCGCGCCTCGAGTCAACTGGGTATGCTGACGCTTGGCCACATCCATCACAAAGATGTTGAAGTTACCGGGATCATATCCTTTTGTCCAGGCAAATGCAACATGCTGGCCTTCCGGGTGCCACGAGGGGTTCGAGGCTTGGCCGGTTCCGTCGGTCAGGCGCGTGGCATCGGCGCCATCGGCGCCCATCAGATAAATCTGCTGCGGCCCGGAGCGGCCCGAAACAAAAACAATGTCGGTGCCCGTCTTCGGATTCACCTTCGGCTCCACATCGATGGACCGCGAATTGGTGATGCGCTTCAGTCCGGTGCCGTCCAGCGCGCTGGAAAAAAGTTGCATGGGTGAACCCGCCGCGGTCGAGGTAAACACCACGCGGCCGTCTCGCGAGAAGTCCGGCAGCGAACTCATGGTGGCGCGCGGATTGAGGAATGGCAGGATGCGCCCGGTCTCAAGCGACATCATCATCAACTGCGGGTTGCCCTTCACGTACGACGTGTAGGCGAGGCGCGTGCCGTCGGCGGAAACCGCCGGGAAACTCGAGATCGAGTTGTGATGCGTGAGCTGGCGCTTGTTGGCGCCATCCCAATCCATAATCCAGATTTCCTTGGTCTGCGTGTTGCCGCGTCCGTTGGTGCGCACGTAGGCGATCTTCGAACCGAACATCGATTTGAAGCCGAGATGCGCCAGGATGTCGGCGGCAAACTCGTGCGCCACGCGTTTGGCGCCATCGTTCGAAAGCTCGGCGAAGTAGAGCTTGCCGAACGCCTGCGCGTTGCGCACGTCGGGCTGATTCACGTTGAACAGCCAGCCGTTCAACACAAAGCGGCTCTCGCGCGATTGCGCAAAGCCCACGGTGAGGTATTGCGCCTCTACCGGCGCGTTCGACCAGTCCGTGAGCCAGAGCCCGGAGCGCTGGCCGTTCATCGGCGGGCGGAAGTCCGTGGGGCGCTGCGGGATATCGACGGGGTAGAAGCTCTTGGCCGCCATCTCAAAGACGGCTGAGTCCTGGAGATCGGCAAACAGCGTCGAGTTGAAGGTGGTCATGAAGCCCTGCGCGGCGTCTCCGGCGCGCATATCGGGCACAGCGATCTTGGGGCGTTTGCCACTGATGATTTTGATCACGGCATCCGCTTGCTGCGCCCAAGCACAAGCGGCGGCCAGTAAGAAAAGGGTTAGAGCGCGGTGCAATAGTTTCATCGTTGAAGCCTGAATACAATTTCAATCGTCGCCGTGGACTTGGGGAAGCCAGCCGGTAGCGGGTTAAACGGATTGCAGCCCTCCACGGCGCGCAACCCCGAGTTGTCGAGCCGCGCATTGCCGCTCGATTGCAGTACGCGGCTGTTGCGGCCCGCGCCATCGCGCTGAATCTGAAACTGCACAACCACGTCCGGAGCATTGCGCAGACTCGTTTCCACGTCCGCCGTCTTCCAATTTCGTGCAATACAGTTGCGCAGATACGTCTCATACGCCCCGAAGCCGTCGCCCAGCAAACCGCTCGGCGTGCCCACGCCGCCCGCGCCCGGCTGCTGCTGAAAAATCGCTGACGACGCTTTCGCGCCCGTCGACGAGCCAATGTTCGATTTGTCCATTTCCTCGCGCCGCTTCTTCAGCGTCTTGAGGTAGTCAGACAGCGCCGTCGACTCCTTCTTCTTTTTCGAGTCGTCCTTTTTCTTCTTCCCCAGCCCGATCGCATCCGGATCGATCGGCGCGGGCTTGGCCTCTTCCACGCGCTCCTCAATTTGCGAACGCGTGTCGTTGGCCACGGGCTGCAGGCGCTGCGAATCGCTCGGCATATTGATGCTCGCCACCGGCGTTACCACCACACTGCCGCCACCCTGCGCGTTCGGATCGCCCAAACGGAACGGGTCCTCCCGCAGCAGCGTCAAGCCCGCCGCCAGCGCCGCGATGCCCAGATGCAGCACCAGCGACCCGGTGAATGACGCGCGGAGAGAATCCTCCTGCGCCAAGATGTCCGTGTGCCCGCTCACGCTGCCCATACGCCCCGCTAAACCCTATTTTCCCTCATCCGGTTGCGTCACCACGCGAATCTGCAGATCGGCTTTGCCCAGAATCGCCACGGCCTTCAGATACGGATCGAGCGTCGTGTTCTTATCCGCGCGCACGTACACCGCCTTTGCGTCCGGATACCGCTGCTTCACTTCCTCGCCCAGCATGCGATAGTTCTTCACCGGCTTGTCGCCGATAAACAAATCGCCCGACTTCGAGATCGACACCACCGGCAAATCCTGCGACGACTGCTTGCGCGTATCCGTAATCGGCACTTCGATCTCAAGGCCGAACTCCATCACATGCGCCGTAAGCATGAAGATGATCAGCAAGACCAGCACCACGTCCACCAGCGGAATGATGTTGATGTCGGCCATCGGTCCGGCGAGTTGCCGCCGCCCGCGCCCGAGTCCTCCTCCTCCGCCGCCTACGTTGATCGCCATCGCGCGTTAGTCTCCGTACGACCGTTCGGCGAGATTCAAAAACTCAAGCGTGAAGTCGTCCATGCGCGTGGCCATCTCGCGCAGCGCATGCGAAAAGTAGTTGTACGCCACAGCCGCCGGGATCGCGGCAAACAGGCCCAGCGCCGTGGTGAACAGCGCTTCGGCGATACCCGGACCCACCGCACGCAGGCTCGCGCTGCCCGCGCCGCTCAACGCCACAAACGCGTCCATGATGCCCCACACCGTACCCAGCAGCCCCACAAACGGCGCTACCGCCGCCACCGTGGCCAGCCAGTTCATGTTACGTTCGAGGCGCGTCAGTTGCTCGCTGCTACCGAGTTGCAGCCAACGTTCGAGCGAAATCTTGTTGGCCAGCGCGCCGTGCGCCTTCACCTGCCGGTCTACTTCTTCAAACCCGAATTCAAACAGCGACACGAGCGGCGCGAGCGGAAACTGCTGCACCGCCGCGGCCATCACCGCCAGATCGCTCGACTTGCGAAACGCCTTCAGAAAATTTCCGTTGTGCAGCTTGGCCTCGCGAAAGCCCCTCCACTTGGCGAAAATCACGGTCCATGAAAGCACCGACGCGGCCAACAGAATGGCCATGATCGAGAGGGGAAACCAGCCGGCGGACGTGACCAGATGCCACAGGCCGGAATTCACTTGCTCTTGCAACGCGCGCACGCTCCTTTGTGTTTGGGCTCAACACCAGAGCCGCGGGGCGGGCGCGGCTCACCAATTTATGATACGTCAGCCGGGGTGAATCGTTGCATCGCGTCGAAACAGGATGGTGCTTTCACGTTTCCGGCCGCCGCCCCTTAAATTAAAATAGAGACTCGCATGCTTGTTGAACTCGTCGTGGAGAACTATGCCGTCGTCGAGCGGCTCCGGGTGCGCTTTCACGCCGGCCTCAATCTGTTAACCGGTGAAACCGGCAGCGGCAAGTCGATTGTGGTGGACGCGCTGGGCCTGCTCTATGGCGGACGCGCGTCGGCCGATCTCGTCCGCGCCGGCGCCGCGCGAGCCCGCATTGCCGGCATTTTCGAAGTGCCAGCGACGGCCGAGTTCCGCCGGCTCCTCGACGACAACGGCATCGAAGTAGAAGACGGCGAACTCCTGATTGAGCGCGAAGTGCTCGCCAGCGGCAAGAGCCGCGCGTTCCTCAGCTCACGCCCGGTCACCACCGCGCTGCTCAAAGATCTCGCGCCGCACATCGGCGACATCCACGGCCAGCACGACCAGCAGGAACTCTTCTCGCACGACGCGCAACTCGCCATGATCGACGCCGCGGCGGGCTCGGGCGAAGCGTCGCAAACCGTCGCCGGCCTCTATGCACGCTGGCTGCGCATCGCGCGCGAACTCGAAGAACTGGACCGTGGCGAGCAGGAAACCTTGCGCCTTGCGGACCGGTGGAGTTTTCAAAAACGCGAGATCGAAGAGGCGGCTCTGAAAGCTGGCGAAGAAGCGGAACTCGAAGCCGAGCGCAAAGTACAGGGCAACGTTGCGAAGCTCCAGGATCATGCGCAAGCGGCGTATGAAGCGTTGTACGAAGCCCAGGGCTCGGCGCTTTCTCTGCTCAAATCCGCGCGCAAGCGCCTAGACGATCTCTGCCGCATCGATGGTTCGCTGCGCGAAACGCTCGAATCGCTCCAGCCCGCCGAGATCGCGCTCGACGAAGCGGCCCACTCACTGCGCCACTACCTCGGCGGACTCGAAGCTGACCCCGCGCGCCTCGAACAGATTGAAGCGCGCCTGGCCGCCATCGATAAGTTGAAGCGCAAGTACGGCGCGGGCGCCGATGAAATCCTTGCCTTCCTCGCCGGCGTTTCAGCGAAGCTCTCGGCCGTCGAAGCCGCGGGAGAGCGCCGCGCCGAACTCGCGCGCGAGCGCGATGCCCTCGCAGCGGACTACGAACGTGCCGCCCGCAAGCTGAGCGATGTGCGCCGCCAAGCGGCCACGCGCCTGGAAACGCAGGTCCAGGAAGAGCTCGCCGCGCTCGCCATGGCGGGTACGGTCTTCAAGGTGGAGTTCACCGAGTCCGCCTGGTCTGCGCGCGGCACAGACCGCGTGCGTTTCCTCGTCTCGGCGAATCGCGGCGAAGAGCCGCGCCCGCTCGAGAAGGTCGCGTCGGGCGGCGAACTCTCACGCCTCGCCCTCGCGCTGAAGACCTGCCTGCTCGGCAAAGCCAAACCAAAAATTCTCCGCACGCTGGTGTTCGATGAAGTCGACACGGGTGTGGGCGGCCGCACCGCCGAGTCGCTCGGGCGACGCTTGAAGAAGCTCGCCGCGGCCAATCAGGTGCTCTGCGTCACGCACTCGCCCCAGATCGCGGGTTTCGGCGATCATCACTATTCCGTCGAAAAGCGCGACATCGACGGCCGCACGCAAGCATCGATTTGCGAACTCACCGGCGAAGCCCGCGCCCAGGAAATTGCGCGCATGGTGTCGGGCGAGAAGCTCACCACCGAAGCGTTGAAGCACGCCGAGCAATTGCTCAAGCTCGGCGCGTCGGCCAAATAGCCGAGGGTTGACAAGATTGGTCCGATAAGCTGGACTGAGGTTAGTCATGAAGACCGTCGACATCCACGAAGCGAAGACGCAGCTCTCCCGCCTTGTCGACGAGGTTGTCCGCGGTGAAGCTGTCGTGATCGCCAAAGCGGGGCGGCCGCTCGTGCAAATGATGACCGTCGGCGGGCCGCCTGCTCCGCCCGCCAGGCTCGGCTTGCTGTCTGGTCAAATCCAAACGCCCGCCGATTTTGACCGGATTGGTGAATCCGAAATTGAAATGATGTTTGGGGGCCAGCGCTGAGGCTGCTTCTGGACGCGCAACAGTTGCTCGGGGCGGCCGCAGATCCGCGCCGGATCTCAGCCGCGGCGCTGGCACTGCTTGAACACCCCAAGCACGAACTGCTTTTCAGCGCCGCCAACATCTGGGAGGTCAGCATCGAGCTCAGCCTGGGCCGCGAGGACTTTCGCGTCGATCCGCAAGTGTTGCGCCGCGGGCTCATCGATCATGGCCACCTGGAACTCGCGGCGACTTCCGAACACGCCGTTGCAGTGATGACCCTGCCGCCGCTTCACCGGGACCCGTTTGACCGGATCCTCGTGGCGCAATCCAGCGTCGAGGGCGCGCTGCTGCTCACCGCCGACCCACTGGTCGCGCAGTATCCGGGGCCGATCCGCCTCGTGTAGCATGCCAATAGCGGCTAGCTTGTTGTGTTGCGCCGCCGCCGTGGCGTCCGCCGTCTGGAGTGTAGCCGACGCCAACGGGCAGCGCGTCGATCACACAGTGGCCCACCACGCCGAGGCGAGCGTGTTCCTGTTTCTGGCGCCGGACTGCCCGCGATCCGAACGCGCGCAACCGGCCCTGCGCGAGTTGCAGGCAACCTTCCAATCGCGCGGCGTTCACTTCTTCGCCGTTGCGCCCGGTGTGTGGCCCGCCGCCGATTCGCGGGCGATGGCGCAAAGGCTGCCCGTGCCGCTATTGCTGGACGCGCGCATGGCGCTTACGCGCGTCGCCGGAGCCCGCGTCACTCCAGAGGCGGTGGTGCTGAATCGCGCCGGATCGGTACGGTACCGCGGCGCGGTGGAAGGCGTCAGCGATGCGCTCGAAGCCGTGTTCGCCCATCGTCCCACCGCACCGTGGCCGCGTGCCTTGGGTTGCGCCATCAATCTCGTCGCCGCGGCAGCCGGCCCCACCAACTACTACACCCACGCCGCGCCCATTCTGAACGGCCACTGCGTCGAGTGCCATCGCGCCGGCGGCAATGCGCCGTTCGCACTCGATTCCTACGCGCAAGCCGCCCCGCGCGCCGCCGCCATCGCCGATGCCGTCACCACTCGCCGCATGCCGCCGTGGAAGCCCGATCCGGGTCCACCGCATTTTCTCGGTGAACGCCGGCTCGCTTCCGCTGAAGTCGAAACACTCGCCGCGTGGGCCCGCGCCGGCGCACCCCAAGGCACGTCGCGCGAGCAGGCGCCTGTTCCGGTTGCCGCGTTCGCTCCGCCTGATCACGTCACCGCGATGCGCGCGCCCTTCCGCATCCCCGCTGGCGGCCCGGACCTCTACCGCTGCTTCGTCCTCCCCGCCGGA
>VFZP01000060.1 GCA_016871115.1 Acidobacteriota bacterium
TGGCCCGCCCTCGGAATGGGGATTCTGATCAACTCCGGCACGGGAGTGAGGCGTCGGGTGTAGACTGTTGGGGTCCGGGAAACCCAAAACGGAAATCCCGGCTCATCGCTGAGCCTCTGCTTGGGCATCTGTTTCCTCTTTCTTCGTCCGAAATCGTATCTAACTTCGGGCGGAGTTTGGGGTTCGGGTCACTGGTGAGTATAGCTGTTGAGGGATGCAGTCTTTGATGGCTTCTCTTGCACAACTGCCCCAAGCAAGCCCTATCACGCTCGCAGCAGCGTTCGCACGTATGCTGGGGTAATTGGAGTGCTGACAATAGCAAGAGGCTGCAACAGAGCAATAGCATCTCTAGTTCAAGCCAGCGCGACAGTTCGTCTAGCATCATCACGCAAGTGAAAGTAAGTCCTTTCAATCTGACCCACGCTGGTGCCGGCAATCTGTGCTTCAGCACGTACATGCACGTGGCGGCCAACGTGTTGTTCTGGGCTTCGATGAACTCGCCGCCGTCGCCCGCCGCCACGGCATCCTGCTGGTGGCCGACGAAGTCCAATCCGGCATGGGACGCACCGGCAGCATGTTCGCCTCCGAGCACTTCGATTTTGCGCCCGACATCCTCGCCACCGCTAAAGGGATCGCCAGCGGCATGCCGCTTTCGGCAACCATCGCCCGCGCCGAAGTGATGAACTGGAAGCCCGGCGCGCATGCCTCCACCTTCGGCGGCAACCCGGTCTCCATCGCCGCCTCGCTCGCCACCATTGAACTGTTCGAGGAGAGCCTGATCGCCCACGCCGCCCGCATCGGCGCACACATCCGCGCACGCATGGACTCCTGGCCGTCCCGTTTCCCTCAGGTTGTCCAGGTTCGCGGACTCGGCCTGATGATCGGCGTTGAGCTCAACTCGGCCGCCCTCCGCAACCGTCTCGTCTCGGAGGCCAGCGAACGCGGGCTGCTCGTTCTGGGGTGCGGAGAAGCCAGTATTCGCATTTGTCCGCCCCTGATTATCAGAGGAACAAGCGAATTTTTGTGCGGATACTCTGGCGGACCTCTTGGCCGCCGCGTAATCGTTTACTGAAAACAAGGCACTTGGCGGCAGGACGTAAGAAAAATGTGTGTCAAACGTCCACAGCCGTGTGGAAATCCGCCTTGACCGGCGATGTTTCCAGGTAGTATGCTCGACGAATGGTTGAGTTCCAGGACGGGCAGGGCAATCAGTTCCCGTTTTGGACTACCCCGCCGGGGTACTCCGCTCCGAGCAGGCGCTCAACGATGGGACCTCGAAATATGAGGAGAGGAGTTCGGCCGGTAGGTGGCTGCGCTTCCGGCGACACCTGTTTAGCATGAAACAGCACTATTTTATCGTTGTGTTAGCCCATTCGTTCCATGGGCGCCTCCGTCGGCTACATATTCCGCATCACGCCATTTACGGCGTGCTGCTGCTCGCATTGTTCGGCTTGGTCTCCGTCGTGGGCATTGTTTCCAGCTACGCCCGCATGGCGTGGAAGGTGGCCAACTACAACTCGCTGCAGGTGCAGTTTGACGCCCTTCGCCAGCGCTACCAGTCTCTGCAAAGCACGGCAAACCAAACCAACGAGCAACTCGCCACCCTGCAGCTATTCGCCAATGAAGTTTCGCTTGCCTTTGGGGTGAAGCGTTCGCTCGACGGTCCCGCAGACATTTCCCTCGAAGGCCCGCTCCTGCCCTCCTACCGCGAAACTCTCAGCCAGTACAACTTCCTCAAGGCCTCTAGCTTTTCGAGCGGTTTCCGCAAGTATCACCGCCCGTGGCAGGTAAACGTCCGTCCCAGCCTCTGGCCCGTCTACGGCCGTCTGCTCAGTTCGTATGGCAAGCGCTCGGATCCGTTCTCGGGCGAAGGCGCCTTCCACTCGGGCGTCGACATCACTGCCTCGCCCGGATCCTCCGTGAAGGCCAGCGCAGACGGTGTGGTGAGCCATGCTGACTGGGGTAGCGGCTATGGCCGGCTTGTTGTCGTCGATCACGGCAATGGCCTGCAAACCTACTACGCTCACCTTTCCCGCGTCGATGTAATCGTCGGCCAGGAAGTCCGCCGCGGCCAGTTGCTCGGCGCCTCCGGCAGTTCGGGCCGCTCCACCGGTCCGCACCTCCACTACGAAGTGCGCCAGAACGGCACGCCCGTCAATCCGTACATCTTCCTGACTCGGTCGGCCACCGGCGTAACCGTCAAAGCCGACATGCCTTTCTAGTATCGTCACCATCCTTGCTTTTGATACAATGGCGGCTTCCAACAAAAGGAGCCGCCCATGTTGCCTAGCCGCGCCCTGTCCCGTTTCCTGGCCGCCTGCGCCGCCGTCGCCCTGTTGACCTCGGCCTACCATCGCACGCACTCGATCTCTGCGATGACCAAAGCCGCGCAGGCCTTCCTCAACTCGCTCAGCCCCGAGCAGCAAGCCAAAGTCAAAATGGACTTCCAGGGCGAAGAGCGCCTGTTCTGGCACTACATCCCCACCGACGATATTCCGAAGCGCTACAACGGCAAGCCGCGCATGGGGCTCATCCTCAAAGATATGACCGGCGGCCAGCATCACCTTGCCATGGCCCTGTTGAGTGCCGGCCTCAGCCAAAGCGGCTACATCAAGGCGGCCAGCATCATGAGCCTGGAAGATGTGCTCAAGGTGATGGAAAAAGATACCGTGGACCGCCGCCATGCCCAGAAGTATCACTTCTCCATCTTCGGCACAC
Source organism: Acidobacteriota bacterium (assembly GCA_016871115.1). Classification (GTDB taxonomy): domain Bacteria; phylum Acidobacteriota; class Terriglobia; order Bryobacterales; family Bryobacteraceae; genus VFZP01. The sequence goes on from VFZP01000060.1 coordinate 2,719, forward strand.
CCAGCGACGAAAGCACCTGGGGCTATCGCGTGGAAGGCCACCACATCAGCGTCCACTTCACCATCCACAAAGGTAAGCTTGCTGGTACGCCCACGTTCTTCGGCGCCAATCCGCATGAAGTCCGCCAAGGGCCCCGCGCCGGCATCCGCCCGCTCGGCCGCGAAGAAGACCTGGGCCGCGCCGTGATGGAATCGCTCGACGCCGGGCAGCGCAAAACCGCCACCGTCGCTGAAAAAGCCTACGCCGACATCATCACGGAAGCCTCGCGCAAAGCCGCCCTCGCCGGCCAGCCGAGCGGTCTGCCGGTGTCCAAGATGAACTCGAAGCAACGCGCACTGCTCGCTGAACTGATGGACGAATACGTCACCAACGTGCCGGATGCCATCGCCGCCGCTCGTCAGGAAAAGATCAAGAAAGCCGGCAACAACATGCACTTCGCCTGGGCCGGCCCCATCGGCAAAAACGAGCCGCACTACTACCGCGTTTCATCGCCCACGTTCCTCATCGAGTACGACAACACCCAGAACGGCGCCAATCACAGCCACACTGTCTGGCGCGAGTTTGAAGGCGACTTCGGGCTCGATCTGCTCGCCGATCACGTTAATTCCGCGCACAAGTAACCAACCGGCGGCGCGCGTTTCCTATACTGAAGGTTTGATGGACTCGACGCGCCGCCGTTTTCTGCTGTCGTGCGCCGCTTCTACTGCCGCGCGCGCCGAAGTCCGCCCCAGCGAACGCGTCCGGTACCTCGATCCCGGCACCGAGTTCGAAGTCTTTCGCCTCACCGATCCGAAACACGCAAGCATCCTACCGCCAGCCACGGCGCGCATCTTTCCGCGCCGCGGCGGGTGGCTTCTATATGCCAACGACGTCAGCGGCTCGCTTCAGCCCCACGCCCTCGATCTCAAAAAGTGGGAAAGCCGCTCTCTCGCCGACGGGGCCAGCAGTTTGATTTCCTCCTCGCTCACGTTGACTCCGGATGACCGCTACATCCTATGGGCCGAGCAGGGCGGGGCAGTGCAACTGGCTCCGGTGTCGGGTGGCGCGCCGAAAGCCGTTTATCGCCTCAACGAAGCTCCTGCCTCCACGCTCACCCTCGGTGTCACGGCGGACGGCCCGTCCGTGTTCGTGCCTGAAAAGAACGTCCTGTGGATGGTGCCCTTGGTGGCTGGCCGCCTGCGCAAACTCGTCGAGAACGCTGACGACATCGTTTCCCCCATCGCCCGCCCGCGCCGCGCCTCGGTGCTCTACCGGTCGGCTGATGCGTACTGGATTACCCCGTTTGACGGCTCCCGCCCTATACGCCTCAAAACGCCCGCCGAAGGCTCACTCGGCCCCGCCATCTGGTCTCCCGACGGGCGGCTCGTGTTCTATCTTCACTACCCGCCCGGCGGCCGCGCGCACGCGATGCGCGAGAACAACCCTGACACGGGCGAAGACAATTTGATCGCCACCACGTCGCAGTTTGTGGCCTTCTCCGCGAATCGCGACGCTACCGTCTTCGTCGGCGCCAGCCGCAACCTCGCCGGCCCGTTCGTGCTGCTCCTGATCCGCTCGGTTCGCCGCGAGTTTGCGCTCTGCGAGCACAAAGCGTCAGACCCCACGCTGGTCGCCCCCGTCTTCTCGCCCGACAGCCAGAAAATCTTCTTTCAAAGTGACCGCCACGGCAAGCCGGCGCTCTACTCGATGACCATCGATAAGCTCGTCGAAAAGACTGAGGAACAAGAAGCCGAAATCGAGCGCGAGCGCAACAAAGCGACGTCATCGCGATGAAACCGCCGCGCCCCTGGTTGCGTCTGCTGGCATGAGCGCGTAAGCTCAAATCGTATGAAGCAGGCTTTGGTGGTCGCTCTCGTTCTTACGGTGGGTTCGCTCTCAGCGCAGCGCCACGGCGGCGGTCCCCTCGGCCCTGTGGGCCACGGCTTTGGAAACGTTGTCTTCCCTGGTACCGGCATCCCGAATCCCGTTCCCGGACACGTTACGGCGCTGGGTGCCGCGGTCCGCGGAGTTTATCCGGGCGGCAACGGCCGGGGCTTCTATCGCCCGCAGCAGCCAGCCATCGCCTATCCCATCGCCTTGCCTGTGCCCGTCTACACGGACGCCTACGACTACACCGGCTTTGCGCCGCAGATGCCCGTCGTTGCGCCGCAATACTATCCGCCGCCGCAACCACCGCAGCAGCAGCAGTCCACCGTCATCATCAACCAGCACTACACGCCGGAACGTGCCCAGCCTGTGGTGCGTGAGTACAGCGCCAGCGAACTCGGCTCTTACCAGGCCCCGGTGCCAGATCATCCGGCCCCGCCACCCTCGGCCGCAGCCCCGCCGGTGAAAATCGACGCCGACAGCCCCACGGTGTACCTCATCGCGCTCAAAGACGGCACCGTGTACTCGGCTTACGCCTATTGGGTCGAAGGCGACACGCTCCACTACATCACTACGAAGCACAGCCACAACCGCGCCACCGTCACCCTCGTCGACTCAGAACTGAGCAACCAACTCAACCGCCAGCGCAAAGTTGAATTCAAACTGAATGCGGGACGGGCTTCTGCTCGCGGCGGACTGTAGTCGGGCGAGACCCACCTCCAGATCGTCCATGATGAGTTTGATCGGTCTTGACTTGGCGGAACTCCAGGCGCTTCTCGCGCCGGATCGGCCACACCATGTCCGCCGCCTCTACCAAGCCATTAATCGGGACCGCCAGTTTGACTACGGGGCTATCCCGGACTTACCGGATTCGCTGCGGGGGCGACTGGCGGACCTGCCGTTGGGCTTGCCGCGGGTGGAACAGACATTCACCTCAAGCGACGGCTCGTTGCGCTATCTGCTGACGCTGGCCGATGGGCGCACGATTGAGTCCGTCTTTATGCCGGAGTCGCGGCGCGACACGATTTGCATCTCTTCCCAAGTCGGCTGTCTGGTGGACTGCCGCTTCTGCCTGACGGCGTTGATGGGCCTGGAGCGCAGCCTGACGGCCGGAGAGATGGTGGGGCAGGTGTTGCTGCTGCTGGCTCAACTCGCCCCGGACGTGCACAACCGCCGCTTCAACATCGTGATGATGGGCATGGGCGAACCGCTGCTGAATCTGCCCAACGTCTTGAAAGCCACGCGGGTGCTGGCCGATTCGCGGGGCATGAACATCTCACCCCGGCGGCTGACGATTTCCACCAGCGGCATCACGCCGAAACTGGCGGAACTGGCGGTGGCGCCGGTGCGTCCGCGGCTCGCCATTTCGCTGAACGCTTCGAGCGAAGAGCAGCGGCGGGAGTTGATGCCGATTACGCGGAAGTACACACTGGCCGGTCTGTTGAAGGCTTGCGGTGAATACGCCGCGGTAACCGGCGATGCCATTCTTTTCGAATACGTCCTACTGGACGGCGTGAACGACAGCGATGCCGATGCGCAACGCGTGGCGGCGCTGCTGGCTCCGCTGGGGGAGGCGGCTAAGTTGAACGTGATTGCGCTGAACCCGGCGCCGGGCATTCCATTTGCGCCGCCGGCGCCGGAACGCGTGGTGGCGTTCCAACAGATTGTGCGGCGGACGCTGCCCTGCTTTTTGCGCAAACCACGGGGACGAGATGTTTATGCGGCGTGCGGTCAGCTAAAGCGCATGGATGCGCCGTCAGGCGAGAACGGACTTTACCGCTTGCCCGTGCACGTCGGTTAGGCGCTGTTTTGCTAGGTCTCCCAAGAATCGAAGAAAATGTTCTCTCCCTCTCACTGCACTCTGCCTGGCGTGCTGCCAGTCCGTCAACCGCGATGCTGAAACCAGGGCCATCGCAGCCTTGGAAGAAACCGCATTCCAGGCCTGGCCTGCCCGCAACGCGGCGCAAGTGGCGGCCATCTACGCGCCTAACGCGCGCACTCAGTTCGCCAACCTGCCGCCCATGAAAGGCTCAGACATGGAAGGGCTCGTCAAAGAGATGTTCGCTGACCCCAACCTTTCCGCCAGGTTTGCCCATCACAGGATCGAGGTGTCGAACTCAGGAGACCTCGGCTACGTCGAAGGCACCTACGAGTTCATCACTACAGACCGCAAGACGAATCAGCCCGCGCGCGAAAAAGGCCGCTACCTCACGATCTTCGCCAAGCAATCCGGCGGAACCTCGAAGGCCATTTCAGACATTAGTGCGCCCGATGTTCCGCCCACGCCAGTCGAAGCCGTCAAATAGCAAGCCGCTACTTCTGACGCGCCTGAAACTCGCGGGCGGCGCGCGCCGCGTCCGCCTTTCGCCCCGCGGCTGCATAGGCCCGGCTCAACTGAAACAGCACCGCCGGCTCCAACTCGCGGGCTGCTTCGAGGTGCGGAATCGCCCGCGCCGCCTCGCCCGGCGCCAGCATCATCCGCCCCAGCGCCGCGCGCATCGGTAGCAAGCCCGGTGCGCGCGCCACGCCCTGCTCCCAAGCCTCGCGCGCTGCGGCCGAGTCACCGGCTCGCTGTCCCAGGTCGCCGCGCAGAAACAATACATCGCCATCCTCGGGCAAGCCAGACAAAGCCTGCGCTACTGCTTCCCAATCGCCCGCCTGCCACAACGCCATTGCCCTTCGCTTGCCCAGCCGCGCCTCTCCGGGAGAAACCGCCATCGCCTGCTCCCACACCGCCGCGGCCTCGCGATGTTTGCCCGGCGCCCGTAAAGACTCAGCCTGCAACTCCAGCCCCTCGGGCTTCCCCGCCAGTTGCGACAGCGTCTCGGTCGCCAGCGCCGTCGCCGCCAGTGCGCGCCAGTACAATGACGCCGCCAGCGGCCGCGCATCGACCAGCAACCGGCGCCACGGCGCAGGCGGCGTGGGCTCCGGCTTGCCTTCCAGTAATTCGGCGATTCCCTGCACCATGGGCCGCTTCTCCGCCGCCCGCCGCGCCTGCTCCCGAGCCTCTTGCTGCCGGTCCTGCGCCAGCAGCGCCCGGCAACGCAGCGCCAGCACCCACGCCGAGTCCGGCGCCACGCGCTCCAGCTTCTGCGCCGCCTGCGCCGCCATCTCCACCAGCGCATACCCGCGGCCCAGCGCCGCCTTATCGCCCTTCAGGTTCGCGTACGCCGCCTCGGCGCGCTCATACCGGCCGGCTTCCAGATACGCGCTCGCCAGTTCGGCCCGCGCGAGCTCGGTGGCCGCATTCAGGCGCACCGCGGTCTCCAGCGGCGGAATCGCGCGCGCCGGCTCGCTCCTCTTCAGCCGCGTCATCCCAAGCATCAACTGCGCCGGCGCCAGCCCGGGCTGCAGCTTCACCGCGCGCTCCAGCGCCTCGGCCGCTTGCCCGTACTCGCCGCCTTGAAACCGCGCCAGCCCCACATTCAGCCACAACCCCGCCGTGCCCGGCATTTGCGCCGCCAGCGCTTCATACGCCGCGGCGGCCTCGGCATACCGCCGGACATCCAAAAGCGCGCGCGCCTGCCGCGCCTGTTCTTCAGCCTGAAAGAACAACGCCGCGGACCACCACAACAGCAACGTCACTCTGCGATCCTCACCGTCTGACCGGCCGCCACGTCTTGCCGCTCGGCGCGCTTGCCCGACGCAAACACCACCGCAATCTTCTCTACGCGCGTTGCCGCGCCCAACCCAAAGTGCACCGGACCCGCGGTTGCCGACGCATACCCGCGCGCCCACTGTGCATGGTCCCACTGCGTACGCCCGCCAGCCGTCACGCGCGCCTCGGCGCCCTGCGGCACGTCCACGGCAATCCAGTGCCCGGCCTTCTCCGTCGTATTGCGCCACACCTCGGCGGCCCCGTTCAGCGCGCTCACTGCGATATCCAGCCGGCCGTCGCCATCGAAGTCCGCCACCACCGCCCCGGGGTACGATTGCGGCGGGCGCGCCTGCAATCCGGCCTCGGCGCTCACATCGGCAAACGTCCCATTGCCCAGATTCCGAAACATCGCATTCGACTCGCGCACTTTCGCGCCGCGCGCGCCCGTGGTGGAGAGCACATCGGACCGCGCCACCCGAACATCGCGCCACCCGTCATTGTCAAAATCAGCGATGATCACGCCCCAGCCCGCCATGCGCGCCGTCAGCCGCGCCAGGCCCGAATTGAACGTGGTCTCGTTAAACGTGCCGCGGCCCTCGTTGCGGAACAGCGGAAACGTCTAGGCCGCGAGCGCCGTGAAGATGAGGTCCGGCCGGCCGTCGCCGTCATAGTCGCGCGCGTCGGTACCCATGGCGGACAGCGGCTTGCCCGCCTGCGGCAGCGCCACGCCCTCTTCAAACGCCTGCTCGATAAACCGCGCGCCGTTCGCGTTGTGGAACAGAAAGTTCATCTCGCGGTCGTTGGTCACAAAGATGTCGGGCCGACCGTCCCCGTCGTAGTCCGCCACGGCCGCGGCCATGCCCTTGCCTTTGTATTTGGCGATACCCGTCGCCGCGCTCACATCGGCAAAGCGCCCGGCGCCGAGGTTGCGCCACAGCGTATTTGGCTGCGCGGCGTAGTAGCGCGGGTGGCAAAAATCGGGTTGTCCGTCCACGATGCACTCGCGCTCGCTTGCCGCGTCCCACTGCACTTAGTTGGTTTGGAACAGATCCAGCCGCCCGTCGCGATCGTAGTCCAGCCACGCGCCGCCCACGCTCCAGGATTTCGACGGCCCCAGCGGCGCTTCGGTGAACTTCCCCACGCCATCGTTGCGCCACAACGAACTCCGGTGCACGCCGCCGATGAACACATCCTCATCGCCGTCACTATCGAAATCGCCGATCGCAGCGTCGATATCATATCCGCCCGCGCCGCCCCCCGGGCGCGGCCAGCGGATCCACGCGCCACTGCCTGTTGCCCTCGTTGCGCAGCAGCCGGTTCGGCCGCCCCGCGCCGTTGATCAGCAGCAGGTCCGGCTTGCCGTCGCGGTTATAGTGGAGCGTAGCCAGTCCGCATCCCATTGCCGCAGGGAGCTGTTTGCGTGCGGTTTCGCGGGTTAAGCAGGTGAAGTCGAGCGTGGTGGCGGTGAAGTGAAGCGCGGCGGCGGCAGCGGCCGGCGGGGCCGTCATAGAATGCTGACGAGACCGAACAGATGCTCCTCAGTGCCGCATCCCGCTTCCATGGCCGTCAGCTTCCAGACCTGATTTTTTCCTTCGAAAGATACTTTGTAGCGGCAATCCGCTCCGGGTTCACGGCAGACTTGCGCACCACCATCGCGCACGCGGAGGCTAGCGGCGGCGTCCCGGGTGTGAGCGCTACTTGCTGGAGTGTCAACAACGGGCGGCTCTGCTCTGACATCGGCCGTTCTTCGGCGGGGGGCGGAGGCGTCAGTCGCGCCCGTAATGCGAGGATCTTGTCGGCCGTCACCTGGTCCAGGCCTGCCACTGGCGACAGCCGTAGAATACGATGCGCCGCCTCGCGAAACTCGGTTACGTCCTTGGGGGCATCGGCTTCGGCCGCCACGGCCCTTGGCGTAAGCACGCAGGGGATGAGCAGGACCACCACGCGGGTTAATGGCGCAAGTCGCATTCACCGCCATCCTAACAAGTCGCGGTCTCGCCCGGGTAGGCGGGTGATCTGGACGCACAGGTACCTTATCGCCACCGTGCGCCCCAAGGCATTTGCCCGTTCCTGTCGTGCGGCTATCTCTTGACCGCGCCGCTGGTACGTTCTGGCCGCGCGCTTCTGCCCCGCAGCCTTCAAGTGCCTTGCATACTGCGGCAGCGAGTTCCAGGAGCGCGGTGGCGTGGGAAGGGTGCTGCGTCCCAACGAACTTGCGCCACGCCTCCACTGCGGCCCGTAACGGTAACTCTCTCCGCCAACCGGTGATCGGGACGCGAGATCTTCGGCTTCTCCGCCTCGGAGGGCCGCTGCTGCATCATGCGAAGTCCGGCCGGGTTGTACACAGCCACTGCCACGCGGCTGTCAACCCCGGTCTCGTGCCGCCACCGTTGAATCGCCTCCCGTCTGTCAGAGTTCGAAGTGACCACCGACCAGATCATTCTCAATTAGGGTAAGCTGACTGGAAACGTTTGGCGCATTTCTGACACCACCTAGTCCCGCGGGCAAATTGTCGTTCAGTATGGGTGGATAACAAAACACGATCGAGGGTCGAAATGAGTAGTCCCAACGGCGAGACGCGGGTCCAATTGCTTCCGCCGGCGGCTGGCGGCGCCGTGAGCGAAGACTTGGCCCGCGAGATCTCCGCCCACCTCGATCAGGTTCTCGCTTCTCCGGGATTTCGCCAGGCGCCCCGGCTGCACAGTTTTCTTCGCTACGTGGTGGAACACACCCTACGGGGCGCCAGCAGCGGCATCAAGGAAGCCACGATCGGCGTAGAGGTTTACGGCAAGGAGCCGGGCTACGACTCGCGCGCCGATTCGAGCGTGCGTGTGGAGGCTTCCAAGCTCCGGCAGCGCCTGACGGAGTATTACGATGGCGAGGGCACCGCGCCGGGAGTGATTGAAACGGTAGTGGGGGCAGGGCAATGAAACATCTGACGGTTTGGCTGCTGTTTGTGGGACTGGCTGCCGCCGAGGGCGAAGCGGATTGGTTTGCGCTCATTCGTCAGGACGGCACGGCGGCCCTGCGGAAGCGGCTGGCAGCCGGAGAAACAGTGCCAGGCGGCGATGTGCTGGGCAACACGCCGTTGCACTATGCGGCTCTCTACGGCCCACCGAACGCCGTTGAGTTGCTCCTCCAGGCGGGCGCTTCGCCCAATGCGCGCAACGGCGAGGGTGTGACGCCGTTCCTCTGCGGCGCCACTGATCTGGCCAAGACGAAGCTCATGCTGGCGCGCGGGGCGGACGTGAAGGCGGTCTCGGACAAGGGACGCACGGCGTTGCATGTGGCCGTGGGGTCCACGAACGGTCTGGAGATTGCGCGGCTCCTCATTGAAAAGGGAGCGGACGTGAACGCGGTCGACAAGGCGCGCGGCGATACGCCGCTCAATCTAATCAACGGCAAGTATCCCGAACTGACGCGGTTGTTGCTCGCCAAGGGCGCGCGGGCGAAGACGGCCGGCGCCACGGGAGTGACGCCGCTGATGAACGCGGCCAACCTGGGGAGCCCCGAGCAGTTGAAACTGCTGTTGGCGGGGGACAGCGAGGTCATCGCGGCCACTGCTCTCGAAGACCAGAACCCGGCGGGGAAACTGGCCGTTGAACGCCGTTTCCCGCTGCTGTTTGCCGCGCAGAGTGCGCGGCCGGACCTGGTAGCGCCGCTCCTTGCCGCCGGTGCCGACGTGAAGCAGCGCGACGTACGTGGCATGACGGCCTTGATGTTCGTCGTCCCGGGTGACCGGCCCAGCGCCGGCGCCGTGCGCGCGCTGCTGGCCGCTGGCGCTGACGTCAATGCGAAGGACAACAACGGCGAGTCTGTTCTCGATTGGGCGCGCAAGACGCCGCATCCGGAGATTCTGCGGCTGCTCCAGGAGGCCGGCGCAACTGGCGCGGCGGTGGCACCGGTGGCGGCGCGTCCGCACCGCACGGCGCCACTGGAGCCGTTGCCTCAGACGCTGAGCCGCGCCATGCAGAGAATCGAAGTCTCCAGCCCGGTGCTGTTTAAGAAGGCCGGCTGTGTGGCGTGTCATCATCAGCCGGCGGCGGTGATGGCGGCTGCGGCCATGCGCGAGGCGGGCTTGCCGTTTGACGTGGCGGCGGCTGAAGCGCAGGCCAAGTCGCTCCTGTCGGCCCGTTCCAACGATGTTCTGCAGGGCATCGAGTTTGGCGGGCGTCACGATTCGGCGATGTATGCGCTCGACGCGGCGATGGCCTACAGAGTGCCTGCCAACGCCGCGGTAGATGCGATGGTTCAGTATCTGGCGTACACCCAAAATGCTGACGGCGCCTGGGGGCCGCGCGGTTCGCTCGCTTCGCGTCCACCGGCCCAGGATTCCAACATTCACCGCACGGCCCACAACGCGAAGATCCTGCGGCACCATGGCTGGCCCGCTCGCCAGACCGGGTTCGAACGCGCCATCGCGCGGGCCCGGACGTGGCTGGAGCAGGCTGAGCCTGTTGCCCAAGTATGAGGTTTCTGAAGTCCTGATCGGGTTGGTGAACCTCGGCTCGCCGAAAGCCGAGACCGTGGCGCGGCGGTTGGCCGCGTTGCAGCGCAAGAACGGAGGCTGGGCGCAGAGCCAGCAACTGGAGGCCGATGCTTACGCAACCGCGCTGGCAATGCAGGCGCTGCGGCAATCGGGCATGAAGGTTACCGACCCTATTTATTTACGCCCAAGGCGTGACGTTTCTGCGCGAGACGCAGCTTGAAGTCGGCTCCTGGCATGTGGCGAGCCGAGCGGTGAAGTTTCAGCCTTTCTTCCAAAGCGGTTTCCCGCACGATCACGATCAGTGACTGTCGATCCTGGCGACGGCTTATGTAGTGCGCGCACTGGCGCCCGTGGCCAGATAGGACTCAGCGGAGACAAGACACTCCTGCCGATCGCCGCCGTGGCAAGCCTGTTACGCGCGCAGGAGCCCGCCCCGCCCTTGCCCGAACTACCTGGAAGCCAGCGCCATGGATGCGCCGGTCATTGTCGCGCTGCATGACTTGGGCGACAATGCCATGCAGTGGCGTTTTCAACTGGCCGGACTGTCAGACTGCTTTCGGGTGGTTGCCTGGAACGCGCCGGGCTATCTGCTTTCGGACGGATTTAATTAAGGTAGGGAAGCGGGGCTGCTATGAACTACCGCTCGACGATTTTCCCGATGTCTTGCAGTGGACGCGGGTTCATCTGCTCGGTAATTCGTTTGGCAGCCGTGCCGCGCATGCTTTGCGATGCACCATCCCGAGCGAGTGAACAAACTGATCTTCGTCGGCCGATGAAGATCGCATCAGCCCGGTTGCCGCTAATAACGCCGCGCCGCTGCGCGGTTGGAGATTCTCAAAGGCATCGGCCGCCTTCCTCACGTGGAAGCGCCGGAAGAAGTGAAGCGCATGGCCAACGGCTTCCTCTTTCCGGTTCGGCCCTGAGCCAACGCGGGAGAACGTCATCCGCCAGAACGCCGGGTCAGGCCCGTGCTTTGGGGGTGGGACTCGGTGCCGCCGGAGCCTCTCGCGCGGAGGCCTTGAAGCGCTGAAGATCCCGCTGGATGCCGGCGCGCCGGTGAAGCGGAAGAATCGTTGGGGTTGTACCGCGTGCTGCTGGCCGCGCCAGGCGCCCCGAGGCAAGGCCGCTGCGTCGGCGTACCTTTCCCCCTGGTTGAGGCGATCGCCGGCAATCTACCGCATCGGGAGTGACGCGCACGGGACCCTCCATACCCATCCGGCGCGCTGACGTGAAGATGATTCACACCCCTGAAAAATTTCGTTACTCCCCTCAAGTCAATGACATCCCAGCCTCGTAAGTGCCGTAGTCATTCGCCCCTCTGCCAAACTCTGCGCAGATAGCGCTTCGCCGCGCTCGCGCGACCCCACGCCACGAAAGGACAACATCAACATGCCAACCTCAGACCGCCGCCGTGCCGCCTCCCGCGCCAACGGCGCCAAACCCCAAGGCCCCAAAACCCCCTAAGGCAAGGCCCGTTCCGCCGCCAACTCCACCCGCCACGGCCTGACCGCCGCCAGCCGCACCACCGCCACCATCTGCATCTTTGGCGAAATTGCCGAAGACTTTGAAGAACTCCACGCCGCCCTCATCGCCGAACACGAGCCCGGGTCCGCCACCGAGGCCCTCCTTGTGGAGGAAATGGCCACCGCCCGCTGGCGTCAGCAGCGCGCCTGGACCCTGGAGTCCACTACCATCGACAAACACGCCGGCCGTGTCACCCCGGAAATCATGTCCACATACGGTGAGCAGGCCACCGAACCGCTGATCATCGCTTCCGCCGTCGAAGACCTCGCGGACAATAGCAACGTCCTCGCCTTACTCATGCGCTACGAGGCCCCCTGTCGCGCGAGTTTGACCGCTGCCTTAAGCGCCTTCACGAACTCCAGGATCGCCGCATGCGCGGTTTGTAAAACGAACCCAGTCCCACAAACGAACACTGCCATGCTACTGCCCAACCGGAACAGAGCGAACCAGTTACTCCCGAATCACCGGTGGAAGCCGTCCCCGGCGGCTCCGATCCGGTCGCAGAGCCCCAGCCACCATCCGGGCCGTCCGGCGTTCATGGACCTGCTCTATCGGCAACTGATTCTGCCGAATCCAAACCGCCAGACGGTCTTCCTCGCGCCGCTTGACGGAATGGAAGTGCACGAACGGTCGTTAAAGGTTCCAGGCGTGTTGGAACGATACCGCCGCGCCCCAGGATAGCTCTATTGCTGTGTCGACACCGTCGCACCGCCAGCCGGCGCGCCTTGCTGCTGCGGCGTTGCGCCCGTACCTCGCGGCGTCTGGCCCACGGCTACTTCCGCGGCCAGCGCCTGCGACAGACAGATCAAACTCAGGGTGACAGTATGAACTTGAACCATGGCCTCCAAACGAGCACGTCTGATGCCAAGACTATGCCAACTGATTCCGCGCCACTTGCCAATGCCGGCCGACATTTTGTCTGGACCGCCGCTCGTCGAAATGTCTGGCGGAAAGCCACGGGTTGCCCTGATACACTGATGGTCGATATGGCAAAACCAAATCGGCCGCAGCCGGTTTCTGCGGTCCAGCGCAAGTCCCGGCGCAACTTCATTGGCAATGGCGCGGCCGTGCTGGCGGGTTCCATCGTCGCTCCTTCCGTCCTCGGCGCCAACGAGCGCATCCGCCTCGGCATCATTGGCCCGGGTGACCGCGGCATGCAGATCGTGCGTGAAGCCATGGCCTGCCCGAACACGGAAATGGTTGCGTTCGCCGACATCTACACCAGGCGCCTCGAAGACGCCAAGCGCGTCGCGCCGAACGCGCAGACGTGTCTTGACTACCGGAATCTGCTCGACAACAAAGACGTCGACGCCGTGCTGATCGCTACCCCTCAGCACCTCCACAAAGAGCACTTCATCGCCGCGCTCGAAGCCGGCAAGCACGTCTACCAGGAAAAGACGATGGCCTTCACGGTGGACCACGCTAAGAAAATGCGCGCGGCCTATCAGAAGGCGAACGGCAAGCTCACCGTGCAGATCGGCCACCAGTCCTGCTCATTCGGTCAGGCGCGCGACGCGGCGGCCTTCCTGGCCTCGGGCAAGATGGGCCGCATCACCATGATCGAGTCGCATATGTACCGCAACACGCCGCACGGCAAGCCGCAGTGGTCCCGTCCGGTGCCGCCGGGCCTGTCGCCTGAGAACGTGTTGTGGAAGTCGTTCCTCGGCGAAGCCCCCGCGCGCGAGTTCGACGCAAATCGTTATGTGAATTGGCGCTTCTTCTGGGACTACTCGGGCGGCAACGTCTATGAGAACATGTGCCACCAGCTTTCCTTCTGGTACAAGGCCATGGGCCTGCAGATTCCGAAAGCCGTCACCATGACCGGCGGTGTCTACCTGTGGAAGGACGGCCGCGAAGTGCCCGACACGATGAGCGTGTCGATGGAACATCCCGAAGAGATCTTATTTGCCTGGAACTCCGGCTTCGGCAACGCGCACGTTGGCGCCTCCGAAGACGTGCTGGGCACAGACGGTACCATCAGCAAGACCGGCAACGCAATTCGCTGGCTGCCACAGAAGGTGAACCGCCCCGACGATGCCGAGATGACCGGTACGGCGGTGACTCCGCGTAACGCCCACATGCAGAATTTTCTCGGCTCTGTTCGGGGCCTTGAAAAACCCAACTGCCCGCTCGACGTCGGTTTCCGCGTTTCGGTTGCTTGCCGCATGGCGGTGGAAAGCTACCGTCAGGCCCGGACCGTCCGTTGGGACGCCACGCGCGAAGAACTGGTCTAGGAGCCACCCATGGACTTCCGCATCTCGGCCGAACACGAGCAGCTTCGCCGCGCCGTGCGCGAGTTTGTCCGCGCCGAGATCGCGCCCCCTGTCCTCGCCTGGGACGAAGCCAACGAGTTCCCGCTCGCCGCTGTCAAGCAGCTCGGCCAGCTTGGCTACATGGCCTCGGTGTTTCCCGAAGAGCACGGCGGCGCCGGGCTCGACTACATCAGCTACTGCATCATCATTGAAGAGCTCGCGCGCATCGATCCATCAGTCGGCCTGATCGTGGCCGCGCACACCTCGCTGTGCTCGAATCACATCTATCTCGCCGGCACCGAGGAGCAGAAGCGGCACTACTTGCCCAAACTCGCCACGGCGGAGTGGATCGGGTGCTGGTCGCTCACAGAACCGGAAGCGGGATCGGACACGGGCGGCACGCGCAGCCAAGCCTTTCGCGACGGCGACGAACGGGTGCTCAGTGGCTCGAAGACTTTCTGCACTAACGCCCACTATGCGCAGGTCTGCGTCGGCATGCTCGTCACCGATCGGGCCGCGTCGCAGCACGGCATCTCGGCCTTCGTGATGCCCACGGACGTGCCAGGCTTCCGTCTGGGCCGCAAAGAGAACAAGCTTGGCATGCGCGCCTCGGCCACCGGCGAGGTGATCTTTGACAACCTCCGCCTGAGCAGCGGGCACCTGCTCGGGAAGCCCGGCGAAGGCTTTGTCGACAGCCTGCGCATTCTCGATGGCGGCCGCATCTCGATCTCCGCGCTCTCGGTCGGCATCGCACAAGGCGCCTACGATCTCGCGCTCAAGTACTCCAAGCAGCGCCGGCAGTTCGGCCGCTTTATCTCCGAGTTCCAGGCGATCCAGCACAAGCTCGTCGACATGGCCACCAACATCGACGCCGCGCGGCTCCTCACCTGCCGCGCCGCCGACATGCATTCGCGCAAAGTAAACGTGAACAAGGAATGGGCGATGGCCAAGCTCTTCGCGAGTGAAATGGCCGTGAAAGTGTGCGACGACGCCGTCCAAATTCACGGCGGCTACGGCTTCATCAAAGACTACGGCGTGGAAAAGTTCTACCGCGATGTGAAGCTCTGCACCATCGGCGAGGGCACCAGTGAAATTCAGCGCCTCGTCATCGCGCGGCAGCTCCTGAAAGCATAAATGACAGTCGAAGCGATCTTGCGCGGCGAGCCGCGCGCCGTGGCTCGCGCGGCCACGGCCATCGAAAATCAAACGGCTGAGGGCAGGGAACTGGCGGCTGTGTTGCGAGAGCACTCCGGCCGCGCGCGCGTGATTGGGATCACCGGTCCGCCGGGCGCGGGCAAGAGTACGCTCGCCGATCAACTCACGCGCGAATTCCGCGCGCATGGCAAGACCGTGGGTATCGTCGCGGTCGACCCAACCAGCCCGTTCACCGGCGGCGCCATCCTGGGCGACCGTGTGCGCATGCAGAGCCATCATGCCGACGCGGGTGTGTTCATTCGCTCGATGGCGACGCGCGGCTCGCTCGGTGGTCTGGCGCGCGCTACCCAAGACATGGTGACGCTGCTCGACGTCTCGGGGCGCGACGTGGTGATGGTTGAAACCGTCGGTGTCGGCCAATCGGAACTGTCGATTGCGCAGGTGGCGCCGGTTGTGGCTGTCGTACTCGTGCCGGGTATGGGTGACGAGGTGCAGGCGATCAAAGCCGGCATTCTTGAAGCGGCGAATCTGTTCGTCATCAACAAGGCCGATCATGCGGGCGCGGCGCAACTCGAACGAGATCTCCACTCCCACCTGGAAGACCGCCCGATTCTCAAGACCGTCGCTACCGATGGCACAGGCGTCGCTGAACTTGCCGCGCGCCTGCTCACGCTGGAGCCGCGCCGGCGTGTGTGGCCGCCTCTTCCCGCCGGCGCGCGCATCGATCACTTAGGCATCGCCGTTTCCTCCATAGACGCTGCGCTCGGTTTCTGGCAATCGCAACTCGGCCTGCCGGTGGAGCACCGTGAAACCGTCGCGCATGAACAAGTGCACGTGGCGATGCTGCCCACCGGCGAATCGCGCCTGGAATTGCTCGAAGCAATGAGCCCGGAGTCGACCATCGCAAAGTTCATTGCCAAGCGCGGCGAAGGCCTCCATCACGTGGCGCTGCGCATCGCCGACTTCGACGCGGCCATCGAGCGCCTGCGTGCGTCCGGCGCGCGCCTGCTCAACGAACCCCGCCGCGGGGCAGGCGGGCATCTCTATGTCTTCCTCCATCCGGCCTCGGCGGGCGGCGTGTTGCTGGAGCTGATTAAAGACGAGGGACCCAAGGTGGGTTAGCCTGATGAGAATGAGCACAGCAAAAATTGGAATCATCGGCGGCTCGGGCCTCTACTCCATGCCCGGCTTCACCAACCAGCGCGAGGTCTCGCTGGAGACGCCGTGGGGCGACCCGTCGGACGCGTTCATGGTGGGCAAACTCGCCGGACGCAGTGTTACTTTCCTGGCCCGCCACGGGCGTGGCCACCGCATCACGCCGTCTGAACTCAATTTCCGCGCCAACATCTGGGGCATGAAGATGCTCGGCGTCGAATGGATCATTTCGCTCAGCGCCGTCGGGTCGCTGAAGGAAGAACATAAGCCGCTCGACTTTGTGATCCCCGACCAATTTGTCGACCGCACGCGCGGCCGCGTCTCCACGTTCTTCGGCGAAGGGCTCGTCGGCCACATCAGCTTTGCTGACCCCGTCTCGTCCGAACTCGCCGCCGTGCTCCATCAGGCGGCCACCAGCATCGGCGTGAACGCGAAGCTTGGCGGCGCGTACCTTTGCATGGAAGGCCCGGCGTTTTCCACGAAAGCCGAGTCGCACCTCTACCGCAGTTGGGGCATGGACATCATCGGTATGACCAACCTCCAGGAAGCGAAGCTCGCGCGCGAAGCCGAGATGGACTACGCCACCGTTGCCATGGTCACCGACTATGACTGCTGGCATCCGCATCACGACGCCGTCACCGTGGCCGACATCATCGCCGTACTCAATCAGAACGCCGAGAATGCCGCCAAGACCGTCGCCGCCGCCGTCGCCCTGGTGCCGGAGGTCCGTCAGACGAAGGCTTCGAGTGCACTCAAGCACGCCTTGATGACCGACCCCAGCAAGGTCCCCGCCGCCACGCGCGAAAAGCTCTCGCTCATCGCCGCGAAGTATCTCGGCTAGAGGTAGAACTTCATCGCTTTTCTCCTACTGCCACCACGTGTCCACGCGTGCGGTAGTACAGCACGCGAGCATCGGCCGCCGGTGTCGCCATGGTGATTTTGCCCATCCGGTTCGTTCCCAGCAGCTCAAACCTTGGTCCGGCTTTCAC
This sequence comes from Acidobacteriota bacterium, assembly GCA_016871115.1. Taxonomy (GTDB): domain Bacteria; phylum Acidobacteriota; class Terriglobia; order Bryobacterales; family Bryobacteraceae; genus VFZP01. The sequence goes on from VFZP01000060.1 coordinate 19,747, forward strand.
TACGTACACTTCGCCCTCGTCGCTTGCAAAGTACAACCGGTCTGCCGATGCGACGGGCGACGAACTGAATCCCGTCGTGCCCGCGCCCAGCCGCTGGTCGTATTGCAGCTTCCCGGTGCGCGCATCGTAGCACTTCAAAATCCCGCGGTCGCTGCAACTATAGATCAAATCGACCAGCACCAGGGGCGTTTGCGTGTACGCGCCGTTTTTCGGTGTGCTCCACACAATCCCGGCGGTCGTGCGCGCCCCGTCTGTCGGCGTGATGTCGCCTTCGGTGCCGGGCTTGATCGCGTACAGCGGCGCAGCTCCGCCGTGGGCGTTCGTCACGTAGATCAACCCTTGCGCGTAGATCGGCGTGGGCACCGGGATGTCGCCTTCGCTCTTCAGCTGCCACAACTCTTGCCCGGTTTCAAAATCGTAGGAAGCAATGAACGGCCAGCCGTTGCACACCACTTGCCGCCGGCGTCCGCGCTCGATCACGGCCGGCGTGGACCATCTTTGGCTCGAAACGTCCTTGCGCGAAGTGCGCCAGATCTCGCGCCCGTCCGTCGCCGAGAACATCGCCACAAACGGCGCTCCTTGAACATCACACAGCACCGCGATCCGGCCGTCACACAGAGCGGGCGAACTGGCGTAACCCCACTGCAGATCGTAGCCCGCCGGTGTGTTCACCAGCCGCCCGAGGTCCTCGCGCCAGAGCTGTTTGCCGGTCATCGAGAAGGCAAAGAGCCCTTCGGATCCGAGGAACGCAACAATCCGCTGCCCGTCCGTTGACAGCGTCGTATTGGCGTGCGTCGCCTTCGTGTGCCGCAATGCGCGCGGCACGCCCGAATGCGCGGTTTGTTCCCACCGCACTTTATATCTGTCTATAAATAAGATATTCAGTGTGATGGATTGCGGGGTTGGATTTCGTAGTTCCAATCGCCGTGAAACTTGTCGCGGCGGATCTTCACCTGGGCCAGTTCTGCATCGGAAACTTTGATGCCGGATGGATAGGTTTCGGTATTCAACTCGGCATGAACTTTGAGAC
>VFZP01000061.1 GCA_016871115.1 Acidobacteriota bacterium
CCACTATGGCAGGGCTTTTCCACAGCCGGCCGTCGACGACGACTGTGGAAATCTCTTCTCTCGTGTTTCCCTTTCATGGAAACTATAAGGATGGCTATCGTTGCCATGCAGCGGCCGGTTGCCGGCCGGGTGACAGTTCATACAGCGCGGATGCTGCAACGCGCGGTAGACGCGTGAGAAGGCGCGCACCGAACTGCTGCCGGCCTGCGTGTTGACTGCGGCGCCGAGCAATAGCGACAGAACGATGAGAGCCGAACGCATAGGACCTTCCTGGTATTCGATCCATCGGGTGTGGATGAGGAAAGGATGATCGTTTTCCGGCAGATCAGTACGTCAGTACGGGTATCGCGACCAAGATCGCTAGGTGAAACGCCTCACGGCCGCGGCGCTACGAGCGCTCCATACTTGGCGCGGGCCTGCTGCAGGAGCCCCAACGCTTCGGCTTTGTTCTCCGCCGTGGGGAGGCGCGCGCGGTCAAACGCCCAGCGCTCCATGTAGCTGAGTTGCTCCAGCAGTGCGGCTGCCGAGACACTGGCTTCGGCAGGCGCGGGCGTGCGGCCCGGCATGGTGAGATACACGGGCGAGGTCTGGGCGAACACGGGCATCATCCACCAGGTGGCGCCAAACGGCAACACGCTCTTGCCATGCGCACGCGCGGCGACCCAGCCGCCATCGGCACCTCCACCGTGCCGTCAAACAGTGCTTCGCCGGTACGCGTGGCGGGTTTCACGGTGCGCACCACTTTGCCGTAGACCAGAATCTCCAGCGCATCGTGGGGCTCCTGTGAAATCGCGCGGGCATGGACGCGCAACGCTGCCTTGCCGGGTGCGAGGGCCAGCGTGGCTCCGGCTTCGGCTCCGTTGACGCCGAAATCAAGCAGCGGGCCGTTTGAAATAAACGTGCGGCCCTTGCGAATGCCTTCGATCCAGGAATCGTAGCTGAGCGCTCCCATGGTTTTGACGTAGGTGCGTGCGCTGCCGATGGGTGGGTTGAGCGCCATCTTGTCTGAGCCCGACGACGCGGCGAAGCGGAAGCCGCAGTTCAAATAGTGGTAGGACATCTCGATGGGCGGGCGCCGGTAGGCAGACGGGCCAGTCATTTTGTAGATGTCCACCAGGATCGGATGGTGTTCAAACCGATTGCCGGTGGTGAGGATATCGAGCGAGTCGATTTTGCCGAGTGCGATAGCGAGCGGCGCTTCCATGGATGGATAAGGCCGGTGCGCTCAGGTGACGAGTCCACCCTGCGAGTGCGCGTCGTCGGCGGAATGCGCCATCAGCGGCCAGTCGTAGCCGTGAGCGCCGTTCCCGCGCAACTGGCCCACGCTGACGGGCCAGACAATGGAGCGCAGATTCTGGAAGATGAGATGTGCGAGGAAACCGTGCCGGAACTCCTCGCCCACTTTCACCCAGTGCCGCGTATCGCTCACTGGATTCAGTTTGCCGGTGAAGTGCTCGGCGTTTTGAAAGTGCCCGTTGCCCGGCTGTTCGTCTTCGCGGTAACCGCTCTTGAGCAATAACAGGCTGCACACGCGCAGACCCTCGCATTCCATTTCATAGCGCACGCCCGCCCGGTCAGGGAAGTGCATGTGCGTGTCGCCCGGATACCAGCCGCGGGCTTCGAAGTCGGCGAAACGGCGCAATGGAATCGCGATGGCTTGGCCGTTCGCGGTGACCTTCACCCGCTGGTCGACGAAGGCGTACTCGTAGCCCTTACGCGCTTCCACACGATATTCGCCAGGAGGCAGGTCGATCTCGGCGCCGTCGGAGAAATAGGCGTACAGCCGCCGCGGGCTCGTTTCGCCGTCGCCGAGAATCAGGTCGACGGACATGCGGCGCGACTGATCGATTTGCGGCGGGTGTCCGAGCGGCGCCCGATACTCGCCCCGCTCAGCGCCGGTGATGCGCAGCCGCACGCCGCTGGCGCGTCCGCGTTCGTCGCGAATGTCGAGCCGCGCGCGCACCTGGCCGGGATACGGCGAGCGCGTGGGCAGATCGGCCCAAACCAGCAGGCCGGCAAAACAGGCAGCAAGCAGCAGTCGGCGCATTTGGTCAATCGTACCAAGCGTTCCAGGTACTGACCGGGGCCGGCCCCCCTAAACAGAAACGGGTGTCTGTGTTTTTCGCTTCCCATCGCCCATGGCGGCGACGGATTGGGCTACACTAAAACAGGATTGAGCGCAAGATTCACAAAATAGTTCTGGATTCTGCCTCCGATCCGTGTTAGATAAGAGGGTAGGTAATCCAATAGGCGAAGCCAAGGGGGCTTTGACGATTGGGTGTCCTTCCCGATAACAGTCCCATCCATTTTCGCCTTCCAACACCATGCCGGCGTCGACTGGAGAAGTGTGATGGTCTGCTCTTTCCACCTACGTCGCGAATCAGCTTGACGGCAGCGTCGAGCCTTAAGGAGTGATCCATCGTCATATGGACGGAGATCGCAAGTACAAGCAGCGGGGATACCATGACGACAATGTCGAGCATCGCGGACGGGATGACCATCAGCGCCCGAACAGCGGGCCGCGGCCGCCGCTGGATGTCACCGGCCCCAGGTTACCCCGGATGGTGCAGACCATTACCGCCGCGCGCTGCTGGCAGTGCGCCACGATGCTGGGTCCCAGTGTGGACTTTGCCGCTGGCTGCCCCAAGTGCTCCGCTGCGCTGCATTGCTGCAAGCAGTGTGCGCACTTCGAACCTTCCACGCGCTTTCAGTGTCTGAAGCCCATTCCGGAACGGTTGCCTTACAAGGATCAGGCGAACCAGTGCGCGTTGTTCTCCCCTCGCGTTACCGTGGCGCGCGAAGCAAACGGCAGTGCGGCCGACAGCGGCAGCCCGAGCGGAGGCGGCCGACCCGCGGCGTCCTCATCCCCGCGCACGCCCGCCGATGCCCGCGCGGCGTTTGATAACCTGTTCAAGAAGTAGGGTTCGTTCACGCCCAGCGCGCGGATGAGCCCAGCGCTCAACGCCGCCTGGAGAATTTCCCATCACGGACTTTGCGAAACCCCTCAGCGAAGTGGTCGAGGCCGAAGGCCATTTGATCGACTCGCACATCATGGAACAGATCTTCGATACGGTCGTCGAATTCGAAGGCCGTTTTGAGGTGGAACGCTTCCACATCGGCCGCACCAATTCCGAGCCGTCGCATCTGCGGCTGCGCATCGAATCCCCGTCGGTTGCCGCGATGGACAAGATGCTCGGGCAATTGCTTGGACTTGGCTGCACGCCCGTGGACGCGAACGACGCCGCGCTCGAAACAGTGGACCGCGACTGTTGCGCGCCCGAAGAGTTTTACTCCACCACGAATCACCGCACGATGGTGCGGCACGCGGGCGAATGGATCACCGTGGAACATCAGCGCATGGATGCGATGGTGGTGGTGCGCGACGGGCGCGCCTGGTGCCGCCGTCTGCGCGACTTGCGCGCCGGAGATCAGGTGGTAGTGGGCATGCGCGGCATTCGCGTGATCCCGGAATCGAAAGAGCGCGACCGGTTGCACTTTGCGTTTATGTCAAACGGCGTGTCGAGCGAGCGGCAGGTCGAAACCGCTGTGCGCCAGACGGCCGCTCTGGTGAAACACTCGCGCGAGCAGAAGCAGCGCATCGTGGTGGTGGCTGGGCCCGTGGTCGTACACACCGGTGGCGCGCGGCATCTGGCGGCGCTGATTCGCGCCCGCTATGTGGATGCGGTGCTGGGCGGCAACGCGGTGGCCGTGCACGATATCGAGAATTCGCTGCTGGGCACATCACTGGGCGTGCGGCAGGCCGACGGGCGACAGGAAGAGCATGGGCACCGCAATCACATGCGGGCGATCAACGCCATTTACCATGCGGGCGGCATTCGTCAGGCCGTGGAGAGCGGGCGGCTCACGGGCGGCATCTTCTATGAATGCGTGAAGGCGGGCGCGCCGTTTGTGCTGGCCGGGAGCCTGCGCGACGACGGGCCGTTGCCGGACACCATCACCGACATGAACAAGGCGCAGGACGCCTACGCAGAGCAGTTGCGCGGCGCAGGCCTGGTGTTGTGTCTCGGCTCGATGCTGCATTCCATCGCCACCGGCAACATGCTGCCGAGTTGGGTGAAGCTGGTGTGCGTGGACATCAATCCGGCGGTGGTGACCAAGGTGAGTGACCGTGGCACGGGCCAGGCTGTGGGCATCGTGACGGACGTGGGCCTGTTCCTCGAACTGCTGTCGCGCCATCTGGAGCAATAGCCGATGCCGAAGAAGACTCGCGAGTACACGGAAGACCATGCGCTCGCCGGCGTCAACGCGCCGCTGCCGGAGATTGAGTGCTGGGAGAATCAGTATCCCGGCTACGAAATTACAATCACGACGCCGGAGTTCACCAGCGTTTGTCCGCGCACCGGGTTGCCGGATCATGGCACGTTGGTGATTGCGTATACACCCGACAAGCTGTGCCTGGAATTGAAGTCCCTGAAGATGTACCTGCTCGAGTATCGCAATCTCGGGATTTTTCAGGAGAATATCGTCAACCGTGTGCTGCGCGATATTGTCGCGGCGGCGAAGCCGGTGTCGGCGACGGTAACGGGTGAGTTCACGCCGCGCGGCGGGATCTACTCAAAGATTACGGCGCGCTATCAGCGGAGCAGCCGGCGTGGCCGCTAGCGATCCACGGCTGGCCGAACTGATGGCGCTGCTGGACGGCATCCGCGACAAGGTGCGTGAGCGCCATGCGCTGGAGGCACAGGTGGGCGGTGGGGCGCCGTTGACGTTACCGGACCTGCTGCCGATTGTGCATGCGCGCGATGCGGTGCTGGGCAAAGCTTCAGCGATCGGGCGTGTGAATCCGCGGCCGGGCGGCGTGGTGAATGGTCTCATTCAAAGCGTGAAGCGTTTGCTGAGCCGGTCGCTCGGTTGGTTTGTGCGCGATCAGGTGGAGTTCAACCGCGCGGCGATTGCGGGCCTGGAAGCTGTGCTGGCGGCTCTCGAAGAAACCAATCGCGCGATCCGCGAAGTGGCGGGCCGGATTCCGAACGTTGCGCCGCTTGAACGCGATACCGCTGATTTGCAGGCGCACTGGATCGCCTGGCGCAGCGAGTGGGAGCGGAAACTCGCGGCGAATGAAATGCAGTTTGTGCGGGGCCTCGCGGATCTGCAAGGCGCGTTCCATCACCGCGCGACGCTCATTGAGTCGCACTCGCGGGAACTGGTGGCGTCGCAGCACCGTGACTTTGAAGGCGCGCTCGAACGCGCCAATCAAGACCTGCAGACGCGCTTCTGGACGGAACTGGAGCGGATCCGCGTGGAGTACGAAAGCATCATCCATCACGAGCTGCGCGTGGTGCGGCAGCGCGCCGGGTTGCTCGGGGCGGAGACGCCCGCGCCTTCCACGGCGTCGTCGGCGCCCGCTTCCTACACCGAGGCGTTCGATACGTGGAAATTCGCCGACAAGTTCCGAGGGCCCGAAGCCTACGTGCGGAAGAACCACGAATTCTACCTGCCGCATTTTGCCGGCCGGCGTAACGTGGTGGATCTCGGCTGCGGGCGCGGCGAGTTTGTTGCGCTGCTAAAAGAGCACGGCATCTCAGCGCGCGGTGTGGAGTACAGCGATGAACTGGTGGCCTACTGCAAGCGGCAGGGTCTAGAGGCCGAGCGCGCGGACTTGTTTGCGTTTCTGGCCAACGCGCCGGATCGCGCCTTTGACGGCATCTTCTGCGCGCAGGTGGTTGAGCACCTGGAGCCCGCGCGCGTGCCGGAGTTGATTCGCCTGGCGCATGCGAAGCTCACGCCGGACGGCGTGCTGGCGATCGAAACGCCGAACCCGGAGTGCCTTGCGATCTTTGCCACGCACTTCTATCTCGATCCCACGCACACACGCCCGATTCCGCCCGCGCTGCTCGCGTTCTACTTTGAAGAAGCCGGCTTCGGGTTGCTCGAAACGCGGCGCTTTGCTCCAGCCACCGATGCCACGCCCGTACTGGCCGAATTACCGGCCGGCGTACAGCAGGCGTTGTTCGGTGCGCAGGACTACGCGGTGATCGGCAAGCGGCTCGTCTGATAGACTCTCCAGCAATGCGCCGGTTTACCCTTGCTCTCCTGCTTGCCTGCGTTGCCGGCGCCGAGGATTGGTCTCGTTTTCGCGGCCCGGACGGCTTGGGGGCGGCGAAGGATGCGGGCTACCCGGTGGAGGTCGGCGCGGCGCAGAATCTGGTTTGGCGCACGGCCGTGCGCGCGGGCAAGTCCTCGCCGGTGCTCTCGGCCAAGCATGTGTTCGTCACTTCCGCCGAGGGCGGCAATCTCTACACCGAGTGCTTCGATCGCGCCACCGGCCAGCGGTTGTGGGAGCGCGCCGTGGAGCAACGCCACCGTGACCTTGCGAACGCGCTGAATCATCCCGCGGCCATCACGCCTGTGGTGGATCGCGACGGCAACGTGTACTCGTTCTTCAAAGACTTCGGCATGGTCTCCTACGACCCGTCGGGGAAACTGCGCTGGCTGGCGCCGCTGGGGCCGTTTGTCACTAGCATGGGCTTGGGGGCTTCGCCGGTGCTCGCCGGCGGGCGCGTGATTGTGGTGGCCGATCAACTGGAAGGCTCGTTCGTCGCCGCGTTCGATCAGCGCAACGGCGAACTGCGCTGGAAGCAGTCGCGTGAAGAGGCCGAAAGTTGGAGCAGTCCACTGGCGCATGGTGACCGCATCTACACGGTGAGCCGCGGCATGTTCGGCGCCTATACGGCGGCTACGGGCGAGCGGACGGCGACGCTGCGCGGACTCGCGTCGGCGATTGTGGCCAGCCCGATTCTGGTGAATGGCGACACGATCTACGCATTTGGCTACGGCGGTGAGCCCACGCCCTTCGCGCGCACGCTGACGCGGCTCGACAAGAACGGTGACGGGAAACTCTCGCCCGAGGAGTATGGCTCGGATGCGTTCGTGCACGGCATTGCCAAGTACATCGGCAATCGAGACATGATCGTGACCGAGGATGAGTGGAACCTCAAGCAGCAAGCCGTTGGCGGACCCACGTGCCTGTTTGCGCTACGCCTGGGCGGGCCCGGCGGTGCGCGGGAGTTGTGGCGCGCGGGCAAGGGCTTCAACGGCGTGATCCCTTCGCCGCTGTTTGCCGCGGGCGCGGTGTGGGTGGTGAAGAACGGCGGCATTCTCACGTCGTACGACGCGGCCACCGGCAACACGCTGCACGCCGGCCGGGTGGAAGGCGCGCTGGGCGGCTACTCGTCATCGCCTGTGTTGGCCGATGGCCGCATTTACCTGGCGAGCGAAGAAGGCAAGATTGCGGTGCTGCAGCCGAAGCCGGATGGACAGTGGGACGTGCTGAAGGTGAACGATCTCGATGAGCCGCTGTACGCCACGCCAGCACTATCTGGCGGGCATCTCTACGTGCGTTCCGGTGTGGCGCTGTATCGCTTCGGCACTACTACTGCGCGATAAGAAACCGCGCAACGCCGGCGTTATGTGCCGAGTCATACGCGCGCACGGCCACGATGTGTTCGCCAGGCGCGAGCGAGTCCACACGAACGACAAACGACTCGGTGAGCGAATCAATGACGCCATCAGACGGCGTGAGCGGCGTCCACGGGCCGCCGTCCACGGAGTACTCGCACGCCTTCAGCGGCGACGCGCCATCGCGTGCTTCCACGCGGCCTTCCCACGCCGCGCCGTTGCGCGTGGCGGCGGAGGTGGTCAGCGCCGGCGGCGTACGGTCAATCAGAATCGGCGCGCTCACCATGTCGTCTTCGCGCCCGTTGGGGGCGGGGTTGCTCAGCTTGTCGGTCACAGATACGCGGAACGAGTAGCGGCCGTCGGCGAACGATTCGGCGTCCAGCATGTACAGCGTCTCGGTGAGATTCGCACGCAGCAGCTTCCATTCGCGCTGACCGTCGGCGCGGAAGAAAACCTGGTAGCTCAGCTTGTCGCTGTCTGAATCCTCGGCCAGCCAACTTAACGTCATCTGCTCGGTGGCCGCGCGCAACAGCGGCTGCGCAGGCGTGCCGGTGGCAGAGGACGCGCCGGTCTCACCCGTGTCGGTGATGGTGATGGAGTAAGTGGGCGAGGTGTTCGACGCCGTGGCCGCATCGCGCGCGGGTGTGGCGATCTGCACGGCGCTGACGGTGATGGACTTCATCACCGGCGCGGCATTTTGGGGTAGGTACGCGAGGCGCACCCAATCGAGGACGGGCGAAGCCGTGGCCGCGCCGCGGAACTCAGCCTTCCACTGCACATAGCGCGCGTTGGGACTGGCGAGCGCGCTGCCGGCCCCGTCAGTGAGGGGATCGGACCAGCCGCTCCACGTGCGGTCTGGCCGCGCGGAGTTGCCCGTGCGTGTGCGGAACACGAGCGCGCAGCCGTTGCAGCCCGCCGCCTGCCAGCTCAGCTTGCCCCAGCGTGCGATGGCGGTGGTGTCGTGCACGGCGGATTCAAGCTCACCGGTTGCGGCGTGCTGCGCGCCCAGCCGCAAGAGCTGGCCCTGCGTACCCGTGGCAACGAGCACCGCGCCATTGGCCGCGGCGAGCCGCAGCACCTGGCCTTCGCGCGTCTCGGCAATCAGCCGCGCCTTGCGCTCGGCGTCGAGTTCATACACGCGGCCCTGATTGTCCGCGCCGATGAAGATTGCGCCGCTCGCGCCGAGCGCGATGTCGTAGACGTTTTCTTCCTTCGAGCTCCACAGCGTGTCCACCGTGTGATCCGCATTAACGCGATACACGGCGGACTTCTCCACGCCGCCATACTCAACGGCGGACGTCGCGGCGGGCGCGGGCGTGGCGCTGCCCACTTGGGTGGACGCAGCCGGCGGGGGCTTGGGCTTGTCGAGCCCCCTCTGCGCGCCCGCACCGCCTTCGTCGGTCACTGTAATGGTGGTGGTTGTGGTTGCGGTAGCTTGTGTGCCGGAGGACGCGCTCGATTGCGCTGGTGCCGCAGCGGTCTGCCGCCCGATGGAACCGCCCATCGCCGCTACGTAGATCGCACCGTCGGGCGCGGTGACGATCGAACGAATCTCCGGCAGTGCCGCGTCGTGCAACACAAACGCCTGATCCTTCGCTCTCACGCGATATAGCAGCCCGTTCGGCTCCGAGCCAGCGAGCAAACGCCCTTCGCGATCCCAAGCGAGCGCGGTCACATGCGTCTGTCCGGTCTCGTAGTAGACCTCACCTTGGCCCGCAGCCGTCACGCGCCAGATGCGGCCGTCGTCGCCGGTGCCTGCATACAGCGCGCCATCGGCGCCCACTGCGAGCGACCAGATGTAGCGCGCCTGCGGATTAAAATACTCCGTGGCCGCGGCGCCATCAATGCGATAGATCTTGCCGTTGGGTGACGTGGCAGCATACACCCGGCCCGCGCGATCCACCGCTACCGCGAAAATCTCCGCGTCGCCCGCCGTGAACAGCACGCTCGACTTTCCGTCGCGCGCCACGCGGATCAGCTTGCCCTTGTGCCCGGTGCCGAGATAGAGCGAACCGTCCGGCGCCGTGGCCACACTCCAGATGGCGGCTTCGCCCGTGAACACCGGGTCAAGCCGCGGCGCCAGCATCACTCGCCCGTCGCGCGTCAACGCGAGGCCCGTGAAGCGCGCCTTGAGAAAGTCCTGATAGCCGGTCATCTCCCAGGCCGCCGGCGACGATGCGCGCAGCGTGAGCGCGGTGGCCAGCAGCACTGCGGTGGTAACGGCGAAGCGAGTCTTCGTCATTCTTTGATGTCCAGTTGAATCGTGCGCGAACCGCCAATGGGTCCCGGTGCGGTGATATCGAATTCAGCCAGCCGTGAACTGGCGGCAGGCGCCGCGGCGGCGGGTGTGCGCTTCAGCAACAGCGCCAGCGACGGCGGCGGCGAGGGAAGATGCTGCCCCTGCACGAGGTAGCCCGCTTCACCGCGCCAGACGCGGATAGTGGCAATGTTGTTGGGGCGCAGGCCGTTCAACATGCGGCCCACTTGCGCGCTCGATGCCGGCGGCTGCGTGAGAATATGCGCATAGTCCGCGGCGTTGGTGGAAAGCGCATCGGTCACCGTAATCTGCAACGGGCCGGCCGGCGCGCCTAGCGGTACGCGCCACTCGGCCTGATGCCGCGCTTCTGCGCCGCCCGGGCCGATGAGAGTGGTATGAATGCGCACGGTCTCACCGGGCCGCGCGGTGGCGGGCGACGTCCAAAGTTGATCAACGTAGTATTGGCGCTTAATCTCTTCGGTTTCCACGCGCAGATTGATGGTGCGGATGCGGTACTCGGGATAGCCGCTTTGCATTGCGTACCCCAACGGAATCGATGCGGCCAGCGACGCAGGCAGCGGCGCGGCATTGTCCGCAGAGTAAACATTGTCCACCTTGACGCGCGCGCCGCCGGCAAACTCCAGTTCCCCGCGGACGGCTACCGTGCCCGCACCGGCCGTGCGCTCGGTGGCTTCGACCGCCGAGAACGTCGCCATCTGCAGGAAGAACGGCGTGAGCAGCCGGTCTTCCACGATCTGAAAGCGATACCGCTGCCGGCCGCCATTGACGGCCATCGTCACCGGCACCATCGTGCTGGGCCGACCGAGTTGCCCAGTGATGGCAGTGCTGTAGTCGCCCGTGATGGATCCCAGCCACTCTTTCGACGACGAGATTTTGAACGACGTATTCAAGTTCGGCAGCAGCGTCAACACTTCGCTGCGCGTGAATGGCAGGCTGGTGGGGCCCACGGCGAGGAAGCGGTGCCCGAAGGCAAACACGCGGCCTGCGGCGCGATCGACATGCGTTACCGTGCCATCCGCCGCAACGCTTAAGTCACCCGTGACGAGTTGCACGCTGATCATCGACCCGGGCTCCAGTGGCGCTGCGCGTGCGTTGGGATTCGCCTGAGCCGCCGCGCTCCCCGTGCCCAGCGCGCCTTGCATCGGTTCCAGCCCCAGCGCGCGCAATTGCGGCGCAAAGCGTGACACCGTACCTGCGGTGAAACCGCCCAGCGAAAGCGGCGTTGCCACATCTACCAAGCGGGTATCGCCGCTGAGTGGCGGTGCAGCCAGATCTTCCATGCGCGCGGCCAGCGTGCGTCCACCGCTCGCCGCCAACATTTCTTCAATCGGGCGAATGCCCGCGATGGGCTCCTTGGAAAAAGCAAATGCCAACGCCACTGCGCCGATCAGGCGCCCGTTCACATACACGGGGCTGCCGCTCATGCCTTGCATCACGCCGGTTCGTTCCAGCGGCCCTCCGGACAGGCGCGCGAGGATGATTGACTGCTTGGGCCCTGCGTTGTGCAGCACGCCGAGAATCTCGGCCTGGAACTCTTCGATCTTTTCGCCTTGAAACACCGTGCGCCCTGCGCCGCGCATCCCCTGGCGGATTTCGGCAAGCGGCAGGATGGACTGCGCGGGCAACAGCGCCACGCATATCAGGAGGGAACAACAGAGCAGACGCAGCACGAGGAGTCCTTCTACCCGCGCGGGCCGTTGCTCTCGCCGCGGCCGGCAAGCGGGCGCACGATCGAACCGCCGCACAGTGCCACGCCCGTATTCAGCAGCGCGGTGAGGAAGTTATAAAAAACGCTGTAGACCACCTGTTCGCTCACGGGCTGGCGGCCGGGCAGGCGGAAGCTAGGCGGCAGCTCTTTGTTGATCTGCAGCCGGATGGCATTTGGCAGCACATAGCCGCTGGGGTCTTTCTGGTTGGCTATCGAGATGGGCGTTTGTAGCACATTGGCTGTGTGGCCGTCGACATAGAACTGGCAGCGGGCGAACCAGCCGAGGTTGCCAGGATCGCGAGCGTCGAAAAGCAGGAGCGGCGCCTGCCGACCCGGCGCGTTGGCTTGCACCATCAGCGCGCGCTTTGACTCGCGGATCTCGCATTCCAGGCCCATTTGCTTGCAGATGTCGCCCACGATCCCGGTGTCGAGCTCGAGGTAGAGCATCTTGTGCTCCCCGGCCTGGAGAATTTGCATTGCCCTTCCCAGTTTAGATGATTGATACGGCGTAGCGTCTAGGGTTACGTTGTCTTGAAGACATACCACCGGCCTTTCACCTGCTCGACGTAAATGAACTCGGACGGAGTGATGGGAGGCGGCTGGACACCTTCTGGTACATAGATGAACCCCACGGTGTTATCCAAAACACCGCCAATCACAAACGTCGCATAGCCTGCGGGGGGGGCTGCCGGGCCAGCGAGAAGTGCATTCCGCGGATGGCAGAACGAACCGCCTCTTCCTTTGGCTTTCCTCCTGCGATCAGCGGCAAGAGCGACTCGAGAGCCTCCTGGCGCTGGATTAGGAGAGCCTTGAGCTTCTCATCTGAACTCAGAACCAACTGCGCGTTGCGGTACCGCCACTCTTCTTCGGCGGAGCGGTTTGGCTTGCTCTGCAAGGCTTCCACGAGGCCGGCCAGCGTTGCCGTCAGAGCCAACGTCCGCACGGCCTCCAATCGCAACGTGCCGCCGGACTGCCGGACGAATGCGTACCACTCCTGGGTAGAGGCGTCAGGTGCTGTCGCTCGTACTGCATGGACCGCCGCGGCTTCGCTGACCTGTAGCAGGCGAAACTCTTTGCGAATGGCGGGGCCCCAGTAGACACCCATAGTGGGTTTGTTGAGCGTTGCCAGCATCTCGCCGGTGTACACGGCCCGCTTGTCTGTGATCCCTCCCGGTGCGAAAAAGGCCTGAACGGCCGCGCGGCCATGATCTTCCGCCGCCGCGGCGGCCAGCACGGTGGCAGTGCTCCAGAGAAGCCAGGTGCGCATGAATCTTCAGATTACTTCGCGATGACGGCGCGCGAGGAATTCGAGCGCTTCGCCGCGCGTGGCGAGGCGCTCCTCCAGTTGTTCGGTCTCTACCGCTTCGAGTAATTCTTTGAACCGCGGACCTTGGGCAAGGCCCATCGCCAGCAGATCGTCGCCGGTTACCAGCCGTGGCGGGAATAACTCATCCTGTTGCAGGTGCGCGGCAGCGAAGTCGTATGCGGCGAGCGGCGCGCCCGTGGCGGCGCACCACCGGCGGTGCAACTCGAGGTGATCGTCAAAGTGCGGCATCCGCAGGAAACGTTTGCGGCCGGCGCGGCCCATCGCGGGAAGCTCTGCGAATCGCGCGCGATGCGCGAGCAGGGCTGTGACCCGGTCCGCCACCTCGCGTGAGCAGCGGAGCCGCGTGAGCGCTAGGGCCGGATCCACTGCCGCATGCAGCAAAATGGCCAGGGCTAACGGCAGCCGGTCTGCGCCAGTGGGAAAATCTTGAAGCAGGTGGGCAGTCAGCGATGAAAGCGGGGCCGTTTCGGGTAACACCTGGGTCAGCAACCCTGACGAGTCCAACAACTCCACGCCGCGCCGCGCGCTACCTTCGGTGAGAATGCGCGCGAGTTCATCATGCACCCGTTCGGCGGCGATCTGCTGAAGCCGTGGGGCCAGGGCCTGGATCGCCGCCAGCGTGTCGGGCTCAATCGAAAAACCCAAGCGCGCTGCAAACCGTACGGCGCGCAGCATGCGTAAGTGATCCTCGCCGAAGCGCACCAGCGCGTCGCCCGCGGCGCGAACGATGCCTGCCGCCAGATCCGCACGCCCGCCCGCAAAGTCCAGCACCGCGCCAGACGCAGGGTCCATCATCATGGCGTTGATGGTGAAGTCGCGGCGCAGCGCGTCCTGCCGCGGGTCCGTTTCGAACGTGACGGATTCCGGACGCCGGCCGTCGAGATAAGCATGGTCGCTGCGAAACGTGGCCACTTCCACGGTGGTCGCGCCGTCTTGCACGAGCACGACACCGAAGTGCGCGCCCACTTGCCCAGCGCCGGGGAACAGCGCCAGCACCGCCTCCGGCCGCGCGCTGGTAGCCACGTCAAAATCCTTCGCCGGGCGGTTCAACAGCAGGTCTCGCACGCCGCCGCCCACCAGGTACGCGGTATGTCCCGCGCCGCGCAATTCGTGCACGATGCGCAAAGCGAGAACCGGCGCGGTGGAAATGGCCACAACATTGATCGTAGAATACGGAGTGGCGAGCGCTTCACGGCGCCAAGCCGATATGTCCTCTTCATCTTCCTCATCCGCGCCCTACCCTCCGGGCCAATCCACGGCTGCTGCTTCCGCGAAGGTTGTGATTGCCACTACCGTGGCTCTTTCATTCATTTCGTTCTGGCGCGGCGCGGCGATTGTGCTGAGCGACCTGGCCTCCACCATGTTCTACGTCGGCGGCATCGCCGAGCAGGCCATCGGCAAATCCGCGCCGTGGTTGGTGATTGCCGTCATGCTGTTCAGCTTTGCGGTGCGCAGCGTCTACATGGAAAGCTCCAGCATGTTTGTGCGGGGCGGCGTGTATGTGGTGGTGCGCGACAGCATGGGGCCGGCGATGGCCAAGATCAGCGTGTCGGCGCTGGTGGTGGACTACATTCTCACCGGGCCCATCAGTGTGGTGAGCGCGGGTCAATATCTGGGGCACCTGCTCAATGAACTCAGTGAGCTCAATCATCAGAGTTTCCGGATCGAGCCGAATTGGTTCGCGGTGTTCTTCGGCGTGATCGTCACCGGCTACTTCTGGTGGTGCAACATCAAGGGCGTTCACGAGTCGAGCGGCGACGCGCTACGTATCATGCAGGTCACCACGGTAATGGTGGGCATCCTGCTCATTTGGTGCCCGCTCACGCTGTTGCTGCAAGGCAACGCGCAACTGCCGCCCGCGCCCACCACGCAGAATTTGCGGTTTACGCCCGAGTCGCTCGGTTGGCTGGAAGGCACGTTCTGGCCGCATCTGACGCTGGTGGGTCTGCTGATTGCCTTCGGCCACTCGCTGCTCGCGATGAGCGGCTTTGAAACGCTGGCGCAGGTGTACCGCGAGATCGGCTATCCGAAACTTCGCAATCTGAAGATCACCGCGAACATTGTCTGCACGTATGCACTGATGTCCACGGGACTCATCAGCCTGTTTGCGGTGATGATCATTCCGGACGCGACGCGGCCGCAGTACTACAACAATCTCATCGGCGGGCTGTCGATGAGCCTGTCCGGTCCGTATGTGCTGCGGTTGGGCTTCCACATTTTCGTCGCCATGGTGGGCGTGCTGATCCTGTCGGGCGCGGTGAATACGTCGATGATCGGCGCCAATGGCATACTCAATCGCGTGGCCGAAGACGGCGTGTTGCTGGCCTGGTTCCGGCGGCCGCAGCCCCAGTACGGCACTACGTATCGAGTGGTTTCGCTGATTGCGCTGGCTCAGATTCTGACTATTCTGGGCAGCCGCGGCGACATGTATCTGCTGGGCGAAGCGTATGCGTTCGGCGTGGTGTGGAGTTTCTTCCTGAAGTCGCTGGGTGTGCTGGTGTTGCGTTTCCAACGAAGCGACCAGGAGTACAAGACCCCCTTCAACTTCCGCGTGGGCGGCACTGAGATTCCGATCGGACTGGCCATGGTGACGCTGTCGCTGTTCATGATCGCCCTGGCGAATCTGTTCACCAAGAAAATCGCCACGATCTACGGCGTGTCGTTCACGATCGTGTTGCTGGTGCTCTTCATCGTCAGCGAGCGAATCAACCTGCGCCAGCGCTCGCGCGGCAAGGTGCTCGAAGAGTTCAAT
Source organism: Acidobacteriota bacterium (assembly GCA_016871115.1). GTDB lineage: Bacteria > Acidobacteriota > Terriglobia > Bryobacterales > Bryobacteraceae > VFZP01. Next base: position 15,485 of record VFZP01000061.1, read on the forward strand.
CTCGACTATCACCCTGAAGTGGGCGTGTCATCCACCGGCATCCAGGCGCGGCCCGGCTCCGTACTGGTTTCCGTGCGCGACTATAGGCGCCTCTATCACCTCGAAAAGGTTCTGCAGAAGACCAACATGCGCCGTCATGACATCGTGGTGATGACCGTACGCACCATCGCGCCAGGCGCCGGAGAACACGATTTGGCCGACTCGCAATTGTTCTCCGAGTATGAACGGCAGCTCTTCACCCACGTGGTGGCGCTGGCGGAAAAAGAAGGCAAACACGTGGAGCTCCTCGTGGTGCCCGGCGTGAATCCGTTCGACGCCATGGTGCAGGCGGCGCAGAATCTCAAAGCGTCACGCCTGGTGACGGGCATCTCCACGCGGATGAAGGGCGAAGAACTGGCGCACGCGATCGGGCTCGCCTGGGAGCAGTTGACCGAGCCGCGGCATCCGTTTTCGCTGGAGATCATATCGCCCGGACGCTCGTCTACCTACGTGAACCTTGGGCCGCATCCGCCGCGGCTGTGGCCGGAAGACGTTGACCGCGTGCACGGCATCTGGCTGGGATTGAGCGACGATGAGCGGTTCGGCGCGCAAGTGCACCATCGCGACGTGGTGGGCGTGGCGCTGCGGCGCATGGAGCGCGATCTGGAGGGGCCGGACCGGCAGGAAGTGCTTACCGATCTGGCGCGCGAATTGCGCACGGCGGAAGCGGCAACGGCGGAGCAGCGCGGCGAAGTGGCGCCCCATCCGCCTGCGCCGAGCGAAGGCGAATCGTAACGGGCCGCGGCATGCCCTCCCAGGCTCAGGAGGAGTGTGAGATCTTCGCCGAAAGCGACCGCAAGTTTCTTATTTCGCGTGGCGTGCAGGCCGGGAGAAGCCGGTGCGGCGGCGCGAAAATCGAAGCGCGGCGGGTTGACTAGACGGCGATGCGGTAGAGTCATGCATCGCCGCGCCAGCCGTCCGGCGCGGCCACCAATCGCGTCATGTGGAGCGCGATGCCCCCGGAAAGACGATCCTCACGTGCGTAGAAGTTCGAGAGGGTTTACAGCGGATCGTCATCCGGACCGCGGCCGTCAATCGTGCGGAGCGACGCGCGTTGCAACAGGCCGGAACGCCGATCCACTTCGCCCATCACAAAGGGATAGCGCGGGCGGTTGCCGCGCGCATTCACCGGCGTGATGTTGCCCAGCCAGTAGAGTTTGCCGTTGGGATGATCGAGCAACTGCGAACAGGCGGACGGTGAAAAGAACGGCTCGCCGCCTTCGGCGTAACGCCACGGCGCGGGTTGCGTCCACGTGCGGCCGCCATCGGCGGAGAAAGAGTGCCACCGGTAGCTCGGGAGATCGGGCCGTTTGTCGTTGGAGCCGCGCAGTACGCAGAGGATGCGGCCGTCCGCGAGAGGCGCGAGTGTGGGCTCAGCCATGCCGCGTGTGGCGCGCGCCGGGTCCGCTTGGATGGCGGCACTCATCTCCCATTCAAGCTCGCGCGCATTGCGCCAGCGGCCGATGAGCACGGCTGAGTCGTGATACGTGTAGGCGCCGGTGGGATTGTAGACCGAGCCGTTCGCGTCGATCCGCGTGAAACTCACGGGTACGAGGATCCGCCCTCCGCGCACCGCGAGCGGACGGCACGGCATGTCGCCGATCATCACCGAGTTCTTGCCGGTCCAGATGCCGGGCCACGGGTGTCGCGCTTTGAACTCCGCGCCGCGATGAATCGCTTGCCGCGCGGCGCCGCCGGCCACCGAGTAGAACACGTTCCATTGGCGGAGCCCTTCGAGCGGATCGTCCGACGGCAACACACCCTCCACCCAAAACTCGATATGCCGGCCCGTCTGTGGATCCACCCAACCCGCGCGCGGATGACGCCGCAGCATGCCTTCGGGCCGCTTCTCGCCGGTGGGACGCGATTCGGGTGCGGACCACGTTTTGCCGAAGTCGGTCGAGTGGCGATAGTACGCCATGTCCACCGTGTCCGGGCGCGACCGCCGCTGTTCGGGCGAAGCCATCTTGCCGCCTCGGCGTTCGGTGTACCACGCGCAAGCCAGCACTGCCGTGCCGGGTTTGGGCGAGGCGATGAACACCTCACGCGTAACGCCCGTAGCCGCGGCCGTGGCGGCACTGGCGGACAACAGCAGACTCCGGCGCGACAGTATCACTTGTAATTCACAAAGAACGGGCTGGACCGGGCAATCATGCCGTCCGTCTGCAACACACGCACGTAGTAGTAGTGACGCGCCGCTACGTCGCCCTTGTTGATGAACTCAAAATGCACGTCCCGCGACTTGGGCTCGGCGGTGTAGACGATCTGGCTGTCTTTGATCACGTCCACCCGCGCCACTTCGCCCGTGCCGCGCGCCCGCACCTTCAGCGGCAGCGCCTTCTTCAGCGCAACTTCATCGCCCCTGAAATGCGAACCCATGCGGACGTCCAGCACGATGTTGTCCGTCGCGCCGTACGTGTGGCGGCGGCGGATGGCGTCCACGATGCCTTGGCGCGACGGGTCCGGCGAGTAAACCATCGCGTAGGAGATGTGGGTGGAGCCGTGATCGGAACTGGTGATGATGCCTAGCTTGTAGCCCTTGCGCCAGGCGAGATTCATCATTCCTTGCGGCTGATAGCCGGCCTGCTTCATGTGCGGCGCGTCGGAGGCTTCGCGCGCGACATACGGTTCGCCGAGCTTCTCGTAGCTGGTTCGCGCGCCCGGAAAAATCTCCACCACCGGTTCGAGATCCGGATCGTTGTCGCGCCAGTCCGTCCCCATGCGCGTGCCCGAAGTATGGGAAATCGCAATCGCATTGCGCCCGCGGATTTCCTCATAAAGCACCTTCGTGTTGTTCTCAACCAGATCGCCCGAGCCGATTCCCGGGTCGTCGCCCATCGGGCTCTGGCCCAGCGCAAACGGCGCAACGCCGGCCTTCAGCAGAAACGGCGTTACTTTCGCATCGCCGCGGCGCACGAAGATCATGTTGCGGTGGCCGTTCGGATAGACCGCGCTGCGCTCATAGCCGAACATCGACGTGTATGTGCCGGGCACGTTGTACATGTCGGCCATCTTCAGCGTGTACCACCACCAGTACGGCCATGCGCCGCCCTGGTGATCGGTGGACGCGCCGAAGTCCATCGACACGACATCGATCATATAGCGATAGAAATCCTGCAGTGAGCCGTCGGCCCCACCGCCGCCGTCCCAGGAAATTTCGGTGTGCCGGTGGAAGTCGCCGCGATAGATGTGAGCGTCGCGGCCGCTGACTTTCACCGTGTAGGCGCGTACGGTGCGCAGGTCGCCAGCTTCGTCCGCATGGCCCGGCAGCGTGGATACGACGTCGGTAAGCGGTGCGGCCGCCCAGTTGAGCGACGCAGGCGGCGCGGCTGTGGTGACGCGGCCTGCATGAACGGCCTGACGCACGGGCTTGTGATAGAAGCGCTCGGTGCGTCCGTCGGCCTCCCAGGTCAACCAGAACGCGCCCGCGCGGTCGAGCGCGCCGTTAATGCGCGTGCTTGAACGCCCCAGACTGTTCGGAATCCGCGCCGGCGCGCTCCAGGCGCTGCCGGAGTAACGCGTGAGTTGATACTGCCAGTAGCCGCGGTTGGGTTGCGGGGCGGCGCCGGCAAACCGCGTTTTGGCGGCAAGGTGCACCGAGCCTGCGCCGTCAGAAAAGATATGCGGCTGATACGCGTTGACGCCCCCGAAAGCCGGCGTGCCGGCCGGGTCGCGCCAAACGCCGCCATCGTAGCAACGCACGCGCACGCTGCGCGTCGCACCCAACTGCACGCCGCGCGGCTTGGCGCGCAGGATGTAGCCCTGGTCCTTGCCCCAGTTGGTAAGGCCGGCTTCCCATGCCACCCACACGCGCCCGGCCGTGTCGACGGCCACCGTTGGCCGCGCTTCAAAGCGCGCGCTGGTTGCGACCGCTGTTTCCTCGCCGTTCGCCCGCGCGAGATACACGTCGTAGTTGCCGTTCCGGTAGCTGTCGTAGGCGATCCACAATTCGCCGTTCGGGGCAAACGCCGCGGACGGCTCCCAATGATTCGCCGCCGGGCTCCGCTGCGTGATCCAACTCTCGCCACTCCACGCGTTGCCGCGGAGCGTTCGCAGATGAATGCGTGAGTTCGCCGCTGTGCCCGCGCCGCTTCCGCCACCGCGGCGGAACGCCTGCCAGACCACCGCGAGGGTGCCTTCACCGTCCGACGCAAGGCGCGGATTGATATCGGGCAGCGGGTCTGAGGTCAGGCGTTCGAGCGTGCCCCACGTCTGCGCCGCGGGGTCGAAGGCGCGCGCATAGAGGTCCCAATTTCCGTCAGCCGCCATCTGCGACCACACCACCCACACGCGGCCGCGCGCGTCCACGCCCACCTGCGGCAGCCACCTGTCGCCGCTCGTGTTTGGCACCCACTGCAGATTACTCCAGACGCCGTCGTGGTGTTGCCGGATCGCGATGTCGTCGCGTGCGCCGTTCCAACTGAGCCAGGTCGTCCACATCGAGCCATCGGGTGCGGCGGCGATCGAAGGTAGATCGCCCTGCCGGAACTCATGGCCCACCATGGTGGACGAGATTTCGGACTGGGCGAACGCGGCCGTAGTTAGCGCGGCCATGGTGGCGGCAAAAGCGAAACGCACCCGCATAAAGTCTTGTCGGCTCGTCAGGAAAATTCGTGTGCAAGTGGCGGCTCGGGCAGCTTTCCAAGTGTGTGATGTAGCGCGAGTTCGAGGATGCGATAGGTGCGAAAGCCGTACGATCTTCTCATGGCGACTTTGGCCTTGTTGTTCAGGTCCTCTATCACGCCGCTGGAGAACTCCTTTTTGGCCT
>VFZP01000062.1 GCA_016871115.1 Acidobacteriota bacterium
CTCACTCCAGTTTTTGCCCCGGCCCGCCGATATGAGGGCTAGCCGGGAAATAGCGAGTCTGAAGAGCCTGCTGCTCCCCTGCTGACGGGAGTGAGTGTGTATTTTGACATGCTATCCTGAAAGCGGCCCGGAGGAAGGGGCTGAATTGGACGAACGTCTCAAAGAGCTGCTGCAGGAGTTGGGCAAAGCAATCAATGAGTCGCTTTCAGACTCAGACCGTATTGCGGCGGCGATCGGTGAGATTCGCCGCGTCGGCTTCGACGTCTTCCTCGTTCTGGAAGCAACGATCGGATTCAACAAGCGCGACGGCGACGACGATGAGTTGGGGCCGGACGAAGATCGGTTGTTTTCAGAGGAAAAACTGCAATTTCAGTCCGATGGCCTCCGCTGGACAACGCAGGACGAGAAGTTCCTGAAGGCGCTTAAGATCGCCGTTGAGCCGGAAGGCAAAGAGTAACCCGCTTTCGCGGGCCGCTAGTGCCCGACTTCCCGATACACCGCTAGCGTTTCACGCGCGCACCGTTCCCAGGTGAACCCCGCTGCTCGTGCGCGGCCTCGCGCCGCCAGATCCAGCCGAAGACTTTCCTGCTGCATCAGGCGGCCGAGTGCGCTGGTCATCTCATCGGAGTCGCGCGGGTCTACCATCAGCGCGGCGTCCCCGCAAACCTCCGGGAGTGCTGAGGTGTTTGAGGCCATCACCGCCACACCGCTGGCCATGGCCTCCAGCACCGGGATGCCGAAGCCCTCATCCAGTGACGGGAACGCAAAGATGGACGCGCGCGCGTAGAGCCCGGCCAGTTCCTCATCGCTCACCCAGCCGCGCAGATCGATGAAGCCTTTCCGTGGGCTGCCCTCCACGGCGGCCCAGAGTTGGGGCGCGCCAAAGCCCGATAGCGAACCGGCCAGCACCAGACGCCAGCCTTCGGGCAAACGTTCAAAGGCGCGGATTAGGCCTAGCGTATTCTTGCGTACCTGCAGCGCACCCACCGACAGAATGAGCGGCTCGCGCGCGGGCGCCGGTCCAGGGGGGACGGGCAGCGGCCGCACGCCGTGATGCACGACGTGAATGCGCGAACGTTCCACTCCGAGCAGCGACTCTACCTGCGACGCCGTGAACTGCGACACGGCGATGATGGCGTCGGCCCGTTCGGCGGCGAGGGAGGCTTGTTCGGTGAAGCGCGCGCGAAACCCCGTGGTGGAGTACGTGTTGGTGAACATGAACAGATCGTGGAAGGTGGCCACCGAACGCACGCGGCGGGACCGGCGATCGCAGAACTCCGGCAAACGCTGATTCAACCCATGGAACAGATCGCACCTGCCCGGGTGGCGTGACTCGAACAATAGCCGCCGCTGCACGCCCCGAGGAACCGGAGGACCGAACCAAAGCGTGCGCCAGTGGTGCGGACGGTAGGCCCACGTCCACGCCGTGCCGGGATCCAGCGCGGCCAGGCCTGCCATCAACTCGCGTGAGTAGACACCTACGCCTGACAGTTCGGAGCCGATGCTGTAGGAAGCGTCCAGGGCAATCTTCAACTCACTGATTCTCTCATGGACACATCATGCGACACACGGACCTCAATGCTCAGTCCCCGGCCCAGGCGGCGCTCTTCAAGCTGCCGGGCAACGGCATGGGCGTACGCCCACGCTTCGGGTTCGCTGGGAGCCAGGCCAAGCAACACAAAGTCGTCTTCGGCAGCGCGGCCGGCCAGAGGGCCACCCTGGGTGGGCGTCTTGAGTTGCTCGGCGAGTTCCAGGCGTTGCATATCGCCGTCTTCCCGCTCACCATCCGAGTTGACGCGGAGTTCCACTGTCCACGGGCGAAGATGCAGTGACGCGGCCAGCCGCGAGTCGCGCTCAGACAGCATCGCCATGCCGCGCCGGTTGTAGAGCCCGGTGAGATCGTCCAGCAGCGCGTGGTTCTGGCGTGCCCACGCGAGGCGGTTGCGCTCCACGCTGCAGCGCAGGATACGGGCGAGCGGTTCGCAGTCGATCTCGGCGGTGCGGACGTAGTCTTGCGCGCCGGAGCGGATCAGGTCAATGGCCACGTCTTCATCGGCAGTGTCGGCCAGCATCAGCACGATCGCCACTCCAGGCGCGGCACGCCGGAGTTGTTGAAAGGCATGGCGAGAGGGAGCAAAGTGACCGGAGATTTGCACCAACAGGATTTCCGGCAGCGAGGCGATGCGGGGCAGGTTGGCCGCGGCCTCTTGCCAGCTCAATGCATAATCGCGCTGACAGAACGGCATCGCCGGTTGGGCGAAATGGCGCTCAGCCATTTCCGTGAAGGCTTCTTCCAGTAATTGGATGCGATCAGGCTCGTGCTCGACGACCAGGACCCGGAACCGGTTTTCTTTCAATGCAGCACCCTCCCGCTTGTACGCTCCATGTGTATAGTGGGCGCGGGGAGCGGAATCTCTCAGGGAAAATACAAGGGAAAGCGAGAAACAGCGCGGAGACCCAGCCTTTCACCTGCTGTTTACGATGCCCACTCGCGCCTTCCCGTGCGGCCGGGGATGGGCCAGACGGCGACGAGCCTGCCGCCCTCAACCACGCACATCTCATCGTGCAGGCACACGGTGCTATCGGTATAGCCGGGGATGAACGAAACCAAGCTGCCGATGGCGGGCTGCTCCGGTGAGCTTTCGGCGAGTTCCAGCGTGCCGTGCTCGGCCGAGAGCGCCAGGTTCTTGATGGCGAGGCCCTGCGGTTTCGGCAAGCCGTGCTGAACGCTCATCGTCTTGAAGCCGCCGTCGACGATGACGCGATCGGTAGCGGGCCGGCTCACCACACGCGTAAGGACCGTGAGTGCGAACTCATGTTCAGTGAGGCCCCACTTCTGGTAGTTCAGATCCGAGAACACGCCGCCGCCTGCCTGCACTTCGGTGATGCCGGGCAAGGGCGCGGCCATGCGGAACGTCCCGCTGCCGCTGGAAGAAACAATCCCGATGGGGATGCCCGCGGCGCGGCACGCACCGGCCGAACTGGTGAGCGCGGTCATCGCCTCGTCGATCCTGGCTTGCTTGGTGGGGTCGTCAAACGAAAGCACGTGGCCTTCCCAGCCCATCAGCCCAGCGAGGCGCAGCGAAGGCAGTGCGGTATGGATCTCGCCAGCCAGTTCGACGGTGGCTTCGCCCGGTGCGATGCCGCAACGGTTCATGCCCACATTCACTTCAATCAGCACCTGCAGCGCGCCGCCGGCGCGTGCCACCGCGGCGGCCAACATCCGTGCGTGCGTAAGGCTATCGGTGGCGGCGATCACGCCCGGCGTCCGCTGCGCAAGGCGCGCCAGGCGATCGAGCTTACGCTCGCCCACAATCTGATTGGCGATGAGAATACTGGCGACGCCCGCGGCGGCCATCGCTTCGGCTTCGTACAACGTCGCGCACGTCACGCCGATCGCGCCCGCCTTGACGGCTTCCAGCGCGAGCGGCGGCGCTTTCTGCCCCTTCATGTGCGGACGCCAATGGAGGCCGTGGCGGCCCGTGATGTACTCCGCCATGCGCCGTACATTGCGGCGGTACGCGTCGAGATCGAGGACGAGCGCGGGGGTCTCCAGCGCGTCTGCGGCGAGGCCGATGGCGCTCTCGTTGGCACTCATGTGGGAACCATCTTAGCGAGTTCGGCCTACGCTTTCGGGTGAGCCTTGTCGTACACCGCCATCAAATCTTCGAGCGAAACCTGTGTGTAGCGCTGTGTTGTCGACAGCCGCGCGTGGCCCAGCAACTCCTGAATCGACCGCAAGTCCGCGCCGTCGCTCAACAGATGCGTGGCGTAGGCGTGGCGCAGCGAGTGCGGATGCAGCGTGTTGTCGCCTGCCAGATACGTCGAGTAGAACTTCACGATGGCGCGCACGGAGCGGTCGCCCAACGGCCGGCCGCGATGATTCAGAAACACGGCGCGCTCGCCGGGTTCGACGGGGGCGCGCTCGGCAAGGTAGGTACACAACGCCGCTTCGGCCTTGCCGCCAAACGGCACCACGCGCTCCTTGCGGCCCTTGCCGCGGATGAGCAAAGAGCGGTCGGCGAAGTCGATGTCGTCAATCCGCATGCCGCACAGCTCGGAGACGCGGAGCCCGCAGCCGTAGAGCGTTTCAAAGATCGCCAGGTCCCGACGCGGATACGGGCGATTGAGATTCTCCGCTTCCGGAATGGCGTCGATCAGATTATTGGTCTGCTCGGCGGTCATGATCTGCGGCAGGGACTTCGGCGCTTTGGGCGTGCGCATCAGTTTGGGGATGTTGCGCGGCACCTGCCCTTCGCGCACCAGGAACTTGAAGAACGTGCGGAGCGCGGCCAGTTTGCGGCGCATGGATACAGCGGCGAGGTTCTGGGCGTGCAGATCGCCCAGCCACTCGCGGATGGCCGCCACGTCAAGCGAGTTCAGCGGAGGAGGCTCTGCGCCCGGCGGGGAGAAGTATTCGAGGAACTGCCGGAGGTCCGCTCCGTAGTTCCGGAGCGTGTGCGGTGAGACGTTCTCACGGCGGCGCTCGTCGAGATACCGCTCGATCCACTCGCCGAGTTCAGACATGGCTGGGTGTTCCGCACCAGGCATCCATCGCCGCGATGGCGCGCCGGCCCACTTCGGCATGGCGCGCTTTCTTGTCGCGCTTGAACCTTGCGCGGGTTTCGTCGTCGAGCGCGGGCAGCAGATCGAACGTGATGTTCGCGGGTTGATAATCGCGCGCATCCGCGGCGGAGATGTAGTGGCACAGGGAGCCGAGCGCGGTGGCCCGCGGCGGCGCCACGGGTTCGGTGCCGGTGGCCAGTTCAACCGCCATGCGTCCGGCAAGGAGACCGGTGGCGATCGATTCGACGTAGCCTTCAATGCCTGCGATCTGTCCGGCAAAGAAGATGCGGCGATTTGCGCGCAACTGCAGCGTCGAATCCAGCAGCGCCGGCGCGTTGATGTAGGTGTTGCGGTGGATCTGCCCGTAGCGCAGAAACTCCGCGTTCTGCAGCCCGGGGATCATGCGCATGACGCGCGCCTGGTCTGCATACTTCAGGTAATTCTGAAAGCCCACGAGATTGAAACTCGACGACCGCACGTTCTCCTGCCGCAACTGCACTACGGCATAGGGGCGCCGCCCCGTGCGCGGATCGTCGAGCCCCATCGGCTTCATGGGCCCAAAGCGCAACGTGTCGCGCCCGCGCCGCGCCAGTTCCTCCACCGGCAAGCAGGCTTCAAAATACGGCACGTCGTCCGGGATGTGCGGCGTGTGGCTCTGCGCTTCGAGCAACGCGTCAATGAACCGGTTGTATTCATCGCGCGTGAACGGGCAATTGACGTAGTCGTCGCTCCCGTCGATCGACTTGCCGTAGCGCGAGGCGCGGAAGGCGATGGACATGTCAATCGAGTCGGCGTCCACGATCGGGCTGATGCTGTCGTAGAAAAACAGCCGGTCAGACCCGGTGAGCCGCGCGATGTCGGCAGCGAGCGCATCGGAAGTGAGCGGCCCGGAGGCGATGATGACGATGCCTTCTTCGGGAATCGCCTGCACTTCTTCGCGCCGGATTTCAATGCCCTCGAGCGCCGAAAGCGCCGCGGTCACTTCCGCGGAGAAAGCATCGCGATCCACGGTGAGCGCCTGTCCCGCCGGCACGCGCGTGTTCGCCGCCACGCGCAGCAACAGCGAGTCCATCCGGCGCAATTCCTGTTTCAGTAGCCACGGCGCGGAGCTCTCGCCTTCGCTCTTCAGCGAGTTCGAGCAGACCAGCTCAGCAAAACGGTCCGTTTGATGGGCCGCGGTGGAGCGCTGGGGACGCATTTCATGTAACACCGCGCGGCCGCCCACGCGTGCAATCTGCCAGGCGGCTTCTGAGCCCGCTAGTCCGCCGCCGATGATGTGAATAGGATGCAATCACCTATTTTCGCGCATCCTGCAAGCGGCCTGTTATGCTGAGGCTGTGCTGCGAATTGCCGTTTTTCTTGCACTCGTGCCGTGTTTGAGCGCGCAGAGTACCCGTTTGTTGGACATTTTGAGCGAAGAGCTGGACCGGAACTATAAAGCACTCCAGGGAAAGGGCGACCCCGCGCCATACTATCTCGCCTACGCCGTTTCTGAAGTGGACGCGGCGGCAGTGACGGCCTCGCAAGGCGCGTTGCTGTCGTCAAGCGCCCGGCGCTCGCGCACGATCGACGTGACCATCCGCGTGGGCAATCCCAAGGTGGACAACTATCACTCGGTGCGCGGCGAGATGGCGCAGTTCACGGCGGGCGTTCCGCTGGCGCTGGACGACAGTCCGGACGCCATCAAACGCACTCTCTGGCGCGAGACAGACCGCTGTTACCGCCTCGCCGCCGAGCGGCTCATCACTATCAAAACCAGCAAGGAAGTGAAGGTGGCCGAGAAAGAGCAGTCGGACGACTTCTCAGACGCTCCGCCGCTGACCGCGCGCGAAACGCCAGGCGCGCAGGATTTTGAGCGCAAAGACTGGGAAAAACGCGCCCGCAAGCTTTCCGAGGCGCTGGCCGGCCGCCCCAGTATTCTCTCTTCCAGCGTGAGCGCGATGGGTGGCCGCGAGGTGAAGTACTTCGTGGCCAGCAACGGCGCGAGGCTAATGCACGGTCGTCCCACGTCGCGCGTGATGCTTTCGGCGCAGGCCAAGTCCGACGACGGCATGGACGTGGCGACGTTCGATTCCTTTGACGCCAACAACGCGAAGAACCTGCCGAAAGAGGGCAAGCTGAAGGATGCGGTTGAGAAGCTGGGCAAAGATGTGGAAGCGCTGCGCGTCGCGCAGGTGGTGGAACCGTATGTGGGGCCGGCGATTCTTTCGGGCCGCGCTGCGGGTGTGTTTTTCCACGAAATTTTCGGCCATCGCATTGAGGGACACCGCTTGAAGGATGAAAGCGACGGCCAGACCTTTGCGAAATCGATCGGCGCCAGAGTGCTGCCTGATTTCCTTTCGGTGATTTTCGATCCGACGCTGAAGCAATCGGCCGGTGAGGATCTGAACGGCTGGTACCAATATGACGATGAGGGCGTGGCCGCGCGCCGCGTGCCGGTGGTGGAAGGCGGGGTGTTGAAGACGTTCCTGATGTCGCGCACGCCCATTCCGAACATCCCGGTTTCAAACGGTCATGGCCGCCGGCAGCCCGGCAATGAAGTGGTGGCGCGGCAGTCGAATCTGCTGGTGGAAGCGTCTAAGACAGTTTCAGAAAAAGAGCTGCGCGAGATGCTGATCGCCGAGTTGAAAAAGCAGAACAAGCAGTACGGCTACTACTTCCAGGAGATCACCGGCGGATTCACCAATACGTCGCGCCGGGGCATTCAGGCCTTTAAAGTGATTCCGCTGGTGGTGTACCGCATCCACGTGGACGGCCGCGAGGAACTGGTGCGTGGCGCCGACATCGTGGGTACGCCGCTGGCGAGCTTTGCGAAGATCATTGCCGCGGGCGACAAGCTGGAGGTGTTCAATGGCTATTGCGGCGCAGAGTCCGGCAGCGTGCCCGTGTCTGCCATTTCGCCCGCGCTGCTGGTTTCCGAGCTAGAGATTCAGAAGAAGGAAAGCTCGCGTGAACGGCCGCCGCTGTTGCCCGCGCCCGCCGGGTCCAGCACGCTAAGCGCGTCGCCGAACGATGGAGGCGTGAACTAATGCGCCGCCGCTCGTTGATCCTGGCTGGCTTGGCCGCCGCTGCCGCGGTTGTCTCCGCGCAGAAGCCGGAAGACGACGCGATTCTGCTCGCGATGCGCGAGGAGATGGCGCGTGCGAAGACCCTACGGCTGCAAGGCGTGAATGACCAGCTCTACTACATCGAGTACGGGCTGGACAGCCTTCACTCGTTCGACGCCACGGCTTCGCTGGGCGCTCTGATCCGCGTGGACGAGAATCGCGCCCGCGTGCCGCGCGTTCAGGTGCGCGTTGGCTCGCCCGAGTTCGACAACAGCAACTATGTCTATACGGACCTCTTTGGCGCCGCACGTGCGGGCGGCGGCGTGCCGCTCGATGACGACCTGACGGTGTTGCGCCGCTACTTCTGGCTGGCGACGGACCGTGTGTTCAAGGGCTCCGTGGAAGCGATCGCGCGCAAGCGGGCCGCGCTGCGCAATCTCACGCAGCAGGAAAAGCTCAACGACTTTGCCGCCGCCAAGCCCACGCAACTCTACCAGTCAACCGTGAAGCCTGAGATCAAGGCTGAGGAGTGGAAGAAGCTGGCGCGTGACCTGTCCTCGGTGATGACGGCGTTTCCGCGCGTGACCGGCTCGTCCGTGGATTTTGAGGCGGGCTATGGCACCAGCTACTTCGTCAATAGTGAAGGCTCCGAGTACCGCTATCCGGATAACCTCTTCTACGTCCGCGCGCGTGCTTCGGCGCAAGCGGATAACGGGATGGCCGTGCGCGACGCGGCGATGGTGGTGGCGCGCTCGCTCGATAAGCTGCCGCCGGAATCCGAACTGCGCAAGGCGGTGGAGCAGATGGGGCGCAACGTCACCGCGTTGCTGGACGCGCCTGTGGGCGACGACTACTCCGGCCCCATGCTCTTTGAAGGGATCGCCGCGCCGCAGTTGTTCGCGCACCTGCTGGCCTCGAACATGGGCCTTACGCGCCAGCCGGTGAATGAGCCGGGCCGCAATTTTCCTGTGCCGCAAAGCGAGCTGGAAGGCCGCAAAGGGTCGCGCGTGTTGCCGGAGTGGATGGACGTGACCGACGATCCGGTGCGCGAGGAATGGAACGGCCAGCAGTTGCAGGGCACGTTCCCGGTAGACATGGACGGTGTAGTGCCGCAGCCGCTGAAGGTGGTGAACGCGGGCACGCTGGAGAACTTCCTGCTGACGCGGCTACCCGTGCGCGGGTTTGAAGGCTCCAACGGCCGCGCGCGTCTGCCCGGGAACTTCGGCGCGAAGGCGGCGGTCTTCTCCAATCTATTCGTCACCGCCAAGCAGACCGTACCAGCGGCGGACCTGAAGAAGAAGTTGATCGAAATGATTGGCCAGCGCGGCAAGCCCTTCGGCATTCTGGTGCGCAAGTTGGATTTCCCAGCCAGTGGCTCCATTGATGAACTCCAGCGCCAGGGCATGGCGGCCGGCCAGCGGGGCGGCAGTTCGCGGCCCGCGGCGCTGCCGGTGCTGATCTATCACGTGTACCCGGATGGGCGCGAGGAACTCATTCGCGGCGTGCGCTTCCGCGGCTTGAATGCGCGGTCGCTCCGTGACATCATTTCGGCCGGCGCCGGCGAGCAGGCGCTTCACTATGCAGGCAACGGTTCGCCGCTACCGATGATGGGACAGGGCGGTCATGTGGCGCTGCATTCGGTGGTGGCGCCGGCTGTGCTGTTCGAAGATCTCGAACTCGAAAAACGCCAGGAGGACTGGCCGAAGCTGCCGGTGGTGCCGCCGCCGGCGCTGACCTCGTCGGTCAAGTAGCGCGTTATGGGAATTCTTGCGCGCGCCATCTTTCGCGAGGTGGCCACAGCGGGGTTGTTGGGCAGTGCGCTGTTTGCGCTGGTGCTGTTCATGCAGCAGCTCGGCTCCGGCAAGCTGTTTGAGATCCTGCTGCGTGGCTCCGCGCCGGGCTCCACCGTGGGTTATCTACTCTCGCTGCTCTTGCCGTTTGCGCTCGTATTTGCGCTACCCACGGGCACGCTGGTGGGCGTACTCATCGGGCTGGGGCGCATGTCGTCGGACGGGGAAATTACGGCGTTGCGCGCCGCGGGCGTGCCGGCGCGGCGAGTGGTGGCGCCGGTTTTGTTCTACTCGGTGCTGGCGATGATCGCCGCGGGTGTGTGCTCGCTCTATCTGAATCCATTGGCGCTGCGTGAGCAGAACCGCATCAAAAACCAGGGCATCGCGCAACAGTTGACGGCCGAGATCCAGCCACGCGTTTTCCAGGAACAGTTCAGCCGGCAGAGCCTCATTCTCTATGTGCGCGATGTGAAGCCCACTGCCTCTACGCTGGCCGAGTGGAAGGATGTGTTCATCGCCGACACCTCGCCCGCCGAGGAGCGCTCAAAGGAGGGCCGTGAGTACGGCGACGCGCCGAGCATCATCGTGGCCGGCTCGGCGCTGGCTGCGCCCGACCCTGCGCGCAACACCATCCAACTGTCGATGCGCGACGTCACCACGCACGCCGTGGATCGCGATCCGACTTTTTACCACAACACCGCGACGCCGCAGCGGGATGAGGTGCTCAATGTGGATCAGAAGCGCGAAGAAACCGTGAAGCTGGTACGCGCCATGGATACGCTACCGCTGTTGGCGCAGGCCAAGCAGACGCGGTCGCTCGACGCGCGCATTGAGTTGCACCAGCGCCTGGCGCTGCCAGTGGCGTGCGTGTTGCTGGCGCTGGTGGGCATTCCACTCGGCGTTTCCAGCCGCCGCGCTGGCCGTGGCGGCGCGTTTGTGGTCACGGTGTTTCTCGCGTTTCTCTACTACATGAGTCTCGTTAGCCTCATCGGTCTCGCGCAGCAAGGCAAACTGAACCCGGAGTTGGCTGCGTGGGCCCCCAATGTGGTCTTCGGGCTCGTGGGGCTGCTGCTGCTGGCCGGCGTGGATCGCCCAGGCGATCGCGATTACCTGTCGCGTTTCCGCGCCGCGCGTGATCGTGCCTGGGCGCGCGCCAAACAGTGGCGGGAATCCTCGCGCGGGTCCAGCCGGCGCGCCCACTCCCTGCCGCGCATTCCGCTCCTGGTGCCGGGTGTCATCGATACCTACATCCTCACCACGTTTCTGACGTACTGCGCCGTGTGGCTGGGCGCTTTCGTTCTGCTGGCGCACGTCTTCATTTTTTTCGACCTGCTGGGCGACATCGTGGCGCGGTCCATCGCCATGCACGAGGTGCTTTTCTACCACTACCACCTCACGCCGCAGTTGATCTACCAATCCGCACCCATGGCGGTGCTGGCCGCCGTGCTGGTGACGCTCGCGGTGATGGCGAAGAACAATGAAGTAACCGCGATGAAGGCCTGCGGCGTGAGTCTGTTCCGCTTGACGATTCCGTTGATTCTCGCCGCCGCCGCCATCAGCGGCCTGCTGTTTGCCTTCGATCACTACACCATCCCGCGGGCCAATCGTACGCAGGAAGCGTTGCTGGCGAAGATCAAGGGGCGCCCGTCGCAGACGTTCTTGAATCCAGACCGTAAGTTTGTCAACGGACAGGACCCGCGCAAACCGCGCATCTACAACTTCAAGTACTTCGATCAGGTGCAGAAGGTGATGGTGGGCGTAAACGTGTATGAGCTGGCCGAGTCGCCCTTCCGGCTGGTGAGGCACGTGAGCGCCGAAAGCGCGCGCTGGGAGCCGTCGCTGAAGAGTTGGGTATTTCAAAACGGCTGGCAACGCGACTTCGCGGGCGTGGAGTCGAAGGACTACAAGACGTTCACCGCCACGACCTTTCCGGAGATGGTGGAGCCACCCGGGTATTTTCTCGTGGAAGAGAAGCAGGAGAAGCAACTCAACTTCCTCGAACTGGGGCGCTACATCGCGGACTTGCAGCAATCCGGCTTCAACACCGTGCGGCTCCAGGTGCAGTATCACAAGAAGTTTTCCGTGCCGATGTTTGCACTGGTTATCGGGCTGCTGGCGATTCCTTTTGCGCTGATGACCGGCAACCGCGGCGCGATGGCGGGCGTGGGCGTGAGCCTCGGGATTGCCCTGGCGTACTTCGCGCTGGGGCGTTTGTTTGAGGAAGTGGGGAATGTGAATCTGCTGCCAGCGATGCTGGCGGCTTGGTCTCCGGTGGCGGTTTTCGCGCTGGCGGGGACGTATCTGTACAGCCGGATGCGGACGTAGCAGCTGCGGCCGCCCCCTGCGTTCCCCATTTTTCGCGGCAATGAGAGACCAGCATGTCGGAACCCATTCTTGAGGTGCAACAACTCCTGCCGGAACTCTCCCGTGGTGAGAAAGCCCAGCTTCTCAAGTGGGTTTTTCAACAGCTCGACGACGATTTCCCTGGGATCGACTCGACCCCCTCTGTGTGCGGCGGAGACCCTTGCATTGTCCGGACGCGCATTCCGGTTTGGTTGCTTGAGCGGTATCGCCGGCAGGGCGTGAACGAAGGGGATTTACTCGATTCCTATCCTTCGCCGCGCGCCGAAGATTTGGCCAACGCCTGGGCGTACGCCCGTGTTCATGCCGCCGCGATCGATCGTCAGATTCTGGCCAATGAAGAAGCTTGACCGGCCATGGCACGGTTCTACGCAGATGAGAATTTTCCGTTCGCCGTCGTCCGCGAGTTGCGGCGCTTGGGACTCCCTGCGACTCCACCAATCGGCGCAATTCACTCATTGCGGTATTGTGTTGTGCACCGCTGATCCTGACTTTGTCGGGCAAGCCCGGCGAATCAGCGAAGCTGCGGTGGCCCTTGGCGACGAGAACGCGGTGGTGCGGGTGAATTGCCCCGCCAAGTAGACCTCCCGGCGCAAGGCGACTGTGGAACAGTAATCTTTTATGCAACCTGTCCAATGGCAAGGCGTTTATCCCGCCGCCACCACCCAGTTCCGCGCTGACGAGTCGATTGATCTTGAGGCCACCGCTCGCCACCTCGACGCCATGATCCGAGCCGGCGTGCACGGCATCATTCTGCTCGGCAGCGTCGGCGAAAATACGGCGCTCGACTATGCCGAAAAGCTCGAATTCCTGCGCGCCATGAAGGACGCGATCGGTGGCCGCGTGCCTGTGTTGTCGGGTGTGGCGGAGATCACCACGCGCGGCGCATGCCGGTTTGCGGCCGATTGCGAGAAGATCGGGCTCGACGGACTGATGGTGCTGCCGGCGATGATCTACAAGGCAGACCGGCGCGAGGCGATGGCGCATTTTCGCTCCGTGGCGCAGTCCACCGCGCTGCCCATCATGGTCTACAACAATCCTCCCGCGTACTATGTGGACATCACGCTCGACATGTTCCTTGAACTCGCCGACGAGAGGAACTTCGTGGCCATCAAGGAATCGTCTGGCGACGTGCGCCGCGTCACGGATCTTATCAATACCGTGGGCCATCGCTACATCCTCTTCAGCGGCGTGGATGATCTCGTGCTTGAAAGCGTGCTGCTCGGTTCGCAGGGCTGGGTGTCGGGCCTCGTCAACGCGTTCCCCGACGAAAATCGCAAGCTCTGGGATCTCGCCATGGCCGGGCAGTGGGCCGAAGCGCGGCAACTCTATCGCTGGTACACGCCGCTCCTGCACCTGGACACGCACATCAAGCTGGTGCAGTACATCAAGCTGTGCATGGCTGAAGTGGGCTTGGGCTCAGAGACCACGCGTGCGCCGCGCCTGACGATCGAAGGCGAAGAACGAGACCGCGTATTGAAGGTGATTCGCCATGCCATCGCCACCCGTCCTAAACTCTAGAGTCGCGGTCATTGACTCGCATACCGGCGGCGAGCCGACGCGCGTGGTGATGTCCGGCGCGCCGGACCTCGGCACGGGTACGATGGCCGAGCGCCTGGAGCGCTTTCGCACGGAGCAGGACGAATTCCGCAGTGCGGTGATCAACGAGCCGCGCGGGTCAGATGTGTGCGTGGGCGCGCTGCTGTGCGAACCCGTGAGTCCCGCGTGCGCGGCGGGCGTGATCTTCTTCAACAACGTCGGCTATCTCGGCATGTGCGGGCATGGCGCGATCGGGTTGATGGTCACGCTGGCGCACGCCGGCCGCATCGGGCCGGGCGAGCATCGTCTGGAGACGCCGGTTGGTGAAGTGACGGCGCGCCTTGAAGCGGACGGCGTCACGGTGAGCATCGCCAACGTGCCGAGCTATCGCACTGAGCGTGGCGTGCGCGTGGATGTGCCGGGGCATGGCGTGGTCACCGGCGATATCGCTTGGGGCGGCAACTGGTTCTTTCTCGCCGAAGACCACGGCGCGGTGCTGGCGCTGAGGGACGTGGATGCGCTCATCGGTCTCGCCTGGCGGATCCGTGCCGCTCTGGGCCGGCCTGAAGTGGATCACATCGAGCTTTTCGGACCGCCCTCCGCCACCGCGCACGCCGACAGCCGCAGCTTTGTGTTGTGCCCCGGCAAGGCGTATGACCGCTCACCGTGCGGCACGGGCACGAGCGCGAAAATCGCGTGCCTCGCAGCCGATGGCAAACTCGCTGAAGGCGCCGTGTGGCGGCAGGAGAGCATCGTGGGTAGCGTGTTCGAGGCGTCGTATCGCCGTGCGGGTGATCGTGTGCTGCCCACCATTCGCGGCACAGCGTACGTGCACGCCGAAGCCACGTTGCTGTTCGATCCGCGGGACCCGTTTCGTACCGGGATCGCCTTGCGATGAGTCCGCGGCCGGATGTGGTGATCGTGGGTGCGGGTATGGTGGGTGCAGCCTGCGCGGCGGCGCTCGCGCGCGAAGGGCTGCACGTGGAAACGATCGGCGAGCCCGCGGGTGGCGCCACGGCCGCGGGGATGGGGCACATCGTGGCGATGGACGATTCTGAGGCGCAGTTTGCGCTCACGTCATACTCCTCGCGCTTGTGGGACGCGCTCGATCTGCCGCCGCAAGTGGAGCGTGAGCGGCGCGGCACGTTGTGGGTGGCGGCAGATGAGCAGGAGATGGCGGCGGCGCGCGCCAAGCATTCTTTTTACACCGCGCATGGCGTCCAGGCCGAAGTGCTGGACGAGCGCGCACTGGCCGGCGCCGAGCCCGAGTTGCGCGCGGGATTCGCCGGGGGGCTGCGCGTGGAATCAGACAGCGTAGTCTACGCGCCGGCCGCCGCGGCATGGCTCGCGCGCGATGTGCCACACCGCGCGGGTGCGACGGCGGTGAGCGTGGCGCCGCGCCGCGTCACGTTCTCCGATGGCAGTTCGATCTCCTGCGGCGCGGTGCTCGTAGCCGCAGGCGTTGCGTCCACGGCGCTGCTGCCGCAGTTACCCATCCGCGTGCGCAAAGGGCACCTTGCGATCACGGATCGCTACCCCGGCTTTCTCCGCCACCAACTCGTGGAACTCGGCTATCTGAAAAGCGCGCACGGCCACGCGGCGGAAAGCGTAGCGTTCAACGTGCAGCCGCGTGCCACGGGCCAGATCCTCATCGGTTCGTCGCGCCAGTATGAACGCGCGGACGCGCGCATCGACTCGCCGCTCCTCGCCGCCATGCTGCGCCGTGCGTTTCACTACATGCCACGCCTCGCACAACTCTCGGTCATCCGAACGTGGACCGGCCTGCGCGCCGCGACGCCCGACAGCCTGCCGTTGATCGGGCAACTGCAGCCGGGGCCGTGGGTGGCGGCGGGGCATGAAGGCCTCGGCATCACCACGTCGCTGGGTACGGCGGCGATCGTTGCGGATCAGATGATGGGGCGCGCCACGGCGATCCCCGCCGCACCGTACTCACCAGGCAGGGCCGTGGCATGAGCGCGCCGCAACCGTTGTGTGGAATGGGCACGTGCTTCGGCTGCCGTGTGGATGGCGTTCGCACTTGTGTGCCGGCCGTGCCTCGGCCGGGCCCGCGCAGACACGCGCCGGTGCTCATCATCGGTGCGGGTCCGGCGGGCATCGCGGCGGCGGAGGCGGCCGCGAGCGCGGGAGCGCAGGTCACCGTCATCGACAACAACGCCGCGCCCGGTGGGCAGATCTGGTGCGCGGAAGGACGCACGCTGCCGTCTGGCGTGCAGTTGCTGGCGGCCACCACAGTCATCGCGGCCGCCGATGCGGAACGCGCCCTGCTCACGGCGGCGGGCATAATCTCGTACGGTCGCCTGATCCTCTGCACCGGCGCGCGTGAATTATTCCTCCCGTTTCCTGGCTGGACGCTTCCCGGCGTTGCCGGTGCGGGCGGATTGCAGGCACTGGCCAAGAGCGGACTCGTGCGCGTGGACGGCCGCCGGGTGGTGGTCGCGGGCACCGGGCCGCTGCTGCTGGCAGTCGCGGCGTGGCTTCGCCGGCACGGCGCGCAGGTGGTGCGCATTGCAGAGCGAACGTCGTGGCGCAAGCTTGCTGCGTTTGCCGCCGCCATGCCGCAGAGCAAGTGGGGCGACGCGCTCGCGCTCGGTCTCGGCGCCGGGCCCCGTCTGCGCGCCAGTACCTGGCCCGTCCGCTACACGCCAGGCGCCGTGGAGTTGAACTCCGGCGAGCGCGTGGCGTGCGATTATCTCGCCTGCGGCTTCGGGCTCATTCCTTGCACTGAGGTGGCGGCGCTGCTCGGCTGCCGTCTCGCCGATGGCGCCGTGGCCGTCAATGAGTGGCAGGAAACCTCACAACCCGCCATCTACGCCGCAGGGGAAGCTACTGGAATCGGCGGCGTGGACCAGGCACTGATTGAAGGCGAAATCGCTGGCCTCGCCGCGGCGGATGCGCACGAGCAAGCTGCCGCGCTCTTCACTTCGCGCGCAGAGGCGCACCGGTTCCGCCGCGTGCTGGCCGCAGCGTTCGCGCTCCGTCCGGAACTCACGCAACTCGCCGACGCGGACACCATCGTGTGCCGCTGTGAAAGTGTATCGCTCGCGCAACTTCTCTCACAGCCCAACTGGCGCGCCGCGAAACTCCAAAGCCGATGCGGGATGGGCGTCTGCCAGGGGCGCATCTGCGGCCCCGCCACCGCCACGCTCTTCGGCTGGCCCGGTGCGGCGGAACCGGTGCGCCCGCCGCTGTTTCCCGTTCCCGCCGAGCTGCTGGCGTAGCGGCTACCGAGCGATCGCCCCGCCGTCGACGATATGTACGTGGCCCGTCACATACGACGCGTCATCAGAAGCAAGAAACAGCGCCATGCCCGCCACCTCACCCGGCTGGCCCACGCGTGGAATCGGTTGGTTCGCCTTGAGTTCGCCCATATAGCCTTCGTCCTTCCAGAAGAACTCCGAGAAATCCGTCTGGATCAGCCCCGGCGCAATCGCGTTCACGCGCACGCCACGCGCGCCGAACTCAATCGCCCAGACCCTCGTCATCATGATCAGCGCTGCTTTTGTCGAGCTGTACACCAAACCGCCGGTCTGCGGACGCAGGCCCGCGATGGACGCGATGTTGATGATGCTGCCGCGCCCGCGCTCCATCATCTTTGGCGCCGTGAGGCGAATGAGCCGCATCGCCGCGAGTGCATTCACTTCGTACGTCTTCAGAATCGCCTCGTCGCTCACTTCAAGCGCCGGGCCTTGGCCAATATTCGTCGCGCTGTTATTCACCAGAATGTCCGCCGGACCGAACTCGGCTTCGGTGGCGGCCACCAGTTTTTCGAGATCATCCTTGCGGCCCACATGACACGGCACCGCGAGCATGCGGCCCGGCAAGCCCTTCGACTCATCCACCGTGGCCTGCAGTTTGTCCATCTTGCGGCTGGCAATCACCACGCTCGCGCCCGCCGCGGCAAAACGCTGTGCAATCGCTTTGCCGATGCCGCGTCCGCCGCCCGTCACAATCGCCGTACGTCCGGCCAGAATCTTGTCCGCCATGTTATTCACCGCCCCCTTGCGCGCGATCGTAGTCCGCAAACGTCTTGCCTTCGCGCGCCAGCTTTTCCAGCAGCGGCGCAGGCTTCCAGTGATAGCCGCGCAGATGGTGCCAGTGTTCGATGCGCTCGTACACCTTGCGCACACCCACGAGGTCAGCGTATTTCATCGGTCCGCCACGCCATGCCGGAAAACCGTAGCCATTGATGTAGACGATATCGATATCCACCGAACGAATCGCGATGCCTTCCTCAAGGAGCGCCGCGCCTTCGTTGATCAACGCGTATAAACACCGCTCCAGAATCTCGTCGCGCTGCAAGGCGCGTTGCGGAACGCCGGCTGCGCGAGCCGCGTCGCGAATCATGGCTTCGGCTGCCGCATCGGGCGACGCAACGCGGTTCTCATCGTATCGATAGAAGCCCGCGCGCGTCTTGTGTCCGTGCCGCCCGACCTCCACCAGTACGTCCGCGGCGAACGGATAACGCACGCCCGCGATCTCGGTGTGTTTGAATTCCTGGCGAATGCGATAACCCACGTCGAGCCCGGCGAGATCGATCACCGCCAGCGGACCCATTGCCATGCCCCACTCATAGAGCACGCCGTCTATCTCCTGCGGCGTGCCGCCTTCTTCCACCAGGAAACAGGCCTCGCGCACGTACTGATGAAACATGCGGTTGCCGATGAAGCCGCGGCAGTTGCCCGCCAGCACGCCCACCTTCTTCAGACGCTTGGCCAGTTCCATCGACGTGGCGATCACCTGGTTCGACGTCGCTTTGCCGCGCACGATTTCCAGCAGCCGCATCACATTCGCGGGGCTGAAGAAGTGATGGCCGATCACCTGTTCAGGGCCTTTGGTGGCCGCGGCAATCGCGTCGATATCGAGCGTCGAAGTGTTCGATGCGAGAATCGCGCCGGGCTTGGCGATCGCGTCAATGTCACCGAAGACGCTCTGTTTGAGCGCCATGTTCTCAAACACCGCTTCCACGATGATGTCCGCATCCGCAAAGCCGTCGTAGCTCAGCGTGGGCGTGATCAACGCGAGGCGCTTGTCCATGTCCGCCTGCGAGAGGCGGCCCTTCTTCACCGTGCCCGCGTAGTTGCGCGTGATCGCCGCAAGGCCCTTATCGAGCGCCTCTTGCGTGGATTCCTTCAGCAGCACCGGAATGCCGGCGTTGGCATAGTTCATCGCGATGCCGCCGCCCATGGTGCCCGCGCCAATCACGGCCGCGCGCGCAATCACCTGCGGCGCGACATCCTTGCCAATGCCCGGAATCTTGGCCACCGTGCGCTCGCCGAAAAACACATGAATGAGCGCCTTCGATTCGTTCGAGTGCAGGCACTTTTGAAACAGCTCTGCTTCGTAGACGATGCCTTCGGCAAACGGCAGGCGCGCGGCGGCTTCCACGGCATCGATCGCGGCGATAGCCGCGGGCTGCCCGCGCATGCGCTTCGCCACGGACGCGCGCAAGGCCGAGACATCGGCGGCCGCCACCGCGCGGTCTCGCACTTTCACAATCGGCCGCGCGGCGGCTTCACGCGCAAACGCCACGGCCCCAGCCAGCAGATCGCCTTCGATGATCTGGTCGATGATGCCTAGCTGCGCGGCGGCGGGCGCAGGAATCAGGTCGCCGAGGGCGCACATCTCCGCGGCTTTCGCCACGCCGCACAATCGCGGCAGGCGCTGCGTTCCGGCCGCGCCGGGAATGATGCCGAGCTTCACTTCGGGCTGACCCACCTGCGCGCCGGCCACAGCCACGCGGTAGTGCCCGGCCATTGCCACTTCGAGCCCTCCGCCGAGCGCAGTGCCGTGAATCGCCATCACGATGGGCTTGGGCGAGTCTTCCATCGTGTTCAGCATGGGATGCAGATCGAGCTTCGGCTTCAAGCCCGCAGTGATCTTGCCGAACTCGCGGATGTCAGCGCCGGCGATGAAGGTGCGCCCACCGCCGATCACCACTATCGCGGCGACCTCTGGGTCGGCCACCGCCGTGGCTACGTGCGCGGCGACGCCTTCCGGCACTCCGGGGCTCAGCGCATTCACCGGCGGGTTGTTAACGGTGATGATGGCGACGTTGCCGTCACGCGAGAGGTCGACGAGGGCGTTGCTCATAGAGTAGGCGTGTAGAACGCCTATTCTAGCGGCTAACGCACGGTTATCGCGATGCCGTTGGACTGCAAGCCACCCTCGGCGACAAACAGCGGCGCCGCGCCGGCCGGCACGCCTTCGGCGGGCACGCGCACTTGGAGGCGCACCACGCCGGGCTCGCCGTTCACAGGCATTGCTCCCACCAGTTCAGCGGGCCGGTTCGCAATCCAAGCCTTGGCCGCGCCGGTGAATCCGATGAGCGCGTAGACACTGCCCGGTTCGACGTCGAGCGAAACGCCGTCCACCGCCGTGACGCGCCGGAACCGCTTGGTGAGCGCACGGACTTCGATCGCCTTCATCGCTTTGCCTCCAGCCTGCGCCATTGCGCTTCGAGCGCGGCCCGCACCTCGTCCAGTTCCAGGCCGATCCCCAACGCCTGCACCACCAGCTCTTCCATCACTCCGTTCAACACCGCCGCGCGTTCCCCGCGCGTGGCCGGTTCGGACCGCTGCGCTACCACGGTGCCCTGGCCGGGGCGCACTTCAAGCACGCCGTCCTGCACCAGTTGCGCCACGACCTTGTGCGCGGTGCTGGGGTTGATTTTGAACTCGCGGCTGAGCGCGCGGACGGAAGGAAACGCATCGCCCGGGCGCAGTTTGCCCCCTACGGTCGCTTTCTTGGCGGCGTAGACCACCTGTTCGTATATCGATGCGCCGGGTTGGAAAGTCAGCCGGAAAGGAATCACAGGTGTACTATGACACATAGGACACCGCGCGTCGACAGGAAAATTCGACGCGCGGCGCGGCAGGCGGGCGGGGAACGAAGGTGAGCGAGGACGCGGGCTGCTACGCCTTGGGAGCCGGCGGCGGCAG
>VFZP01000063.1 GCA_016871115.1 Acidobacteriota bacterium
GCACCACCACGGGGTAGTTGCGACCGCCCCCTCCGTGACGCGCTTCGTAGCGGCGCTCGGGTTGCGCGCGGCCGCTGTGCTTCACCACGGTTTGCCCGCGTTCGAGCCAACGGTCCGCCACGGCCACGCCTTCATTCAGCAGGCCGCCCGGATTGTTGCGCAGGTCAAGGATCAGGCCCTTCACTTCACTCTCCGGGAGCTTCTTCAGGGTATCTTCGAGTTCGCTCGACGTATTCTCATTGAACTGTTCAATCGCGGCGTAGGCGATGCCCGGCTTGACGAAAAACGCCTCTGGCACGCTCTTGCGCGAAATCTCGCCGCGCACAATGTTTAAGGTGAGGTTCGACGGCGCGCCCTCGCGCGACACCACCACCTGCACGGGCGTCCCCTTGGGGCCTTTCAGCAGGTCCGCCACTTCATCGGTGCGGAGGTTTTCGGTGGACTTGTCGTTCACGGTCATGATCACGTCGCCCGGGCGGATGCCGGCCTTGTAGGCGGGCGAGCCTGGGAACGGCGCGATGACCATGGTGCGGTTGTTCTTGGGCGCGACGGTCATGCCCACGCCGTAGTAGTGGCCCTTCTGCTCTTCGCGCAGTAACTGGAAATCGCGCGGATCGAAGAAGCTCGAGTGCGGGTCGAGCGTGCGCAACATGCCTGGCACTGCGCCTTTATAGATGGCTTTGTCGGCGGTGACCTTGTCGGCGAAGTTCTCCTCGACGAGGTTGTAAACGCGGCTAAACGTTTTCAGCGCGGCTTCGACGTCGTTGCCGTCGCCGGTGGCGGCTGACACGCCAGTCAGGCTAGGGCCGAGGATACTGCCGACGAACGCACCGAAGGCGATCACGACAGGTACAAAAAGATAGCTACGCCAGCTGGCTTTCAAGCGCCGACCTCCCGGGCTTATTTCAGTATATCCCTTTTGACGTTCATGCTTTCGAAACGGCGTGAAGGCGTTCGCGGAGGAACTCGTCATAGGCACCAGGATTCAGAAGACGAATTTCGCCGCCACCTGAATCTGCCGTTGCGTGCGTTGGAACGAAGTGGGCGATCCGGCCGAATTGATGATACCGGCGTTCGGAGTGCCAATCACCGCGTTCGGCTGATTGAATTGCGGCGTATTGGTCACGTTGAAGAACTCGCCGCGCAACTGCAGCAGCCGCGGCGTATCGGATTTGCTCAGGTAGAAGTTGCGGAAAACAATGAAATCGAAGTTGCGCGTCCCAGGTCCTTCGATGAGATTGCGCCCGGCGTTGCCGAACGAGAACTGCGCCGGAATCGTGAAGCACGCCGGATTGAACCAGCGTCCGGGAGCCGGATTGTCGAGGTTCCAATTGCAGCCGGGCACCACTTCGGCGCGCTGGAAGCCGGATCCATCCAGGTTCTTCGGGCCGACGGTCGGCGTCAGGAACTGCCCCGTGCTCAGGCGCAGGATGCCGTTCACCTGCCAGCCGCGCGCCAGCGCCGCGGCGACGCGTCCGGCGTCTTTGCCGAACGGCAACTCGTAGTTGAAGCTTGCAACGAACGTGTGGCGTGTATCGTAAGGCGACAGGCCGCGGTCCAGACGAAGATTCAACACGTCCTGGTGATCGCCGCCGAAAATGCCGGCGTCGTCGATGTTCTTGCCCCACGTGTAGGAGCTCTGAAAGCTGAGCCCCTTCGCGTAGCGCTTCTCAATGGTCGCCTGCAGACCGTGGTAGTTTGAGTTCCCGCGGAACGCCGTGTAGGCGATCGCGTTGGAGACCGGATACAGGCGGCGCGCGGGCACCGCGCCGGGGCCGGGCCGCGGCTGATTGATGTCGATCTCGTCGCGCAGCACCAGGTCTGCGGCTGGAAGAGCCGCCGCCGCGAGGAAGAGGAAAGCCCACAATCTATGCAATGCCAACCGCCGCCCCCAGTCTGATCGATTTGCCTGCTTCACTGGCCGGAATGCGCGTATTCACGGCCAGCCGGTAGTAGTGGGTGAACAACTCGGGCTTCGCCGTCCAGGCCGGCAAGTGCTCGCGGCGCAGTTCGGCGAAGCGCCGCTGAAAGCCTGCATCGGGCGCGCCGGTATGCGGGTGGCGCGACGGCACCGCGCACCGCTGGCACGGATTCACTGCCTCCACCTGCACGTCGCCGATCATGATCGCGCGGCCATACCAGGCGTCTTCGCCGAACGGCGGCTCGTCCTCAATCTCCACGTTCGCGCGAAAGCGCAGCCGCACTTCTTCGGCCTCCATTCCGAACCACGCTGCCACCGCGTTGATCGACGCTGTGGTGATCAGCGTGGGGCCGAGCGAGCCGGTGTCATCAGGAAAGCCCGTAATCGCATCCTCGTGCCACTCCACCGGCTGATCCAGATGCGCGGTGAACCGCGCGGCGATCTCCGGCCCCTGGCGCGTGAGCGAAAACGTGCGCCCGTCGAGCGATACCTCGCTTTCCGGCAGGCCGTAGGTGGCGCGGACGAGATGGAGCCGTGGTTGGTTTTTGCCGTTGAGCGCTTCGCCCTGCCGGTTGAAAAGCGCAAAACGCCGGTCCCATCGCAAAGCGCCCGAAGCCAGTACGTCCGCCTTATCAACCACGGCAGGGTCCAAAGACTTAATCGGGTAGAAGCGCACCTGCCGGACGATCCCCATTTACCTCATCGTACACTGAAGGCCTGATGCGAGCCATCTTTCTGCTCCTACTCGGCGCTGCATGTGTTTCGCGGGCGGCCGACAACCAGCTCACGCCGGAGGAAAAGCGTGCGGGCTGGAAGCTGCTTTTTGACGGGCGTACGCTCCGCAACTGGCTCGATCCGGCCAAAGGCAACATCCCCGGCAATGCGTGGGCAATTGAAAACGGCGCGGTGAAGACGGTGCCCGATCCGATTGTGCGCGAAGACCTGCTGACGCGCGAGTTGTTTACCGACTTCGAACTCGTCTTCGACTGGAAAGTGGCGCAGGCCGGCAACACCGGCGTGAAGTACCGCATCCAGGACACCATCTTTATCGATGAGACGCAGCACCCGCCAAAGTCGCGCTTTGAGGATATGGTGGGCCGCGAGTACCGCGAACGTTCTTCGAATCGCGCCAAGCTCAAGCCCGGCTCGCCCAACCAGGTGTACGTGGTTGGTTACGAGATGCAGTTGCTCGACGACGAGCGCCACCCGGATGCCAAACGCGACCGCCGCCACGTCACCGGCGCGCTCTATTCCATGATCGAGCCTGCTCGGCGCGACGCGGCCAAGCCGGCCGGCGAGTGGAACACCGGCCGCATCGTCGTGCGCGGCCAGCAGTTTGAACACTGGATTAACGGCATCAAGGTGAACGAGGGCTCGCTCGATGCCGAACCCGTGCGCGCCGGTGTGGCCAAGCGCTGGCAACCCGCGCCGCCGGTGCGCGACATGCTCTCCAACCCCAAGCCTGCCGGGCGCCTCGCCCTGCAGCACCATCAGGACGAAGCCTGGTTCAAAAACATCAAGGTCAGAAAACTGAAGCCCGGCGCGAAATAGCCTGAGAGTTTCCGCGTCCGCACGGCACTAATACTGTGTAGGACCCTGTGCAGCAACTGTCCCCCCTCCCATGAAGGCTCCGGCCTGAAGCCCCGCGAACCCGGCGCTGCTGAGAGCGCCCATGAGGGCACGGATACGCGCAGTCCCGAACAGTCGATCACCGATTTGACCAACGGCTTGCGCGCGCTGGCCGGATCGCACGCCGCCGAGGCCGCTTCCGACGCGGCATGGCGCAGCGAAGTGGAGCGGCAGGACAAACGAGCGGTGGTCTATGACGCAGTCTATGAAGGACTGCTGTCCTGTTTCCGGGCCTATGAAGACTGGACTACCGAGGCGATTTACTCGGCTTGGTACGAAGGCCGCGGACGGCTGCTGCTGGTGGGATGAGGCACGGGAGGACAACTGAAGCGCCTGTCCCAGCGCATGCCTGTGAAGTTGATCACGGCCATTGACGTCGCGCCCGAGATGACCAAACGGGCGCGCGAGAAAAAGCCGGCCATCCATGAAATTCGCACTGTTCCCTTCGATCGCTACCAACCCGCGGTGCCCTTCGACGTAGTGGCCTTCACCGGCGCGCTGGCCGCCATGCCCGATCTGCGCAACGCCGCCAACCACGCCGCGCAATTGACGCTGCATGGTTCGCGGATTGTGGTGTGCGCACGCAATGGAGACTGGCTCTGGCGCAACCCGGCCAGCCACGCTTCGGCGCGGCTCCGGTATCCCATGAGTTGGTTGGGCGCGAGCGTGTGGCGGCGCAAGTGGGCCGCCGCGGCGGCGGATCGTTTGGCTGGCCTGACGAGTCCGCATCCCGATCGGACGCCAGAGATCGTCAAGCAGGCCTTTGGCAGCCGCTTCGGCCTGCGCTCGGAATTAACCGACTTTGGCGTGACCAGGTTGTTTGAGTACGGGTTGGCGATTCCTGCGAGTCAAACGCCGGAGACGTACGGTCCGACGGGGGAACGCCGGCCGTGGACTCGCGCCATGGACAGGCTCAAGGCGGCGGACGAGGCGTTTGGAAAGAAGCATCCGCTCGAGGGCGGGCACTTCGCGCTGCTCTTCGACAAGCTCCACTGAGAGGCGGCGCGGCGTCCGCGCATCCGGCCCTGGCCGTATTCCATTCCTCTCGCCGATGCGGTACTGGTGGGAGTAAACATGGCGCAGCCTCTCCATTCCGCCACTCCTGCCCTGCTCGCCGGACTCCGCCGCCGCGGACAATTCGTGATGGCCGCCTTGTGCTTGCTCGCGCTGGGCGGTTTGGCCGTGGCGCTGGCCGGATGGCTGGCGGTGTTCTTTCACTACGGCGTGAGCCTCGCCGAACGGCTCCGGGTGAGCCTTGGGTTTGTGCCGCCGGCGCTGGGTACGCCTGACTGGTATTTGCTTACGATTCTGGCGCTGCCAATGTTATTGGGCGTTGCGGCGGCTCTGGCGGCGTGGGGTTGTTACGGGCGCGTGCGGTCCTGGCGGCTGGCAGGCGTTTGGAGCGCCACGCCGGGCGCATCGCGGCATGCGCGGTGGACGGATGACCGCACCAGGCAGACCGAGTATCTGAACGCGCTGGCCGCGACACCGGCATGGTCTGCGTCGTTGGGCGCTCATGCCGCGCCGGAAGCGCGGTTCGAGGCGGCTCGGGCAGACATCGAGCGCGCGTTCGCCACGGGGCTCGTGGTGGGCGTGGGCACGCATCGCACGCTGGACCTGATTGCGATCTTCGCCGCGGCGCTGGAATTGCAACTGCATGTGCTCACGCGGTTGGGCAAGCGCCCGTCGCTGGCGGCCTGGCGGCTGCTGATCGAACGGTGCGGCGCGAGCCTGTTCGTCAACCAATATCTTTCGCGGCAGGATGCGTTGCTGATCAATCTGGCGCTGAAGAAGACGGCGCTCGGGCTCCATGCGGCGGGTGACGCGGCTGTGCCGCAGATCACGTCCACGGATCTGGACCTCGATGATTTGCTGCATCTCAATCGCCTGGACGGGGTGCCGCTTGCCGGGCTTGCCACCGAGGGCCTCGAAGTGGCCGCGACCATGACGCTTACCGTCGGCAAGCAGGGGTTGCACGCGCTGGGGCATCTGGTGGAAACCGCCGGTGACGATCTCGCGCAGGGTGCGATTGCCGCCGCCATTCTCTATCACCACGGCATGGCGCTCGCCGGCGATGCGCTCGCCGTTGATGCCGGGCATCGCGCGCAGCCGGCGATGAATCGCGGCTTTGCGCAGGGTATCGAGCGGATGGTGTCGCTCGCCGGCTCAATTCTGCCTGATGCCGTGCGTCAGCGCCGAGCGGCGTTCCGGGAGGTGCGCACGGCCGCCGTACGGCAACTGCCGAAGGTGGCATCGGGCGGGATCAAGGAGAAGGTGGCGGGTTGGTTCGGACGCGCCAATCAGGCAAGCGATGCCGACGCCCCGGCGCGAGCGAAATAGGCTACCGCAGCGTGAAGCCGTGAGGAACGCCACCTCAACGCCGCGCCCGAAGGCAGCGCCAGGGAGATCAGCGCCAGCACGGCTGCCATGGCAAACCAACTGCGTGCGAGACCGCGTGCTTGGAGCCGCGCGAGGCTCACTTCGACCTCCATCATCCGGTTGATCGAGCCATAGATGTGCAGCACGGCGGGCGTGAGCGGCGCGGCGGCCTGGTGATGGCCCGATGATCTATCCGTTGCGGATACATTTCAAGCTCTATCCGAGCGCGGAGGACACGCGGGCGTACAGATCCTGGCACACGCTTTCCTGACGTGCTTCGACAGACATGCGCAACAGCGGCTCGGTATTGGAAGCCCGCACGTGAATGGAACGGTCCGCCCAGATGAGCTTCAGTCCATCGGTCCGGTCAATCTCAGCATCCGGGAACGCCGCCTCCACCGCCTGCATCAGCGGCCCGAGCCGGCCGTGGGCAAACGCGGCCTTTCCCATTTTGCGGAAGTAGCGCGGCAGGCGCGCGGCCAGCGACGAGAGCGGCTCGCCGGTGGCGGCCAGACGGTCGAGCACGAAGGCCATGCCCGTGTAGCTGTCACGGCAGTACTGCACGGCGGGGAAGATGATGCCGCCGCTCGAGCCTTCGCCGCCGATCACCGCGCCCACG
This sequence comes from Acidobacteriota bacterium, assembly GCA_016871115.1. GTDB lineage: Bacteria > Acidobacteriota > Terriglobia > Bryobacterales > Bryobacteraceae > VFZP01. The sequence goes on from VFZP01000063.1 coordinate 6,549, forward strand.
GCCTTCATACGTTCTACAACGTTCGCTTCGCCGACCGGCGTGCGGTAGACGCGGCGGCCATGCGTGCGGGCAATATCGTCAATCGCGGCGGAGGTGGTGAGGTTCACCGCCACGTCGCCGGGCAGGCGCACCAGCACGGCGTCCACCACCAGCGCCAGCACGTCGTTGTTGTCCAGCACGCGGCCGGTTTCGTCGATGATCGCCAGGCGGTCCCCGTCCGGGTCCTGCGCGAAGCCCAAGGCGCAGCCACGGTCCCGCACCAGCGCGGCCACTTCGCCCAGCACTTCGGGCGTTGGCTCGGCGGGGCGGGGAAAGGTTTGCGCCGGGTCAACGGCAATCGCTTCGAGCGTGCAGCCGAGTTCCTCGCGCAGAAAGCGCTGCGAGACGATCGAGCCCGCGCCGTTCACCGCATCGAGGCCCAAACGAAACGCATGCGCGCGGATGGGCGCCGCGTCCACACGCGCCAGCACACGGTCAAAGTGCAGGCGCATGGGGCGCTCGAGGTCATCGGAAATGCCGCGGATCTGTGCGTTGGTGGAGTGGTGGAAATCGCTCTGATGATAAAGGTCGATCAACTCGCCGCGTTCGTAGCTGTTGAAGAACAGCCCTTCGTGATTAAACAGTTTCAGTGCGTTGTACTCGGCCGGATTGTGCGATGCCGTGATGGCGATGCCGCCGCGTGCATGCGTGGCGCCCACGTACACCTGAATCGTGGGCGTGGGCAGAATGCCAACGCGTACCACTTCGCAGCCGGCCGCGAGCAGACCGCAGCAGACGGCATGCTCAATCATCGGCCCGCTGGAACGCGTATCGCGCCCCACCACCACGCGGCCGCCGCCCACGTAGGTGCCAAACGCCTGGGCAAAGTCAGCCGCCAGTGCCGGCGTGAGAAATTCGCCCACCACGCCGCGGATGCCCGAGACGCCGATCTTGAGATTGTGCTCGCGTGCCGTGGCCATCAGCTCATCCCCCACACACGTTCCATCACGGCGTTGTACAACTCATGCGGCGCATCGCCGCGCCGCTCGGCAATCACGCGCACGATCGACTCGGTTTGCGACACGCGCACATGAAACCACTCATTGGGCCAATCCACGCGCAAACCGTCGAGCGTGTTCTGGCGGCCCCCGGCAAACTCCTGCTGCAAGGCGAGCAACAGCGCGGGCACGTTGCGCGGCGCCAGCGGCGCCTGGCCCTTCAGCATGCGGTAGCGCGGATAACCGGCCAGAATACGGCTGACCGGTTCGCCCCGTTCCGCCATGAGCGAAAGAATACCGAGCATCGAGGTGATGCCGTCATAAACAAACCGGAAGCGCGACAGCATCACCGCGCCCGTGCCTTCACCGGCCAGGGCAATCTGCTCGGGCCGGTGAGCGGACAGCGCGTCCATCGCGGCTTGCCGCCCCACGGGCACACGCACCACGGTGCCGCCGTGACGGCCCGCGATTTCTTCAAGCAGCGCCGTTGTCGACAGGTTCGCGATGATGAGCTTGCCTTCCGAACGCGGCAGCACGTAGTCCGCCAGCAGCGGCATCACCATCTCTTCGCTCGCTGCATCGCCCTCTTCGGTCGCAATTGCCACGCGATCCGAGTCGACATCGAACAGAAAGCCCGCGTCAGCCTTCAGCGGCTGCACGAGCGGCGCAAGTTGCAGTCCAACGATGCGCGCGCTGGTATTGGGCTCATGTGCAAACTCGACGCCTTCCACGCGCTCGTTGATCAACACAAACGGCAGATGGAAGCGCTCCATCAGCCGCCGCAGAATCAGGCCCGACGTGCCGTTGCAGCAATCCACCACGACGCGGAAGCGCCGGAGGTGGTCAAAATCGTACACATCGGAAAGTTCGGTCAGGTAGGCATCGAGTGCGCCAGATTCACTCCGTACGGCGCCGAGGCCGCGATAGCCGGTGAAGTGAAACTTGCGCAAGTGATAGATGTCGAGCAATTCAGACGCCTCTCCGGTTGAAAGGTAGGTGCCGTTTTGTCCGAAGAACTTCAGCGCATTCCACTCGGCCGCATTGTGGCTGGCGCCGATCGATATGCCGCCCGCCGCGCCCAACCGGCGAATGGCGTGCTGCGTTACCGGCGTGGACACCACGCCGAGGTCAATCACATCGTGCCCGGTGGCGGCAAGCCCGGACTTCACGCCTTCGCTCAACATCAGACCCGAGGCGCGCGGATCCCGGCCCAGCACCACCGCGCCGCCCTCCGGTAGAAACGTACCGAAGGCGCAGGCAAAATCAATTCCATGGCGCGCGGTGAGACCGCCGGGCCCGACGATGCCGCGTAATCCGACGTGCGAGATACGCAGCGAACGCGCGGGTGTCATCTAGTTCCCGCCGCCTAGCACCAGTGTGCCGAACGCTTCCGGTGTATGGTGGCTGGGGTTGCGCGTGGGTGTCCACATGGTGGACGTGCGCTTGGGCGCGGCGCCGGTGAGGCGGTACACGTTCACACGCATCTTGTCGCCGGCCTTGGGCGCGCGGTTCATGATTGAACGGATCGGAATCATCATCTCCCCGTACCAGATCTTTTTCGACTTATCGACCCGCGCCGCCACTTTCATGCCCGAGTTCCATCGCCAGCCGCCCTCGGGCAGCGGCTGATTGCGATTGATATCGAGGTCGACCCACTCTGCTTGCGGCGACACCTGGTACTCGCGGTAATGCGTGATGTTGTCAAAGTCCGCGCCGACGAAGATCTCGGTCACATCCCACTCCCACAGTCTGTTGGTTTCGTTCTTCGTGTCCGGAGCCGGCTTGAGGTTCAACTGGTCATACGGGCAAATGAACAGGAAGTAGAGATTCTCGTCCGTCCACAGCACCTTGAAATCGAACGCATCCGCCGGGCCGGCGGCCTCGCCCATTGGGTTTACCGCACCGCGCAGGACCGGAGCGCGCTTCCAGGCTGCGGCCTTGGGATTGGCGGTGGGCGCAGCGTCGCGCTTGGCTCGCGTAACCGTGAACTCGGCGGCGCCGAGAGTACCGGCCACGGCCAGCGCAGTAACAAAGAGGTGGTGGCGCATCATGCCTCCATTATCTAACGCGGCTCGGGCGTGGCTATCCGCGGAGCGCGGCGATGTGCGCGGCGATCCGTTCACGCTCGGCGCCGGTGAACGGAGCGTACGGCGCGGCAAGGATGTTCTGCAGCAGACCCAGCTCGGCGGCGGCGCACTTGATGCCGCATAGATAGCTGGAGCCGTAGGTGCCCACCGAGTAGAGCCGGCGGCTGAGGTCGATCACGCGGTCATGCAGCGCACGGATCTGTTCTACGTTGCCCGCGGCCGCGGCGTGATAGAGGTCGACGTAGAGTTTGGGGAACAGATTCGACCCGCCGTTGACGCCGCCATGCACGCCGAGCAGTACGGCCTCGGCCATCAGTTCTTCGGGCCCGATCATCAGCGTGAAGTCCGGCCGCACGCCCGATTTGACAACGGCGCGTAGCAGGTTGTGGAGATACTGCACCTGGCCGGAACTGTCTTTGAGCCCCACGATCTTCGGGACGCGCGCCACTTCCACCACAGCAGCTTCTGAGAACTGCACATGCGTGTGGCTGGGCATGTTGTAGAGAAACACAGGGAGCGGCGAGGCACCGGCCAGACGCTTGCACCAGGCAACCAACTCCGGCTGCGCGACAGGGAAGTAGCAGGGGCCGGCGGTGACCACGGCGGCGGCGCCGGCTTCTTCGGCGGCGTGCGCCAGGAGCACCGCGTCGTCAAACGCGGCATGCGTGATGCCTACAAGCAGCGGCACGCGTCCGCGCGCCGACGCACCCGCGCGCGCGATGCAGCGGCGCATCGCTTCGAGCCCGAGCGCCGGGCCTTCGCCGGTGGTGCCGAGGATGAAGATACCGTGGACGCCGCCCGCGATGACGTGATCGATCAATGTGCCGAGGGCCGGTTCATCGACCGTGCCGGGCGCGGACAGAGGCGTAAGGAGCGGCGTGACGATGCCGCGCAGCGGAATGGGAAGTGGCATGAGGGAGACTCGGGCAGCATATCGACGCGGGGTGGCTTGAGTCAAACGCGTGCTGCCACTGAATCAGGCCCATTTCATTGGCTCGGCATGCGGCGCAACAGCAGGGGCGCGGTCTGCGTCAAGCACAAGGGATGCGTGCGAGCCGCCGTTGACGTGCCGAACCTGGTCGAAAATGCCGCCGCTGAACACGCCCAGCGCCGAGACGAGAACAGGCGTCTGAACTCCGAGGGTTTCGGTTCAGGCGCTTCGGGCGGCGTGATGTGCCCGTTCGGCATTACGACAATCATCGGCTTCGCGCGAGCCGCTGCCAGCAGATCATCCATGACCGCTTCGGCGCGCCCGGCCGCGGTTCGCGACGCTTCCGTATCTCCAGATCCGTGCAATAGGTACAGCACAGGGAAGCGTCTTTCGGTTTGCGGTTGGAGTCCGGCGGCGTGTAGACGATCGCACGGCGCGTTCCCAGGCCCTGCGTGGAAGTGTACGCGTGCGTATGGAGGTTCCCACGCGGGGAGCGGACAAATGGACTGCGCGCCCGTGCCGATGCCGAGCTCCTTGTTGGCTTTGGCGTTGGCCACCAGCCCGGGGACAGGAAGGAACGACATGGCGTGACTCCTTGAAACGTTACGACGGTTTGCGGCGCTCGGTGAGCGCGGCGGCGACTTCGGCGAGTGAAAAACCCGCCGCCCCGGCGCGGGCGGCCACATCGGTGGCAAACTGCTCCAGCCGACGCTGGCGCGCCAGTTCATCCACCGGCACGGTTTGCGTCGAGATGAAAGTGCCGGTGCCTTGCTCGGTGGTGAGCACGCCGCGGATTTCGAGTTCTTTGTAGGCGCGGACGACGGTGTTGGGATTGATGGCGAGGTCGACGGCCACTTGGCGGACGGTGGGCAGACGGTCGCCGGGACCCAGCACGGCGCTGGCGATGGCGGCGAGGGCCTGATCGATGAGTTGGCGGTAGACGGGGATGCCGGTCTTGAGATCCAGCCGGAAGGCGAACGGAAGGGGGTCGTTTTTGTCGGCGGCGTTGCGGGCGGCGGTAGCCACGGGATTGTCCTCGTGATCTGGTGTACTAGTTTTCTAGTACAAGTCAAGAGCGCGGTGTGTTACCGAAACCTCCCGTGCTGCACCTGGGTAAGTGATGATCACCTCATGCCCGTCCTGCGGAACCAAGAACCGAGTGCCAGCCAAACACCTGGCGGACCAAGGGCGTTGCGGGTCCTGCAAGGCGGTGCTGCCGCCGCGCGCCGCGCCGATTGAGGTGGACGGGCTGGAGGCGTTCCGCGGGATCGTCTCACAGGCCGAGGTTCCGGTGCTGATGGATTTCTGGGCGCCGTGGTGCGGGCCGTGCAAGATGATTGCGCCGGAACTCGAAGCGCTGGCTCGCGAGGTGGCGGGCGAGGCACTGGTGGTCAAGGTGAATACCGAGGAGTTGCTGGAGATTGCCAGGCAGTTTCAGATCCAGTCGATCCCGACGCTGATGGTGTTTCGTCAGGGGCGCTTGGTGGCGCGGCGGGCGGGGGCTGCGCCGCGGACCGAGTTGCGGCGCTGGCTGGCGATGGCGTCGCCGGCGTAGATTTCGGCGAAAGCCGCGTTCAATGGGAACAGCAACGAAGGCATATCATGGAAGCCTCTGCCATGAGATTCGCGCTGCTCGTTGCCGTTTTCGCCGCCACGCTGGCGGCAGCCTCGGCCCCCGTCGATCTTTCCGGCTTCCGTGCGGGCGGCCCCGTTGAAGCGGAGGCTTCGGCGAACGCGATCACGGTGCGGTGGAGCGATGAACAGTCGCGCCCGTGGAGCGCCGAGTTTTCGCTCGAACCCACGGAGGCGCTCATCACACGCATCGCGCAGGGCGGACGCGCGGTACTCGAAGGCGGGCGTCCGCAGTATTGGGCAGAGACGGGCAAGCGGCGCGGGGGGTTCGATGAGTTCTTCGATTTTCCGCCATCGCATCCCGACGGCACGCGGCGCTGGATGGCTGAATTCAAAGCCGCGCAGGCGCGGGTGCGGTCCACGGGCAATCGCGTGGAGGTATACTTTCACGGGCTGCGGCTCGGCATCTTCTCGGGCGGCGTGGCGTATACGTTCTTCCCGGGCTCGCGGCTGATTCAGCAGGAGGCCGTCGCATCGACCTCCGAGCCTGACACGGCGTACTACTATGACGCGGGTTTGCAGTGGGACGCGCGCAGCGATCGCGGCACGGGCAACACGATGCGCACGCAGATCGCCTGGTATGACGCCGGCCGCGAGTTGCGCGAGCGCACGCTGCCGTTCTTTGCCTCCGAGCGCCAGCCGGTGGAATCGCGCTTTCGTACCGTGGCCGCGCGCGTCCCGTGGCCGCGCGCGTCGCGGGCGGCGCGGTGGCGGCGTTCCCCTCACCGCACCAGTACTTCATGCCGCGCGACTTTACGTCCAGCCTCGCGCACGTGTGGGCGCGCTCGTTCCGCGGCGAGGCGGCGCTGGGCATCCGGCAACTGCCCGACGAGAACTGGCGATTCTATCCGTGGATGAACGCGCCGCCGGGGACCGAACAACGCATGGGGATGTTCCTGCAGGTTTCCACGGGAACGCCGGGAAATGTTTTGGACGACGTGGCGCGGTATACCAACCGCGATCAGATCCCCGCGCTCGATGACCACATCCGCGTGGCCACGCACTTCCACTTCGCCTACTCCGTGCAGGCTGCCGAACACGGCGCGGCGTGGACGCCGCCGTTCAAGACCACGCTGCGCGCGCTCGGCATCGACGCCGCGTTGATTGCGGACTTCCACGGTGGCGGCCATCCCGCGGCGGTGGACGATGTGCGGCTGAGCGAAGTGGAGGCCTACTATCGCTTCTGCCGCGCGCAGTCGGACGCGGGTTTTCTCATCATTCCGGGCGAAGAGGCGAATGTGCATTTCGGCGGGCACTGGATGCTGGCGTTTCCGAAACCCGTTGAGTGGATCATGTCGCGTAACGAGGGCGAACCGTTCGAGTCGCAACACGCCAGGTTCGGCAAGGTGTACCGCGTGGGCAGCGCGCAGGAGATGCTGGACCTCGTGCGCCGCGAGAACGGCATCGTGTGGACCGCGCATCCGCGTACCAAAGGCTTGCTGGGCTTTCCGGACAAGTATCGCGCCGCCGAATTCTTTCGCGATCCGCGTTTTCTCGGCGCGGGCTGGAAGCAGATGCCCGCGGACATGTCGACGCGCCGGCTTGGGGTGCGTTCGCTGAATCTGGTGGACGACATGGCGGATTGGGCGATCCCTGGCGGCAAACGCCTGATCCCGGAAGTGGACGTGTTCCAGATGGACCCGACGCACGAGGTGTACGCGCATATGAACGCGGCGTATGTGCGGCTGCCGCGCGTGCCCGCGTTCGATGGCTACGGCGCGGTACTGGATAAGTTCCGCGAGGGCGATTACTCCACGTCCACGGGCGAGGTGCTGTTTGCTTCGCTGCGGCGCACGGGTGGCGAGATTCGCGCGCGCGTGAAGTGGACGTTGCCGCTCTCGCAAGTGGTTTTGACGGTAAGTGCGGGCGGCAAGCGCATGCGCGAGATTTACCCGCTCGATACGAAGGGTGCGTTCGGCGAGCAGGAGTTCACCTGGCGCGTGCCGGCGGATGCGGCGTGGGCGCGCGTCGAGGTGTGGGACCTGGCGGGGAACGGCGCGATGTCGAATCCGCTGGCGAAGTGACCGCTATTGGATCACGTACTCGGAACTCACCACGCGCCCTTCGGCGTCGAACAGATTCAAGTAATAGGCCGTCGCGCCCGCGGGCACGGCGGCCGATGCGCGCTTGCCGCCCGCAAGCTCCGCGGGCGTTGACTCCCACTTGCGATCCTGCCAGCGGCCTGCGTCTCTTGTGTAGTTCAACTCTACCTTTGTCACCGCGGGCCCGCCGGCAAACCGCACTTCGAATTTGCCCTCGCGCGTGGCCGAGCGCGTGATCTTCGGGGCGCGGGCGCCGCGCATCAATATTGAATTTGCATAGGCGTGGATCTCTTCCGGCAGCGCACCTTGCGGGTGGCCGTGAGGCATGCGGACGCGCACGGCGAGCGTCTTCTTGCCCCTGGTGAGCCGGTGCGACTTCTGCCATGAGCCCGGCGGATAGGCAGAGTCATTCGTGCCGTTCACCCACAGCATCGGGAGCTTGGCGCGGCTGAGATAGACGGACGGATCCCACAACGACAGCCAGCGGCGCGCGCGCTTGGGGCCGAGTTGGGCGAAGTTTTTGAGCCACGCTGAGTCTTCGCCGAGGAAGCCGCAGCCGTAGACAGGCGCAGCGAATTGGAAGCGCGTATCGAGGCCCGCGACGATCGACGTGAGATAGCCGCCCCAGGAGATGCCGGTGACGCCGATGCGCTTGGGGTCCACTTCGGCGAAGGTGCGGAGCAGCGAATGCGCGCGGATGGCGGCGGCGACGGCGTGGTAGCTCCATTGGTCTTTCGGATCGAGATCGACGTTGGCAAAGTCGCCCCAGCCGGCGGGTCCGGAGAACTCATCTCGGGTGCGGTCCGGGTTCCACGTCTTGCCTTCGGCGGCGGCGAGCTTCGGCCGCGTGCCGACGGTGTCCATCGCGATGGCCGCGTAGCCGCGCCGATTCCACACGCGCACCCACTCGGCGAACGCCGTGCCGCCGCCGCCGTGGATGAGCACCATGGCCGGGAACTTCTTCGCGTTGCCCGTATGTTCGGGCGCGCCGTAGTAGGCGAACACGCGCGTGGGTTTGCCTTTGAACGGCAGGCCTTCGAACAGGATGGTCTTCACGCCGGGCTCGCCGTTGTGAGGCGCGTCGACGGTTTTGGGTGCGGCGTAGAGTTCGTTGAGGTTCCAGGGCAGGGCATCGGCGGCGTAGGTGAGGGCCGCGGCGGCGAGGAGGAGGGCGAGGATCCGGCGAGTCATTCGTAATGACACTACCACGGCGCGCGCGGTGCGCGATACTGAATCCAGAGGTCAATCTATGGATGCGTTAGCCGAAAAGCTTGACACTAAACTACGCACGCGGAAGCCAGAGACGGCGGCCGACGTGCGAGAGCGGATTGCCGAGATGATTGAGTTTGCAGACGCTGATGTGATCGACTTGATGCGGTCTCGCGCTCGCGAACAAGCCGTGCTGGAGATCCTCGATGAGCCCACAGCCGTGTGAGGTCTGGCTTGCAACCCTTGGTTTGGCCGCGAAGACCCGTCCGGTGGTGATCGTCTCGCGATACGACGACGATCCGCCCCGGGCATTGGTGCTCTACGTTCCCCTCACGAAGCAACACCGGGCAAGCCGCTACGAAGTTCCTCTCCCCAAGCTTTCCTTTTTGGATCGCGACTCCACTGCCAATGTGCAGGCTTTTCCTCGCTTCCCACCGTTTATCTGGAACGGCGTCTGGGCCGGCTGCCCGCGTCGGTAATGGCCGAGCTCAAGCATGCGCTCGTTTTTGCATTGGACCTCGGTTAGGGAAGTTTGCGGCAGCGCATCCTACGCCTCCGGAAAGATCTGATAGGTTATCATGCCCGTTGGGCCAGCCACTTCGCCTTATGCCTGGCCATGTCGGTCCGCGGCTCTTCAGGAGTGAAAAACTGCCCGTTCTCAAACTGGGCAAAGGCTCGATCCAGCTTTCGGTTCAATTCGTCGCGGTCCTCGGCCAACTCTTCATCGGCTGCGCGGAGAACTTCCAGTGCGCACGAGACAACCTGCTCGGGGCTTTGGTATGCGCCTGACTCGATGGCTGCTGCAATCAGCTTTTCATGCTCGGGCTGAATCGTAATCGTCATGGTTGCCTATTCCTATTGTCGCCACTCACTCCAGATTCGCTGGCACGCCGCCAGCGTCGAACGCCGCGAGTGCGCGCGTCAAATGCCCCCGCGCGTTGCGCGCTACCCAAATGCCGTGGCCGGGGCAGAGCGCATCCCAGGCGTAGTCGTTGAACGAGCGCAGCGTCTGTTCATAGTCGGCGAGACTCGCGTCGGGGTTCTCAGCCGCGTAGGCGATGCGGCCGCCGTAGAAGAGCGCGTCGGCGCTGAAGAGAATCCCCGAGGGCTCATCGAGCAGCGCGACCATGTCGACGGCATGGCCGGGTGCGGCGATCACGCGGAGGCCGCCGCCGATGGATTCGCCCGGTTCGAGGACGCGATCCACGGGGCAGGCGGTGTAGCGGAAATCCGCGGGGTAGATGCGGAGGCGGCGCGCCATCGGGAGCAGAATAGCCTCCTCGTCGCCCGCTGCTAGGGCGCGGGCCGTGAATGCCGGAGCCCAGATCTGCGCGCCGAAACGCTCGCGCCACCAGTGCGCGCCGCCGGAATGATCGAGATGGCCATGCGTCACCAGCACCGTGTCCACACGCGTGAGTCCGCTCGCGGCAAGTTCGGCGGCGAGGCGTTCGGGCTCATGCCCCACGCCCGCGTCGATCAACCACACTTCACCGGTCGGCCGTTCGACCGCGTAGACGTTGCAGTCCCAAAGGCTCGACATCGCCGCGCCCAGCGACCCCGCGCCGATGAGATGCACGCCCGGGCCTATGCGCATAGTATGCGTCTACGCGATGGGCTTCAGCCCCAGCAGCCGCGCCGCGTTGTTCCAATACACCTTCTTCAAAACCGGCTCAGGCAGCCCGAGCCCGTAGATGCGCCAGTGGCCCTGCGGCGGGACGCGCGCGGGTGCGTAGTCGAAGTATTCATCTTCGGTTTCCAGGAACCGGTAGTAGATCTCGTAGAGCTTTTCGCCGAAGACCTGCTGCGGATACTCGTCGCCCTTCGGCACCGCGTCCGTTCCGAACAGAATGCGGTCCTGGAAGCGCTCGAAGAACTTGCGCGCCGCGCGCGGCTGGCGGCCGAGTTCGCCGATGCGCGCGCCGATCTCCACCCACATATTTGGATAGCGCTGCATGTTGTCGGCCACGTAGGCGAGGTTCTCGGAGTTGCCGACGTGCAGCACGACGAATTGCGTCTTGGGATGCCGCGCGAGCACGCGGAAGCGCGCCTCTTGCAACTCGCGGTCACTCGGATAGTCCTTACCGTGGAAGGACCAATCGGGATGCGCGTTCAACTCTTCGAAGCGTTCGTTGAATCGGTTAATGGGCGTGAAGAATGCCTCGGGATCCGACGTGTGAATCGCCACCGGCATGTTGCGCGCGCCGCAGGCTTCCCACATGGGATCAAAGCGCGGGTCATCCACTTTGAGCAGCGCGCCCGAGTTGAACTTCTCGCGCACGACGAGCCCCAGCGACTTCAGCACCTTCAAACCGCGCGCGCCGGCGGCGTGGGCCTTTTCAATTTGATCTGCCTGGAACTTCGCGTAACCCGGCTCGGCCACGTGCGGAAACCAAGGCTGCGTGAAGACGATGAAGCGGTCCGGGTGGGGCTTCGCGAGCAGGCGCACGCACTCTTCGAGGCCCCTGCCATAGCCGCCCGTGAGGTTCACCATGGTGCGGATGTTTTTCGCATCCATCACCTTCAACAACTCGGCGGGCGGCAGGATGAGATCGGCCTTTTCGCCCTTGGGGTCGCCCCAGCCGAGATGCGCGTGAATGTCGAGGAGCGGAAAGCGCGAGCGCGGCACGTGCGTTTCGGCCACGTGGAGCATGCTCTTGGGCTCGAACTGCGGCAGGTCGAGTGGCTTGCCGCTGCGCTTCGGGGCCTTTTTCTTTTCCGCCCAGGCGGAGGCCGGGAGTAACGCAAGCAAGCCGCGGCGAGTCATACTTGAGCTGTCATCATAACAGGAGATATGCTGTCCGCTATGTGCACTCTCATCTTGTCCGCGATATTGCCGGTGCTGGCACTGGGGGCCAACTGGCCGAACTGGCGTGGTCCGAACGGCGATGGCTCATCGGCTGAGACCGGACTGCCGCTGCGCTGGAGCACCACCGAGAACGTGACATGGAAGCTGGCGATGCCGGACGTGACCGGGTCGACGCCGGTGATCTGGGGCGACAAGATTTTCCTCAGCACCTCGGATCAGGGCAAGGTTTGGCTCTGGGCGATTAGCCGCGCCAAGGGTGAATTTAAGTGGAAGAGCGAACTCGCCGCAGCCGATGCGAAGGTGCGCAAGGGCAACATGTCTTCACCCTCGCCGGTGACCGACGGCAAGACCGTGTGGGCGATGAGCGGCAATGGTCATGTGCGCGCGTTCGACTTCGCGGGCAAGGAGCTGTGGCACCGCGATTTCTGGAGGGATTACGGCAAGTTTGGGTTGAATCATGGCTACGGCTCTTCGCCCCTGTTGATGGCGGACGGACTGGTGATTCAGGTGCTGCACGGCATGCACACGGACGACCCTTCCTATGTGGTGAAGCTGGATCTGAAGACCGGCAAGACGTTGTGGAAGGTGGAGCGGCCGACCGATGCGCAGACCGAGTCGCCTGACTCCTACACGACGCCGGTGACGATTCAGCATCAGGGCAAGACGCAGATCGTGGTGACGGGCGGCGACTATGTTACCGGGTACGATCCGGCGACGGGCAAGGAGCTGTGGCGCGGCGGCGGCATGAATCCGCGCGGCAATCCGATGAACCGCATCGTAGCGTCGCCGGTGGTGACGGGCGATCTGGTGTTTGTGCCTACGCGCGTGAATCCGATGCAGGCGTTCAAGCCCGTGGCGAGCGGCAAGCCGGTGCTGGCGTGGGATACGCCGAACGGTCCGGACGTGCCGACGCCGGTGACGGACGGGAAGCTGCTGTACATGATCAACGACAAGGGCATCGTGTATTGCTTCGACGCGCAGACGGGCAAGGAAGTGTACGGCGGCCAGCGCATCAGGCCGGCTGCGTATTCGTCGTCGCCCGTGCTGGCGGACGGGCGGATTTACATGACGAACGAGGAAGGCACGACGGTGGTGCTGAAGACCGGGCGGGTGTTTGGGGTGCTGGCGGAGAATGCGCTGGATGACTACACGCTGAGCTCGCCGGCGGTTTCGGATGGGCAGATTTTCTTGCGGACGAAGGGGTGGTTGTACTGTATCGGGAAGCGGAAGTAGGGGTGGCGGGCCGTATGTTCAATGTGATGCGGAGCTCTCCTTCAGCCGACTTCTTATGAAGTGTAGCGACGTCCGGCGTCACCTCAAGCCGTACTCGATTACTGCTATGCGTACGACCACGGTCAATCACGCTTTCGCCGCGGCCGTTGCCCCTTGCGACACGTACGACGAGGAGCGGGTTCGTGAAGCTATGCATCTTTTCAGGCAGGACCCGGATGACCTCTGTTGTGTGTATTGCGGGTCAAAAGCGGAGACATGGGATCATGTGCACGCGACTGTTTCTGCGAAGAAGTTTAGTGGATATGGGCATCGTTTAGGGAGCCTGCTTCCGTGTTGCAAACCCTGTAATTCCTGAAAGGGAAATCGGCGCTGGTCCAACCATCTTGAGCGCCTTGGGCTGCATGCCGAGGTCCTGGCCGAGCGTAGGCAACTGATTCAAACCTACCTTGATCCTAAATCCGGCAGTTGGGGTGGCCGGTCGGGCATGAAGTGATGGATACTCAACGGGATGGGCGAAGAAAAGAGCGTACCGGTCGTTCACCCAAAAGGTGAAGAAGAAAACCCGG
>VFZP01000064.1 GCA_016871115.1 Acidobacteriota bacterium
GCCAGCGGAAGCTGGGTATTCTTGCCGCGCCGTGAGTCGGTCAGGTGTTGGGCCATGAGATCACCGAAGCCCAGCCGTTCGTCCAACTCACGCACCAGGATCAGACCGCCATCGGACGTAACGCGCGATCCCTGGCAGTCGATCTTGAGAAGGCCGTTGCAAGAGAGCTGAAACGGCTGGTTTTGTTTGTCACCCATTGGGTACTGTCCTCCGCAGGGGTCTTCGCTGCCTTCAAACCCTCATGGATATTGATGCGGACGAGCATCCGAGAGACTCGCACGCGCGGCTCAAAACGGAAATGTGGGTTCAATACTCCTGCTGGCCTACTGGTTCCGCTACACTTCGCTGCTGATTCTGAGCACTAAGACTTCGCAGGATTACTCCTTCGAGATTGCTCACGCGCACGAATTCCAGTTCCACGAGGTTCGCGCGGCGCTGCCGTTGGTGGAAGCGACGCGGTTGGAGCGGCTGCGCAGCGACATCGACCACGACTTTCGGCTGGTAACGGCGCTACTGCGCAACTTGCGCTCCTCAGACCGCCGCATTCCCGTGGAAGACCTGCTTCTGCGGCTCGATTATCTCGCGCTTCATGCTGCATCCCGCTTCTGCCGCACCGACACCTGCAAACGCGCGATGCTGGCGGAGGTGTCGGACGTAGTGGCCTACTTTGCCAATGTAGTGGGCGAGCGATCAATGGCCGCGCACCAGTCCAGTCACGCCACGTGCTAACCGGGGTGCAAGCAGATTCAGCCACTGTATAATGGCGCATTGATCCCGATCAACCCGATCTTGGCCGCCCATGTGGCGGAATTGGATGCATCCTCTTACAGCATCTTCGATGGGCTGGACGATCCCCGTCTTCGTGTCGAGGCGGCCAAGCTCCTCGATTTTCTACGTGGCGAGCAGGTAGCCGTGCCGCCAGGCGTCCCGCCCGAAGCGATTCCCGGCCTTCGCGCCGCCGCCGAGGCCGCGCATCCAGACCGGCGCTGCCTCAAATTGCTAGCCGCTCGATTCCCTGCCTGGATGGCCAAAGTCAACGATGCCGCGCGGCCGGTGTGGCTGGAGGGTCTTGCGGGTCTGGGACCGGCCCTGGCCGATCTCGGCGATGATGGCATGGGCCAGGTCATCACGGCCGTCAACCGCGATCCGCGCACCCTCGCCTGCATCCAGGCGTACGCGCTCACAACCAAAGAGATTGTGCGGGCCATTGCCGCGCTCTCCGAGGATGCGCCCGTAGAGTGGCTCCAACGGCTGGTGGCGGCGGTGCCCATCGCCAAGATGGAAGACAGCAAGGACGCCGAGCGGCTGGTGCCGGCGCTGGTGCCGGTGCGCGAAGCATTGCCTGCACTGGTCACGTTAGCCGAACAAAGCATTTCCGCCGCCTACGGAACCGCAAAAGCGCTCCCGGGAGCGATCAAGAAAGTGGAGAACCGGCAGGAATACCTGGAAGATTTTGCCCTGCTCGCCAACACCGTGGGTTTGTCTTCGAGCGGGTTTGTGCTGGACACGCTGCCCGGCCTGTGCCGGTCCGCGGGAGTTGCCCCGGCTCGCCGGCTGGTGGCGCTCGCAGCGGAGTGCGCGCGCATCTACGGAGCGTCGGCGGGGCAGGCGTTTCTCGAACGGAAGACGCCCGCCGCGCAGTCTGCGCTGCGGTCAGCTTAGTAGCCCCGCCGCGTTTCGCCGCTCGTTTTGCCGTTCACCGTTCCTTTGGTGAACCACTCAAGCGACGCTTGGAACAGGAGCAGATGGTTTCGCTCCCACAATGCGTTGTGCGAAGTGCATCCCAGGTCAAGCAGAACCTTCTCCGAAGCGCCGTCGTTTGCGTGCAGCGCGCGGACGCGCTCCGGCAGCGCCTGCTTGTCGAGCGCGGCGGCGATGAATAGCCCGGGCGTGCGCATCTTTCCCACCACCTCCGGGCTCCACCCCCGTGCACTGCCACCTACGTTCGGCGCGCGGCGCACGCCGGCGCCCCACGTAGCGCCCACCGGGTCTGACGCCAGCATGCCGGCCCACACGGCGTCGCGCGCCGCCATGTCGAATTGATCCGGGCAGCCCCGTTTGGCGGTCCCAATTGGCATCCAGGTCCGCGCGCGATTGCGTGTTGACTGGGGCGGTGTTAGGCGGACCGGCAGGCGGCGCGGAGCGTCCGCCAGAGTACGCCGGAGCAAGCAGTGCGATCCGCGCCACCTTGTCTGGATGCTGTGCCGCATAGCCGCCCGCCCGTGGGCCGCCCAGAGACCAGCCCACCAGATTCAACTTGTCCACGCCGCGCATCGCGCGGATCCGGTCTACCACCGCGCCGATATCGTGCCAGTCCGATTCGATCGTAGCGATACGTTCGATTGTGCTAGCGCACGGCGCCGCGACAAACTGCCGCTGCTGTTCTTGCGCAGGATTACAGGGATCGTTCATCGGCGCGGGCCGCGTGGAACGTCCGTAGCCCGTCATGTCCATCGCAAAGACGTCGTAGCCCGCTTTGGCGAGATAGGCCATCCAACTACAGTCCCGATAGGGAACGTCGAAGGCCACCTCGGCTGGCGTACCGGCCCCGTGAATGAACAACACCACCGGCGGGCGCACGGCCCCGGAGCGCAGCGCCAAGCCGGCCTGCGCCACTTCCCGCACATAAATCTGCGCCAGTTGTCCGTTGATCGACGGCGCGATAGAGCGGACCGGGACATAATGATCGAGCCGCAGCAGGCGCTGACCGTCTTCGGCCAAGCCCACTGCGGCTACAAACAACATCAGCCATGCGCGGTGCATGGGTAGATATTAGCGCGGCACGTCGCGCGCAGGTCTAGTTTTTACCGGCGCGCACCAGATCCGCCACCCAGGAGTTGGGGTTCACCGGCTCAATCAAGAGAATGTGCTCGGGGTTGAGAAACATGCAGTCCGGCCCGTGCCACTCCTTGCCGCGCTTCACCAGCACGTTGGTTACCTGCTTGGTGTCTTTGTCGGTTTCGCAGTGCACGTAGAAAACGTTCCGCAGCATCGGCATCCCGGTGTCAGACTTGGAAAGCTGGCCGATGTACACCGCGCCGTTGGTCAGCGCCACGGCGTGATAGTCGCCAGTCAGATTAGAAACATCGATTGCTCCGCTCGCCGCGGCCTCCTCCTTGGCATGGCCCGTAAGGGGAAACCGAGCCGAGCCAATCACATTCCCACCGTAAGCGCCAGCAGAGCCACTCCGCCGGCAGAGACCAGATGTCGAATCGAGTAATCCATGTGATTGTGTCTTTCCTCGGGGCGCCTTAGGACGTCTTGTTGCGTTTGCCGAGCTGAGAAACCACCACCAGGAAAGCGCCAATGGTGATCAGGGCCAGCTTGCCAGGTTCGGGGTTTGTTCACCGCAGCGGCTAGCGCATCGGCGGCCGGAGCGACTGTCACTGCCGCAACTTCGACTTGCGCAGGAACTTCGACCGGCGCAACCACAACGTCAACCCCCGCCACTGCGGCTACGGCCTCTTCCAACCTCGTGCTCTGGGCAGCGGCCACCACGACGGGTCGGGCTGATTCGACTGTCGAGGCGATCTCTTCGACTGCGGTTACCTGCTCCTGCGAACCGCCGTCGCCCGCCTCGCACGCAGCCACCCGCATGTGCTGCCACGGCACGCCGGGAGCCGATGAAGCAGAGTTCACCCCAGCCTGACCGGACGCGCCATTGTCCGGCGCGCTCTGACTCCCACCACCCCACCCCGGAGCCCGCGCCGCAGCCAACTCAGACGCAGGAGTGGACGCAATGTAAGCCTTCTCAAGCTGACGCGCTGGCTGAGCGCCGTGTCCTCCCGGGAAACAGGCGTGGCACCCGGCAGATAGGCCCCGGTGGCGACGGTTACCAGCGTCCGTTCGGGGGAGGTACCAACGCCCACCAGACCGGAGTCTGGCGTGGGCCCTGTCTTCAACTCTCCGAAAGCCAACGTGCCGGTCGGCTCATCCGGCTCGGCCATCAAGGTGGCCGCACTGCCCACACTAGCTGACAATGCGTTGTTGACCGTTTCCGGGTTGGACGATCCGTCGCCATTCAACAGCCCGCCGCGGCCAATACTACCTGCTTGCCCCATTTGCGAGCGTCCGTTCGGCTCACCCTGGAGTTCCCACTTGGGCGTCACAGTCTCATACTGGTTTTCGGCCAGCGCCAAGCCGACTGTCTCGTTGCCCAAGGGAGACCGAGCCGAGCGATTCAGTTCGAGCGAAGCCGTAGACGATGTCGTCAAGCCGGAAGTTCGAAAGGCTGACGGCACCTGCGTGGCGACGGTCTGTTCGTCATCGCTGGCCGAACCACCGTGTGACGGCAATCCGAGCGAACCTTGGCCATTGATGGCTGGGTTGCCCTTCTTCAAGCACAGGCATTCGCTTGAAACCGGATCGAGGCCCGCATTCAACGCTGCAAACGGCGTTGCCGTTTGGCCGGGAGGCAGGTCGTGCGCCGCCGCCAGACTGGCGCGCACCAGCATCCCGGCGGGCAACTGCCCTCGTGTAAGGTCGCTAAGTTCAGAACTACCGAGCGGAGCAGCGGAGCTAACAAGAACAGGCCGCGCCCAGCCGTTGACGGTGACGAGCAAGAGCAGTGAAGTGAAGTGAAGGCTCGAATCCGGGTATTTCGCATCACTTGTGAAGTTAAGGCGAATAAGCCCTCGCCACAAGACTCCGAAGGTCCGGACGGACTTACGCCCGTACTCGCACGCCTTCCGGCCGGTACAGGCACATCAGTCATGCTACATACAGCCTCGGCACTAGGTTTTGTTACCGAACGGATTTCAGGGACGGCACGTACCGGAACCGCACGGCGAACTGGAGCTTCGCCGCGTCTGGTACCGTTTCAATGCACCGCCGGGGGCGAGGAGATTTTTTCAGTAACACGCTGTCCCATGTCGAGCGTGGCCGCCTCATTGCCCCCGCTCCGCACGCCGCCGGATCGCGTCGAGCCAACTGCGGCGCAGCAGCGCGCTGCCCGGCTGAATCACCCGCCAGTAGGACGCAAACCGCGCAGCCATCTCCGGATTCGCAATCCCGATCCGAGTTTCGGTGGTGAGCGACTGGCAGCCAAGATCGGCAGGCTC
Organism: Acidobacteriota bacterium; assembly: GCA_016871115.1. GTDB lineage: Bacteria > Acidobacteriota > Terriglobia > Bryobacterales > Bryobacteraceae > VFZP01. Next base: position 5,061 of record VFZP01000064.1, read on the forward strand.
CACAATAAAGTTGATCACCGCGCGCGGCATTCCGCCCGCATTCCAGGCGGCAAATCCCGCCAGGTTTCCGCGAAATGCGTCCAGTTGCCGGCGCAGTTCATGATTGGCTGAGAGCGGCCCGGTATAGCGCCAGAACTCGCCCGCGGTGGCGACCAGGAGTTCTTCGCCCGCCCCTTCGGTAAGCGACACAAACCCGCTTTCCGTCATGGCGAGCAGCAGGGGCTTGTCGGCGTCCTCGCCGTCGCGGCGAAAACCGCGCAGGGCAAAGAGCAGGTCAAGCAAGCGGATCTCTTCGCCCGTTACCTCGCCGACCGATGCCAAGATGCGCTCTGGGGAAGCACAGATGCGCGTACGATGCCGTTCAGCGAACTGATAGCGCGGCAGAGCCTGGTCAATCAGCCGCTTGCCCCGAGCGGTGCGGCTGGGCGGCGCCGGCCACCACAGCACTGCCAGAATCCCGGCCAACGATCCAAGAAAAACGGCCAGCGCCCGGGAACGCGTGGCGGGCGGCACAGGCAACGCCACAAACCCCAACGCAACCAAGGCGAACAGACCCAACGAATAAAGCAGAATAGAGGACATCGCTGATCACTCCAGCCCGAACAAGCTATAGTACTCCAGCGGCAGTTTGGCGGGCCGCATCGTACCGGCGGCGAGAAACACATGCTTGGTGAAGCCCGTAGCCAGCGGCGCGCTAGTCTCGCCATGCCGGATCTCATACTCCAGCGTCACCATGCGCGGACGCGCCTTGCCCATTGAAGTGCGCACAATGACGGGGTCATCGTACCGGGCGGGCGCCAGATACCGCGCCTGCGCTTCGGCTACGGCCAGGTGCAGCCCCGCGTTCGTCTCAAAGTCGCGATACCGCAGCCCGGCCGCGCGGAAGAACTCCACCCGTCCGACTTCCATCCAGACGAGGTAATTGGCGTGATACACCACGCCCATCTGGTCGGTTTCGGCGTAGCGTACGCGCAGCTGGGTCTCATGCGGTGCCATGTTGTAAAAGCATCAGTGTAGCGTGCTTGCCGGGGAACCCGGGTGCGCGCGGGAGCGTCTGTTAGCATTGGGAGATAGGTAACCTGTGCGGATTCGCGTGTTGTTTTTCGGTCCGGTTCGAGATGCCGTGGGACGTTCAGAAGAGGAGGCGGAGGTGGCCGCCGCCTCCACATTGGGCGCCGTTTACGACGCCTACGCGATCCGCTTCCCTGCCCTTGCGCCGCTGAGCGGCAGCTTGCTGCTGTCGCGCAATCAGGAGTTCGCCACCCGCGAAGATGCCCTTACCGACGGAGACGAGATTGCGTTCCTGCCACCCGTCAGCGGCGGCACCGGCGGTACGCTTACGCGCGAGGACATCGACCCGGCCTCCGAAAACTACGTCGCCATCACGCATAACGAGATCGACGCCAAACGCATCCAGTCCCGCATCCTGCGCGGCGAAGACGGGGCGGTGGTGGAGTTCCACGGCGTGACGCGCAACAACACCCGCGGCCGCCAGACGCGCTACCTCGACTATGAGTGCTACGAACCGCTGGCGCTGAAAGAGATGGCGCGATTGGCGCGCGAAATCGCAGCGGAAAAACCCATCGGCCGCATCGCCATTGTGCACCGGCTGGGCCGGCTGTTGATTGGCGAGACGAGCGTCGTGATTGCCGTCACCTCCCCGCACCGCCGCATTGCGTTTGAGGCCGCGCTCGAAGCGATCGACCGCCTGAAGAAAACCGTGCCGATCTGGAAGAAAGAATACTTTGCCGACGGTGAGGTTTGGGTGGAAGGCGATTGGGATGAAGCGCTCAAGGCGACGGCCCGGGCGGCGGCTCCATGACCATTACGCGCCGCGACTTGCTTGCGCTTGCTCCTGCAGCCGCCGCGGCGCAAAAATCCAGCGCCGATCCGGTTTTCCGCGTGGACGTGCGCCTGGTGCGGTTGCTGGTCAACGTGCGCGGGCCCGATGGGCAACTGGTGGGCGGCTTGGAGCGGGACGAATTCCTCGTGTCTGATTCAGGCGTCGAGCAGCAGGTCTCCACCTTCGAGCGGCAGACGGCCATACCCTTGTCGATCGCACTCCTGGTGGACACGAGCGCCTCAACGGCCAAAGACCTGAAGTACGAACTCAACGCCGCCGGCCGGTTTGTGAAGGCGGTCGTTCGCGAAGGAAACCCCGCGGACTCGCTCGCGCTTTATTCGTTCAATCACGACGTCACGTTGCAATCCAGCTTCACGCGCAATCCGGCGCGCATTGAAAAAGCACTGCCGAATCTGAAAGCGGAAGCCGGCACGTCGCTCTACGACGCGATTGTCTTGTCTAGGAGCAACTTGCCGGGCGCGAGGGCCGCCGCGTGCTGGTGGTAGTGACCGATGGCGGCGATACCACCAGCCGCAAGAACTATCACGATGCGTTGCGCGCCGCCCATGAAGCCGATGCCGTGCTGTATGCGCTGGTGGTGATACCCATCACCAACGACGCGGGCCGCAACATTGGCGGTGAAAACGCGCTGACGCAAATCAGCCGCTCCACCGGCGGGCGCGCCTTCTTTCCCTCGGCCGGCCCCACGCTGGACCGCGCCCTCACCGACATCCTACGCGACCTGCGTACGCAGTACCTGTTGACTTATTATCCAAAGAATCTGCCGCCTTCGCGCGACGCGTTTCGCCGGGTGGCGGTTAAGGTCCGCCGGACCGATTTGCAGGCCTCCACACGTGACGGATATTATGGGGATGACTAAATGAGTAAAACCGGAAAGACCAGAGCCCCTGAACAGACCTTCGAAGAAGTAAAGTATCTGCGCCATCTAATTGACAGCGAGGCCAAAGTGGTGGTGAAGCTCGCCGACAACATCGAGTACACCGGCACCATCGAATACTACGATCGCAACTTCATTCGCCTCACGCGCACCGGCGCGCCCAACCTGTTCATCTACAAAAACGAAATCAAGTACCTGTTTGAGGCCGCCGTTTAGTGGCCGCCGGGTACCTGGAAACCGCCGTCGACATTGCGCGCGAGGCCGGCGCACTGCTGGCCAATCTGTTTGAGCGGCGCATCGGCTATGAACTCAAGGGCGACTTCGATCTGGTGACCGAGGCCGACAAGGCGTCCGAAAAACTGATCGTTGAACGGCTCCGCACGCATTTTCCGTCGCATTCGATTGTGGCCGAAGAAGGCGGCGGGCATGAAACCGGCGGGGAGTTCCGCTGGTATGTCGATCCGCTCGACGGCACCACGAACTTCGCGCACGGCTATCCGATGTTCAACACCACGCTCGCACTGGAGCGCAACGGCGAGTTGATTGCGGGAGTCGTGTTTGAACCGGTGCGCGGCGAGATGTTCGCGGCTGAACTCGGCGGCGGCGCGTATCTGAACAACAAGCGCATGCATGTGTCGAAGGCGGCGCGCCTGGCCGACAGCCTGCTCATCACGGGCTTTCCCAGCTTCAAGCGCCACAAGAGCGTGAACGTTCATTTCTTTCATCAGGTAGCGATGGCCACGCACGGCGTGCGGCGAAGCGGTTCGGCCGCGCTCGATCTTGCGTATGTCGCCGCGGGACGCGCCGATGGCTTCTGGGAGTTTGGACTCAACCCGTGGGACATGGCCGCGGGCGTACTGCTGGTGGAAGAAGCAGGCGGCCGGTCTACCGACATGAAGGGCGAACCGCGCGGCATGCGCGGGCCGCATCTTCTGGCCACCAACAACGCGATCCATGCCGAAACACTTGGGCTGTTCGGCGAAGTGTTCACCGGGCAGTACCGCGTGCCGATGCAGACGATCAACCCCGCATAACGGCAGATGCGGTGCCTCCCGTTCCTCCTTGCGACTGCCTCGCACTGGGTGTTCGCCCAGCCGCAGCCCCCGCCTATCCCCCCAAGGGCGCTCCGGCCTTCACGCCCGGCGATCCGGAGGGGTTGGTGGTGGCGCCGAATCCGCGGATTCGCACAGCGTGGCTCCGGCCCGTGCACTGGCGCAATGACAGCTTGAACGTTCACCCCATCGAGGGCCTGCCGGCGGTCACCGCGGCTGAGCGCGTGCAGATCAACAAAACCCTCGACGCGCTGGCCGCCGCGCTGAAAGCCACGCCTGAGGGATCGCGGGGCCAGGGCTATTGGGTAAACGAATCGGCCCTACGATGGGAGCGGGGCGCAGCCAGTCGCCTACGTCCACCGCGCCGTTGGCCCGCTGGCCCCTGCCCTTCCAACTCGGAGTTTTTCCCTTCTATCACGACGACATTCAGTCGGCCAACGGCGAGTGGCGCAAGAGCATGCGCGGGGAAACCGAGTCCGTCTCCTACCTGTTCAACACCTACCCGAGCCACGTGAATCAGCCGCTGGTGGCGACGGAAGGCCGCGGACCGGACCGCACGCCCGTGGAGTTTTGTCTGCGGCCGCGCGAGACGGCGCGAGTGGGCGGGTTCCCGCTGTGCGACGGCCAACTGCTGCTGTTGACTCGCAAAGGGCGCGACCCATGGGCGCCGGTGCCCTCGGGTCGCTGGTTGAAAGCGCTACTGCCGAAGTATCAAAGCGATTTGCAGTCGGCCGAGCGGCGGCTGCACGGCTACCGCAAGAAAAACGCCGAAGCGCAGTCGCCTGAATTTGAGCGCACCGAGTGGGAGCGGTTTGAGAAAAACAACGGCGCGCTGAAGACCACGCGGCCGGGCAACTACGAAGTCCGCAAGCGGAGCCTGGAGCACTACATCAAAGTGACGCGCGCCGAAGCCGAAGCAGCAGCCAACCCGCCGCGAGGGAACGCCAAAGGCGCCTGGTATTGGAACTCCAAGGAAGCGCATGATCAGGCCGTCGCGCGGGTGGCCGCACTCACGCCCGCCGAAGCGGCGCAGCCAGCCTGTCTCGTAGCGTACAAGGGGACCGAGCGGGACGGCCGCTATCAGGTGATTGGCCATATCCGCGCCGGCGAGGCCGCACCGGACTGCAGCCCGGTCGTGACGGACAATCCGGAATACTTCGACGCAGGATTAGGACGCGCCGCCGTGCAGATTGCCATGATCAGCAACTTCGGCCGCTGCGCCGCGGTGGTAAACGGACAGATTGTGTCGGGCGCGTGGGTGAGTACCTACGACCGGGCCCCGCCGCAGGGCTGCTACCGCCATGCGCTCATGTGGCGCGATTTAGATTGGTCCAAGTTTTCCGCGCTGGTGACGCCGTAACCGGCGGCCGGGGCAAGTCATGGTTTCTTCCTCCAGAAATCATCGCACAGGCCCGCCTTCATTGCCTCGGGCGTTTCGGTGCCGTCGACCTTGAGAATCTCCCAGTCGCCCAGCGTTGGCATGCTGTAGTCGGCCTGATACTCGCGGTCGGCCCGGGGCTGTCGCCGAAGAGCGCCACGTCGTAGTTGGCAAAGTCCGCGCCGGTTACTTCGGTATCGTCCTTGATGCGCGGACGCGCGCGAAATCAGCGCGCATAGAGGAGGAAGCCAGACGGTGCAATTCGTCATAGACTTTGGACAGCAACTCGCCGGAAGGGACGAACATTGTGCGCGGAGAATCCAATCTTTCGTCCAGCATATCACCCAGTCACTCAAGCATGAGAGGTTCGCCCCAATCCTGCTCCACCTCGGTGTACCGCGGATGGCGTTGCAGGAACCGCACGCAGGTATTCCAGCGCAGCAGGGCATCGTCGTTGCCGGTGGGACGAACTGCTTCGGCGCGGGCAAAACTGTCCATCGCCCGGCTGATCCAATCGCTGACTACTTCGGAGGCCCCATGGCCGCCCTCTTCGTGGCGGGCTTTGGCCCGGCGCTCCCAGGCGATGCCTGTAAAGTACAGCCGGTCGTACTCATCGTCCAGCCGCGCCGCCGCGCTAAGCGCTTCCTGAAACGCCTCGCGTTCCCGCGTGATCTGATCGCTCAGTGCCAAGCTCAGGATCTTCAACGCCGCCTGGTGGCCCGGGTCCACCTCCAGCACATCCAGACAGATACTCTCCGCCTCGGCCGGTTCGTTCAGCAACCGGTAGCGCTCCGCCTTGGCCAACGCGCCGTCAACGGCTTCCGGCGACAACGGCTTGAGTTCATGCACAGGGAACCTCCTATCTTCAGGCGCCAAAGATACGGAACAGCTTTTTCAAAGGGTCGAAGTATTGGTCCACCACGCGCTCCTTGAGCGGAATGATGGCGTTCTCAGTGATGGTAATGTGCTCCGGGCATACCTGCCGGCAGCAGGTAGTGATGTTGCAGTAGCCGATGCCGTCGCGCTCTTTCAGGTCCGCCACGCGATCTTCGGTGTCCAGCGGATTCATTTCCAGCGCCGCGGTGTAAACCAAAAACCGCGGCCCGATGAACTCATCGTGTTTCTGATGCTCGCGAAGCACGTGACACACGTCCTGGCACAGGAAGCACTCAATGCACTTACGGAACTCCTGCACGCGGTCGATATCGGCCTGCTGCATACGCCACGTGCCGTCCGGGGCGTCGGGCTTGCGCGGCTTGAACTTCTTGATCTTCTTCTTGACCTCGAAGTTCCAGGAAACATCGGTCACGAGATCGCGGATCGAGGGAAACGCGTGCATCGGTTCGACGATCACCGGCATGCTGAGATCGAGCTGATCGAGCCGCGTCATGCACATCAGGCGCGGCATGCCGTTGATTTCGGCCGAGCACGAACCGCACTTGCCCGCCTTGCAATTCCAACGCACCGCCAGGTCGTTCGCCTGCTCGGCCTGGATGCGATGCACCGCGTCCAGCACCACCATGCCCTGGTCGGTCTCCACCATGTAGTCTTTGAACGCGCCGCCGTTTTTGTCGCCGCGCCAGATTCGGAAAGTGGCCTGGGCCATGGCTACTTCATCTCCTCGATGATCTGCTTGAGCTCGGCAGGCAGCGGCGGAATCTCGCGTTTCTCGACAATCATCTCGCCGTTCGCGCCTTGTTTGGTGATGAGGTTATACTTGCCCCACTCCGGATCCTTGTACGGATAGTCGTCGCGAAACTGCGCCCCGCGGCTTTCCTTGCGCAGGATGGCCGAGCGCGTAATCGCTTCGGAGACCATCAGCAGATTCGGCAAATCCATCGCCGTGTGCCAACCGCCGTTGTATTGCCGGTTCCCTTCCACCGACACCTGCGCAGCGCGCTGATTCAACCCCTCCAACACCCCCAGCGCCTGCTGCATTTCATCTTCCAAGCGCACAATGCCGACGAGGTCCTGCATCTTATCCTGCAGATCGTGCTGGATCTGATACGGGCCTTCCTTGGCCGTGCGATCGAAGGGCGCCAGTGCCGACTTCATCGCCGCGCCAATCTGCGTCTCGTCGGAATGGATCACCGCGTTCTCGCGCGCAAACTTGACGGCGTACTCACCGGCGCGCTTGCCGAAAACGACCAGATCCGACAGCGAGTTGCCGCCCAGCCGGTTGGCGCCGTGGAGACCGGCCGCCACTTCGCCAGCCGCGAACAGACCGGGTATGGTGGACATCTGCGAGTCGCCATCCACGCGCACGCCGCCCATCATATAGTGGGTTGTCGGACCCACTTCCATCGGCTCCTTGGTGATGTCGATGTTGGCGAGTTGCATGAACTGGTGGTACATGCTCGGCAACTTTTTCTTGATGTGCTCTTCGGCGCTGGGAATGTGCTTCTTGATCCAGGCAATATCGAGAAACACGCCGCCGTGCGGGCTCCCGCGGCCCGCCTTTACTTCGCGATTGATGCAGCGGGCCACGTGATCGCGCGTGAGCAACTCGGGTGGCCGGCGCGCGTTCTTGTCGCCTTGCGTATAGCGCCAGCCTTCATCTTCGCCGTCGGCTGTCTGATTCTTGTACAGGTCCGGAATGTCGTCGAACATGAACCGCTGGCCGTCGCGATTCTTCAACACGCCGCCTTCGCCGCGCACGCCTTCGGTAACGAGAATGCCGCGCACGCTAGGCGGCCACACCATGCCGGTGGGGTGGAACTGCACAAACTCCATGTCCATCAGTTCCGCGCCCGCGCGATAGGCCAGCGCCTGCCCGTCGCCCGTGTACTCCCAACTGTTGGACGTAATTTTGAAGGCGCGGCCAATACCGCCGGTGGCGAGCACTACCGCCTTCGCCTGCCAGAGCATGAACTGGCCGCGCTCGCGATGGTAGCCGAACGCGCCCGCGCAGCGGCCACCGTCCATCATCAGCGTGAGCACCGTGCACTCCATGTGCACTTCCATGCCGCTGTGAATGCCGTGATCCTGGAGCGTGCGGATCATCTCAAGACCAGTCCGGTCGCCCACGTGCGCGAGGCGCGGGTAGCGGTGGCCGCCAAAGTTGCGCTGCAGAATGCGCCCGTCTCGCGTGCGATCGAAAAGCGCGCCCCAGGCTTCGAGCTCGCGCGCGCGGTCCGGCGCTTCCTGCGCATGGAGTTGAGCCATGCGCCAATTGTTCAGATACTGCCCGCCGCGCATGGTGTCAGAAAAATGCACGCGCCAGTTGTCGCGGTCATCCACGTTGCCCATGGCCGCAGCCATGCCCCCTTCGGCCATCACCGTGTGCGCCTTGCCGAGGAGCGACTTGCACACCACCCCAACCTTGCACCCGGTGGAAGCGGCTTCAATCGCCGCGCGCAATCCCGCGCCGCCCGCGCCCACAATCAGCACATCGTAGTTGTGCGTCACGTAACCGGCCATCTTAGAGGATCCTCCAGTCCGACCAAATGCCCATCGAGCACAGCCGCACATAAATGTCAGAGAAGGCCACCGAGAACAAGCTCGCCCAGGCCCATTTTTTGTGATTCGCGTTCAGCCAGCTCACCGCGTTGTAGAGCTTATGGCGCACCGGCGATGACGTGATGGCGTCGAGGAAGCCACCGGTCAAGTGGCGCGAACAGTGGCAGCCGAACGCATAGCCGCCGAGAAAAATCACGTTGATCCACAGCACGATCGTACCCACGCCAACGCCGAGGCTCCCGTCAGGAAACCGGAACGCCACAAAGGCGTCGTAGAGCAGGAAGAACCAAACGATCGTCGCCGCGTAGAAAATGTAGCGGTGGACATTGTGCAGCACCAGCGGCAGGAGTTTCTCGCCGCGATACCCGTTGCGCGGCTCGCTCACAGCGCAGGCCGGAGGGTCGGCCCAGAACGCTTTGTAGTACGCGCCGCGGTAGTAGTAGCAGGTGAAGCGGAAAAGCCCCGGCGCCCACAGAATCAGCAGCGCGGGAGAAAACGGCATGAAAGCAGGCCACCAGGCCGGCTTCGGACCGAACAGCGAATGCGGCGAATCGCCAAAAATCTCCGGTGAATAGAAAGGCGACAGGTACTGGTTATGCCAGTAGTGATTGCCTTGAAAGGCAGCCCACGTGGCGTAAACTACAAACGCCCCGAGACCGAGAAAAACCAGCAGCGGCTCCAACCACCAGGTGTCCCGCCGCGAAGTTTGTCCAAATCGTCCGTTCTTCCATACCAAGTCCACTGATGCCATCCGTCGTCGCTCTCCTGCTCACACCAACCCGTGCTCTTTGCAAACACACAAGGAACCTAGAATATAGCTCACGGCCCCTGGAGGCAAGTGGTTTGTGAGGACTACGGAAACATCGCGGCCGACTAAAGTTGAAACGTAAGCAGGTGTTGCGCCTGCGGCACCACCGGAGCGTTGGCGCTGCCTTCCTGAATGGACGTGCGGGACAGCACGTCTACCCAGGGATCCTTGTCACTCTTGCGCATACGATAGAGGCGCAGTCCGAGTTCATGCTTCCGGCGCAGACCGCTGCCGTCCGACGCCAGCACAATGCGTCCGACCACTTCCGAACCGGCCGGCATCACCACGTGCCCATCGGCCGTCTTCAGATCCTTCGCCAGCTTGCCGGGCCACTCCTCGCCTGTGCCTGCCGTGCGCGAAGACAATGACCTCGACAGCAACACCTCCACGACTGTGCCGGCCGGGACTCGGTAGGCAGGCTGGGAGGCAGCCGTGTTCACCGCCGCGATGGGAGAGGTCGCCGCGGGATTCCCACTTTGCTGCTGCCGCTTGGCTGCTTTCGCCTCTTCCGCCATGGCGTCGCGTTCCCGCTGAAGCGCATCGCGACCGCTGCCGGAGCCTCCGCATCCAGCCAGAACACTCGTGATGATCAGCAAACTCGAAAGGCACGCTACGCGAAGCATAGTAAGACCTTCTTGATTCTACACGCCTGCGGCCTCATGCTGGAGTTTATGTGGAAAAAGTGGACGGCCGTGGTCCTGTGCGGCGCGGGCTGGTTGGGCGCGCAGAGCGTCTCGGTGATCCAAGGCGGATGGGTGGTGGACGGCACCGGCGCACCCGCCCAGCGGGCCCGCGTGGTGGTGCGCGACGGGCGAATCGCCGAAGTAGGCGGCAGCGGCGAGGTGCCGGGCGCGCAGGTGATAGACGCCGCCGAGCGCACGGTGATTCCCGGTTTGTTCGATCTGCACACCCACCTGCCGTACGCCGGTCTGCCTGGATTGCAGGGCGATTGGGCGAAGAATCTGGCGGCCTATCTGCTGCATGGCGTCACCTCGGCGGTGGACTTCGGTACCTATCCGGAGACCTTCGAACCCATGCGGCGGCTCCTGCGCGACGGCCGGGTCATCGGGCCGCGCTTGCATTTGGCCGCCCGCATCACCACGCCAGGCGGGCACGGCGCCGAAGCGGGCCGCGGCGACTTCTTTTCGCTCGAAGTCACCACGCCCCGCGAAGCCCAAGCCGCAGTGGAACGTTGGCTGCCCTATCAGCCCGACGCGATCAAGGTGTTCACCGATGGCTGGCGCTACGGCGCCGGCCCGGACATGACCTCAATGGACGAAGCCACGCTAGCCGCGATCGTCAAGCACGCGCACGCCAAGGGGATCAAAGTGTTAACGCACACGGTGACGCTCGAACGCGCCAAGCAAGCCGTACGCGCCGGCATCGATGTGCTGGCGCACGGCATCGGCGACGCGCGTGCAGACGACGAGTTCCTGAAATTGCTGCGTGACAAGCAGACCACCTATGTGTCGACGCTGGCCGTCTATGAATCGAAAAAGTGGCCCGGCCGCGACGTGCTGGCTGCGTTTCTCGACCCTGCCGGCCTCGCCGCCGCCTTGCGCATGAGTTCGTCCGACAACCCACCCACGGCCCCGCGCCGCCGCCGCTGGGGCAATCTGACGGCGAACGTAGCGGCCGTTCATCGCGCCGGAGGGCGCATCGGCGCGGGCACCGATGCAGGCGTCACCGGCACGATTCACGGCCGCTCGTCGATCCGCGAACTCGAACTCCTGGTGGAGTCCGGGTTGACGCCGCTGGAGGCAATTGCGGCGGCCACTTCCTCCTCCGCCCGCGCCCTCGGTGTGGCGGCCGAGCGCGGCACCATCGAACCGGGCAAACTGGCTGACCTTGTGTTGATCGACGGCCAGCCGCACGAACGCATTGCCGATCTCTACCGCGTCGCCGGCGTGTGGATGGAAGGCCGCGCGCTCGATCTCGGTGCCATCCGCCGCACAGCCACCGCGCCGGAGGTCACGCCGCTCCCCGCGCTCACCGCCAAGCCGATCATTGACGACATGGAGAATCCGCAGCGCACCAGCGTTGACACGCTCCGTGTGAATGCGTCGGACCCCGGGCACGACAACTCGCACTTGCTGTTCCAGCAGATTCTGCGCGCCGGTGGAAAAGGCCACGCGCTGGCCATTCAGGCGCGCATGGGCGACAAGGAGGCGCCGTATGCGCAGGTGTGGCTACCGCTCAGCCGGGGTGGCGTGGAACCCGTGGATGCGTCGCGTTACCGGGGCATTGAGTTTGACACCCGCGGCGATGGCCGGCCCTACAAATTGATCTTTCAGCACCGCGGCGTGCGCGACAACAAGTTCCCGTCCGCGCCGTTCCGGGCGGGCGCGAAGTGGCAGCGCCAGCGCGTGCCATTTTCCGCGTTGGGACTCACGGGTCCCGCCGGCCTCACCGTGCTCGCCTTTGAAATCGCACGCGGTCCAGGCACGTTGGGGTGGCTTGAACTCGACAACGTGCGGTTCTACTAGCCGCCTTGGCGGCGGAAGTACTTGCGTTCCGACTCAGTCCGGCTTTTTCAAGCTCTGCAGGTCGATCTCTTGCTGTTAGCACTTTTTGGAGAGATGGCTACGCTCAAGACTCAACGCGCGCGCGGCCTCGGTCATCCGGAACTCATGCCGGCGTAACTCCGCCAGCAACGTCTCGCGCTCAAACGCCGCCGCGCGGTCAGCAAGTGAACCGTCCCCGGCCACCAACTCCGCACGCGGCGCACCGCCGCTGCTGCTCGCCGGCATCGCCATGCGCACGGACGCCTCGTCCACTTCGCCGTCGGCCAGCAGCAACAGCCGCTCCACCACGTTGCGCAACTCGCGCACGTTGCCCGGCCAGCGGTAGGCTTCAAGAAGCCCCACCGCCGTTGCCTCAAGCGGTTTCAGCTTCCAGCCGTTCTGCCGCGATACCTGCGAGGCGAAATGACCGAGCAGTACGGGAATATCGCCGGGCCGCTCGCGCAGCGGCAGCAAACGCATCGGAAACACAAACACGCGGTGATAGAGATCCTGCCGGAAATGCCCTGCGCGCACCAGTTCATCGAGGTCGCGATGCGTGGCCACCACCACGCGGACATTCACCAGAATCGGCTTGTCGCCGCCCACGCGCTCCAGTTCGCCCTCCTGCAGCACCCTCAGCAACTTCGCCTGCATCGCCAGCGGCATGTCGCCGATTTCATCCAGAAACAGCGTGCCCTGGTGCGCCTGTTCGAACTTGCCTGCATGGCGCGCGGCCGCGCCGGTGAATGCGCCCTTCTCGTGCCCGAACAATTCCGATTCGATCAACTCCGCCGGCACCGCCGCGCAGTTAAACGTGAAAAATTGGCCCCGCGCCCGCCCACTACGCTCGTGGATCGCGCGAGCCACCAGTTCCTTGCCCGTGCCCGTTTCGCCCAGAATGCACACACGGGCTTCGCTCGGCGCCACCCGTTCCAGTTGCAGCATCAAACGCCGCATCGGCTCGCTCACCCAAATAATGTCGTGCGCGCCGCCCACACGCTGGCGCAGTTCGCGATTTTCTTTTTCGAGGCGCGTAAGGCGCAGCCCGTTCTCCACCGTCAGCAGAAGCTTCTCCGTCGTGAGCGGTTTTGCAAGAAAATCGATCGCGCCCAAGCGAGTGGCGCCTACCGCCATATCCACCGTGGCTTGGCCCGAGATCATCACCACCGGCAGCGTGATGTTGGCCGCGCGCAGCTCTTCAAGCAGCGTGAGTCCGTCCTTGCCCGGCATCACCACATCCGACAGCATCATGTCGAACGAGCCGCCGCGCGCCAGGTCCAGAGCCCGCGCGGCGTTGTCGCACACAGTCGCTTCATGGCCCGACAAACGGAACGCGCGCGCAAGCGATGCCAGCCTATTGGCGTCGTCGTCTACAATCAGGAGTTGCGCCATCGTCCACTCTCCTCTTACTTCGCCGCGGGCAGCGACATACGGAACGTCGCTCCCTGCCCCGGTTCGCTTTCCACCGAAATCTTGCCGCCATGATCGCTCACCACCGATTGCACAATGGCGAGGCCCAACCCCGTGCCGTGCTGTTTGGTGGTGTAGTAGGGCGTGAACAGACGCTCGCACTCTTCGCGGCTCAGGCCCGCGCCGGAGTCGCTCACTTCAACCACCGCTTCCACACCCTCCCGGCGCGCGCGCAGCACAATCGCGCCGCCGGCCGGCATCGCGTCCATGGCATTCAGAATCAGGTTGCGCAAGGCACGCGAAAGCAGATCGGGGTCAGCATCCACGGCCAGCGCGTCATCGTCCAACTCCAGCCGTCCGCGAATGGGCGGCTGGCCGGGCGCGGTCCATTGCGATTCAAACAATTTCAAGATCGGCGACAGAAACTGACCCAACACCACGCGCTCCAGGCGTGGTGACGGCATCTTGGCAAAGTCGCTGAATCGCCCGATGATCGACTTCAGTTGCAACAACTCCGCCAGCAGCGTCGACGCCCCTTCCCGAAACACTTCGTCAAACTACTCGGGATGTGCGTCGCGCGCGCGTTGCATATTCTCGACGGTCAGTTGCAGCGGGAACAGCGGGTTCTTCACCTCATGCGCCAGCCGCCGCACCAGTTCGCGCCAAGCCGCCGCGCGCTCCATCTGCACCAGACGCCCACGCTGATCGCCCAACTCGCGCGTCATCTGATTGAACGCGTGTCCCAGTTCACCGATCTCATCGCGCGTGGTCTCCGGTACGTTCACTTGCCAGTTACCCCCCCCGCCACCTCCCGCGCGGCCGACACCAGTTCCTGCACCGGCCGCGTGATGCGCGCCGTGGCCCACCAGGCAAAAGCAATGCCCAGCGCAATCCCGCCCAGCGCGCCGGCAAGCCCCACGAGGCGGATGTACCAGGTGAGCGTCCACATCTCTTCGCGAATGCTGGTGAGCAGCAACACGCCGAGCAGCGCCTCCGAGCGCCCGAACAGCGGAATGCCATGCACGGTCTTCGGCGGCCCGAGCCCGGAGGCGATCGTCACGCTGGTCTCTTCGCCCAGCTTGCGGATCCGCTCGACGAGGCTAATCACTTTCTCTTCTTCATAGCCAAGTGAACGCGCCCAATCGCGCCCGCCGGTTTCGCGATAGAGGATGGCGCGCATGCCGCGCGGCGTGGCTAACGTGTCGAGAAAATCCTTATCTAGCCGCTGCCCGCCGACGATGTACAGGGCCCCGCCCTCGGCCGCGCCAACGCGCCGCACAGCGAGCAAGGCGAGCGCCGAAGAACCGGGAAACTCTTCGATCTCGACAAACGCGCCCAGCGCCGGCCAGTCGATGTTTTCGCCCAGCCACTTCTTGCGGTGGCCGAACCGTCATGGGTAGTGCGCCGACGAAATGATGAGCCCGTCCTAGCCCGCGATGTCGACAATCTCCAGCGCCTGCTCCCGAGCCAGCGTGGCTGCTTGTTCGAGGTAAGAAATTGTCTAGAAATAATATTTTTATATAGAAATGTTTTGACGTA